>NZ_LR134167.1:1605000-1917738 GCF_900635775.1 Avibacterium volantium | reverse complement strand
CTGATGGCGCGCGAGGGTTACCCACCAAGGGGCAAATTCATCGTCTTTTTGGCAAATGAACTGTGTGATTTGAGCGAACAAAAAGCGATCATCACGCAGTGGGTGCGTTTTTAATTCTGCCACCACCCAATCGCCTTCTTGCAGATCTTCCGTTACCGCTTTGGCTTTATTTGCGCCAATGGGTTGATTGATTTGGGGGTGATCCACCAGCACTTGCAATTTTTTGTCTTTATTGAACCGCACTTTGGCGATAAAACGGGTTAGCATTGGCTCAAGCAATTCTTCTGGTTCGGCTTGTTCTTTATCGCCAATGGTTTCAATGCGCGCTTTGATTTTATCACCATGCATCACTTTTTTCATTGCAGCAGGGGGAATGAAATAGCTTTTTTTCTCCGTTTCTAAAAAGCCGAATGCCTTGTCTGAACCGCGCACCACGCCTTCAACCACAGGTTTGCTATCACGAATTTGCTGTTTTAATTGGGAAAGTAAGGGGTTATTTTGAAACATAATTATTTTTTCTTAATAAACGACAAAAGGCAGACGCATTGGTCTGCCTTATTTTTGTAAAAGTTAAAATTATTCCGCACCTAATTCGCTCATTGCGGTAATGCTGAAACCTGCATCAACGTGCAACACTTCACCTGTTACCCCTGAAGCTAAATCAGAGCATAAGAACGCTGCTGAATTACCCACATCTTCAATGGTTACAGTACGGCGTAATGGTGCAGTATTTTCAAAGGTTGCTAACATTTTCTTGAAGTTTTTAATGCCAGATGCTGCGAGCGTACGGATTGGGCCAGCTGAAATCGCATTTACACGGATACCATCTTTACCTAAGTCTGCCGCCATCACACGGGTGCTGGCTTCAAGAGAGGCTTTTGCTAAACACATTACGTTATAGTTTGGAATTGCACGCTCAGCGCCTAAGTAGGTGAGTGTTACCAAACCTGAATTTGGATTAAGCATAGGGCGTGCAGCTTGTGCCATTGCGACAAAGCTGTATGCGCTGATGTCGTGAGCAATGCGGAAACCTTCGCGTGTTGCGGCGTTTACATAATCGCCATCTAACTGATCACCTGGTGCGAACGCGATGGCGTGTACGAAGCCATCAAATTTTTCCCAATGTTTGCTTAATTCCGCAAAACAGTGAGTGATATTTTCATCGCTCGCCACATCAAGGGGAAGAATGATGTCTGAACCAAATTCTTTGGCAAATTCTTCTACACGTGGTTTTAATTTATCATTTAAATAAGTGAAAGCTAATTCTGCGCCCTCACGTTTCATTGCAGCCGCAATCCCATAAGCAATAGAACGATTGCTTGCTAAACCTGTGATTAAAATACGTTTACCAGTTAAGAAACCCATTTTTTATTCCTATTTGTGATGAAAAAATTGTGCATAGTATAAGGGAAAAGTAGCGCTTATACAAAGCTGACCTGAAAATTCGCAAAATTTACACCGCACTTTGCTTTCCTATTTTTTTACGCAGGATTGTAAATATCTTTAAATTCCACGTCAAAACCGTGATTTTCCGCGAGCCATTCGCCTAAGGCTTTCACGCCGTAACGCTCGGTGCAATGGTGGCCTGCGGCGAAGAAATTAATGCCTTGTTCACGCGCAGAATGAATGGTTTGCTCGGAAACTTCGCCCGTAATATAGGCATCAAGTCCTTGTTGCGCGGCAAGATCAATATATCCTTGTCCGCCACCAGTGCAAATTCCCACGCTATGGATTAAGTGTGGTGCATTTTCGCCACAAAATAGTGGTTTGCGCTGTAATTGCTGTTCAATGCGTTGCGCCAATGCTTCACCGCTGATCGGTGTTTTTAACTTGCCATAAACGGGAATGCTGAATTTTCCTTGTTCCAACGGTTGCAGATCTTCAATACCAAGCAACGCTGCAAGCTGTGCGTTATTACCTAGTTCAGGGTGAACATCAAGGGGTAAATGGTAGGCATAAAGATTAATATTATTTTGCAATAATGCCTTGATGCGCTTGCCTTTCATTCCACGAATACAGGGATTTTCACTTTTCCAAAAATAACCATGGTGTACCAAAATGGCATCTGCATTTTGCGCAATGGCATAATCAATCAAGGCTTGGCTTGCGGTTACACCAGTAATGATTTTTTTCACCAGCTCTCTGCCTTCCACTTGCAAACCATTGGGAGCATAGTCAGAAATCTCCGCTGCGTTAAGTTTTTCGTTAAGAAGTTGTTCTAGGGCTAAATTATTCATTTTGTTGCCATTTCATAATAAAGGGAAAGATCATCGCTAACCTTTCCCTATTTGATTAAAAATTATCCTTTATGCTTCATCGCTGGGAATAAAATCACATCACGGATTGATGGGGCGTTGGCAAAGAGCATTGCTAAGCGATCAATACCTAATCCCTCGCCAGCCGTTGGTGGCAAGCCGTGTTCAAGTGCGGTAACAAAATCCTCATCTTTGAACATCGCTTCATCATCGCCAGCTTCTTTTGCTGCAACTTGTGCATCAAAGCGTTCAGCCTGATCTTCTGCATCGTTAAGCTCTGAGAAGCCGTTACCAATTTCGCGGCCACCGATAAATAATTCAAAACGGTCGGTAACCTCTGGGTTTTCATCATTACGGCGTGCTAATGGTGAAATTTCCGCAGGGTGAGCCATTAAGAATGTCGGCTGGATTAAGTGATGTTCAGCCACTTCTTCAAAAATTGCATTGACGATCGAGCCTAAGCCCCAAGATTTTTGTACTTCAATGCCTAGTTTGGTAGCTAATGCTTTGGCGCGATCTAAATCATACAGATCTTCTTTCACAATGCCTTTATCTGCGCCGTATTTCAAAATCGCATCGTGCATTGTGATACGCTCAAATGGCTTGCCAAAATCAAATTCATATTCGCCATAAGGGACGATAGTGGTGCCTAAAATATCCAAGGCCAACTTGCGTAACAACTCTTCGGTGTTATCCATTAAATCGTGATAATCCGCATAGGCTTGATAATATTCGATCATCGTAAATTCAGGGTTATGACGTACAGAAACCCCTTCATTACGGAAGTTGCGGTTGAGTTCAAACACGCGTTCAAAGCCTCCCACCACAAGACGTTTGAGGTAAAGCTCAGGGGCAATACGCAGATACATATCAATATCTAAAGCATTGTGATGAGTAACAAACGGACGTGCTGCTGCACCGCCGGGGATCACTTGCAACATTGGGGTTTCCACTTCGATAAAGCCTTTGCTGATGAAATATTCACGCATTCCGGCAATCACTTTTGAACGGATAATAAAAGTGCGGCGAGATTCTTCGTTAGAAATGAGATCTAAATAACGCTGGCGATAACGCATTTCTTGATCCGCAAGACCGTGGAATTTGTCTGGCAATGGGCGTAAGGCTTTGGTTAAAAGCTGAACTTCACTGGCACGTATGGTGAGTTCATTGGTTTTGGTTTTGAACAATGTGCCTTTCACGCCCACAATATCGCCTAAATCCCAGTTGCCCACATCATCAGCATAAATGCCCTCAGGCAGGTTATCGCGGGCGATATAAAGCTGAATGCGTCCGCTCATATCTTGCAAGGTAACGAAAGTCGCTTTACCCATAATACGGCGTGTCATAATACGTCCTGCCACTTTCACTTCCACACCTTGTTCTTTCAAAGCTTCGCCATCAACCTCATCATATTGTTGATGTAAATCCTGCGCAAGGGCATCACGGCGGAAGGTATTTGGAAACGCATTGCCTTTTTTACGCAATGCCGCCAATTTTTCACGGCGAACCAGCATTTCACCGTTTAAATCTAATTCTTGGGTTTGTTCTGTCATTTTGTTTTACCTTTATTAAAAAATAAAATTTGTTTGATTTTGAGATCACAAATTGTGATCTTAATGTTTATTTTGCTTTTTCCACAATCATCTCAATAGTATCTTGGACGCTTTTTTCCAGCAATATTTTCATTTTTTCCACATCAGAAAAAGCATCGTAATACATTGGGCGATCTTCAAACTTTATTGTAGTCAGCGGATAACCTGCTTTGAGTAATTCTAAATTCAGTAAAAGCCGCCCAGTACGCCCATTTCCATCAATAAAAGGATGGATACGCTCAAAAGCGATGTGAAACTCTGCTAATTTATAGAAAAAATCTTGTTCGTCTTTATCTTTGCTGTGATAATTTTCTAAAATTTGTTCCAAACGTAAACTGATTTCAAAAGGCTCAGCGGTTTTCACATCAGTATTTAGAATTTCAACAAGCTGCGTTCTAAATCCTGTTCTTTCTGGTTCAACCAATGCCTGAATTTCACGAATGGTACGCAAAGATAAAGGTTCTTGGGATTTTGCTAATTCAAAGACAAAATGCAATGCACGATGATGATTTTCCACATCGCGAATATCTTTAAGGGGTTTTGATACGCCAAAACCGTCTTTTAAAACGGTAACCGTTTCCCCTAAAGTCAGACTATTATTCTCAATTTTATTCGAATGATAATTATAGAAATAAATCAAATCATCATTAATAAAGGGCAGAGCCTTGAGAATTTTGTTGATGTCATTTATTGTCATTTTGTTACCTTGAGTTTATAGCCCAGCCTTTAAACTCGCCTCAATAAATCTGTCCAAATCGCCGTCTAGCACGGCTTGGGTGTTGCGGTTTTCTACGCCAGTACGTAGATCTTTAATGCGTGAATCATCAAGTACATAAGAACGAATTTGACTGCCCCAGCCAATGTCGGATTTGTTGTCTTCCATTGCTTGCTTCTCGGCATTTTGCTTTTGCAATTCTAATTCGTAAAGTTTGGCCTTGAGCTGTTTCATCGCCTGATCTTTATTTTTATGCTGTGAACGATCGTTTTGACATTGCACCACAATACCGCTTGGAATATGGGTAATTCGCACCGCACTTTCGGTTTTATTCACGTGCTGACCGCCCGCGCCAGATGCACGATAAACGTCAATACGCAAATCTGCTGGATTGATTTCAATATCGATATTGTCATCAATTTCAGGATAAACAAAGGCAGCGCTGAAAGAGGTGTGACGGCGATTGTTAGAATCAAAAGGGCTTTTACGCACTAAGCGGTGAATCCCTGTTTCGGTGCGTAGCCAACCAAATGCGTATTCGCCAGAAATGCGAATAGTGGCCGATTTTATGCCTGCTACATCGCCGTCTGAAACTTCCATTAATTCCGTTTTAAAGCCTTTGCTTTCTGCCCAACGCAAGTACATTCGTAACAGCATTTCTGTCCAGTCTTGCGCTTCCGTACCGCCTGAGCCTGCTTGCAGATCCACATAGCAATCCGCCGCATCATTTGCACCGCTAAACATACGGCGAAACTCAAGTGCGGCTAATTTTTGTTCTAATTCGTCTAATTCTGCAACGGCTTCGTTGAAGGTGTCTTCATCTTCTGCGTCAATGGCAAGTTCTAACAAGCCATCAACATCGTCCAAGCCTTGCTCTAAATTTTTAATGGTATCCACCACCGCTTCTAGGCTGGCACGCTCTTTGCCGAGCGCTTGTGCTTTTTCTGGCTCATTCCATACGTCAGGCTGTTCAAGCTCAGCGTTGACTTCTTCTAACCGTTCGACTTTGCTATCAAAGTCAAAGATACCCCCTAAGGGTTGCCGTGCGTTCAGCGAGATCGGCAATTTTATTTTTGATTGGATTAATTTCAAACATAAATTCAGTTCTATCTAATTTTGCATATAAGAGCCGAATTATATGCTATTTTAGCCCAATTTGGTAGGTCAATTATGTTGAAAGCCTTTTCCTATTAGCTTGTTGATTGGGCTTGTGATAAAATCCGCCTTTCACAAGGAACAGACATCAGGAAAGAAAAATGAAGAAAATCATTACCGCACTTTCGTTAGCCGCGTTATCGGTCTATGCCGTGGCGAGCGATGCACAAATTGAAGCACAATTAAAAAAACTTGGCGTATCACAAATGGAAATTAAGTCATCGCCGATCAATGGCTTAAAAACAGTTATCAGCAACGAAGGCATTTTTTACGCTTCCGAAGACGGCAAATATGTGCTGCAAGGTCAGCTATATGAGTTAACTGACAAAGGTGCGGTGGATTTAACAGGAAAATTTTTGCTAGATAAATTAAATAGTTATAAAAATGAAATGATTGTTTATCCAGCAAAAAATGAAAAATATGTGGTAACCGTATTTATGGATATTACCTGCCATTATTGCCACTTATTACATCAACAACTTAGTCAATATAATGATTTAGGTATCACCGTTCGTTACCTTGCATTTCCGCGCGGTGGCTTAAATAACAATACAGCAAAACAAATGGAAGCCATTTGGCAAGCGAAAGATCCTGCACAAGCTTTAAATGAAGCGGAAAAAGGCAACTTGCCGAAAACTTTGAAAAATGCTGATATCGTGAAGAAACACTATGAACTTGGTGTGCAATTTGGTGTGCGCGGCACGCCAAGCATTGTTACGCCGAAAGGTGAGCTTATCGGTGGCTATTTACCGCCAAAAGAATTGCTCAAAGCCTTGCAAGAAGAATAGGTATAATACAAATTATGAAAAATTTCTTATATACCCATTTAATCTAGATGATCTTTTGTGGGTTCCCTTCAGTCTTGCCCGAATGGAAGTTAGATTTTTAGGCGAAAAAAATTGTAATTTTGTGTAGCGGAGCGAAACAAAATCTCTTTTTTCGCCGCTTGGAAAATCTAACTGGAATGAGGAAAAGCGAGACTGTAGGGTGTGCTTTCTTTTGCCTACTTTGCTTTGCACAAGCAAAGAAAAGTAGGTCGCCCTTTTAGGGCGAAACCTAAAATGTGTTTAAGGATTTTATTTCGTGATCAAAACAATCCAACGCCGCCCCATTAGCACAGCACAGCCGATTAGCGATCACCCTTTGCTTGATCGCCTTTATCGTGCGCGCCAAATCGAAAATCCGCAACAATTAGACCGCACTTTGAAAGCGATGCTTTCGCCACACGCGTTATTTGGTATGGATAAGGCGGCGGAATTGTTGGCGCAGGCGCGTATAGCGCAAAAAAATATCGTGATCGTGGGGGATTTTGATGCCGATGGCGCAACCAGTACGGCATTAACCGTAGTGGCGTTGCGTCAGCTTGGTTTCCAGCAGGTGGATTATCTTGTTCCAAACCGTTTTGAACAAGGTTATGGCTTAAGTGTTGAGGTGGCAAAGCAGGCGCTAGAAAAAAATGTGGAAGTGCTAATCACAGTGGATAACGGCATTTCTTCTTTTGAAGGCGTGGCATTTTTGAAACAACAGGGCGTGCAAGTGGTGGTGACGGATCACCATTTACCTGGCGAAATGCTGCCTGAAGCCGATGCTATTGTGAACCCAAATTTAGCACAATGCGATTTCCCGTCTAAATCCTTAGCTGGCGTGGGCGTGGCGTTTTATGTGATGTTGGCGTTGCGTGCTAAATTACGCGAAAAAGGCTTATTTGATAGCAAAACTCAGCCTAATTTCACCGAATTGCTTGATTTAGTGGCGCTTGGCACAATTGCTGATGTGGTTCCGCTTGATCAAAATAACCGCATTTTAGCCTATCAAGGTTTACAGCGTATCCGTGCAGGGCATTGCCGCTATGGAATTCAGGCCTTGGCGGAAGTGGCAAATCGCGATATGAGCCATTTCAGTGCGTCAGATTTAGGCTTTGCCATTGCGCCACGTTTAAATGCTGCAGGACGTTTGGATAATATGTCGGTGGGCGTGGAATTGTTATTGGCTGAAGATATGCCTACCGCGCGCGCTTTGGCCTTAGAGCTAGACGGCTTAAACCAAACACGCAAAGAAATAGAGCAAGGAATGAAATTAGAAGCGCTAGAAATTTGCCGAAAATTGACCGCACTTACCCCACCATTACCCACAGGTATTGTGCTTTATCAAGCGGATTGGCACCAAGGCGTATTGGGAATTTTAGCGTCAAGATTGAAAGATCAATTTCATCGCCCTGTGATTGCTTTTGCGCAAGATCAAGCTGGCGTCCTGAAAGGTTCAGCGCGTTCTATTGAAGGCTTGCATATTCGTGATGTGTTGGAACGCTTACATTCTCGCCACCCAGAAATGATTCTAAAATTTGGCGGCCACGCAATGGCGGCAGGGCTGAGCATTCAAGAAGAAAAATTTAGCGATTTCCAACGGCTCTTTAATGAAGTGGTGACGGAATGTTTAGATGAAAAAGATCTGCAAGGCGTAGTTTGGACAGACGGTGAGCTGAATACACAATTTATGAATTTAGATACCGCAGAATTGCTCAAACAAGCAGGCCCTTGGGGACAAGCCTTTCCTGAGCCCGTGTTTGACGGTGAGTTTAAGCTCTTACAACAACGTTTAGTGGGGGAGCGTCATCTTAAAATGATGGTTGAACCGCAAAATGGCGGGCCATTACTCGATGCCATCGCATTTAACGTGGATACTCGTTATTATCCTGATCTTTCGTTAAAAAAGGTGAAATTAGCGTATAAATTGGACGTTAATGAATATCGTGGACAACGCAATATTCAATTGTTGGTGGATTATATTGAACCTTTGGCAGAGTAGTGCAACCCGATGTGGCGATTAATTTTCTTTATCACTGGGCTTAGTTTTTTGCTCGCGCAAAGCGCAAGAGCAGAAAGCGAAACGCCGCCCACCTTACAAATTAATCAATTTGAAGATGGACGGGATTATTTTTCCTACGAAGAACCGCTAGCCATTCCCACGCGCGCAGATCATAAAATTCTGTTGCAATTTTTCTTTGATTACGATTGCCGAGTTTGTTCCGTGGCGCAGGATATTCTTAATTTATATAGCCAAATTAACCGTGATAACGTTGTGCTTATTGAAACGCCCGTGGCAACGGCAAAAGCGAATTTAACGGCAAATATTTTCTATGCCCTACAAGCAATGAATGCGGAAAATGTGTCAGATTTATTGTTATTTGAAAGCTCAGAAAAACATCGTTATACCGAATTATCTCGCTTTTCTAACTTGCTAAAATGGCTGCAAGAACAACACATTGATACAGAACAATTTCGCAAATTATATCATTCAGCAGGCGTGCGTTTGCAGGTGCGCGATGCCATTCAACTGACCGAAGATTATGGCGTGTTTACCTATCCTTATTTAATTGTGGAAGGAAAATATGTGCTGACTGCAAGCACGCTTTACAACGATGATTACAGTTTTGCGGTGCTAGATTTTTTAATTAACAAAATATTACAAGAGAAAAAACAATGAAAATCGGAATTGTAGGTGCAATGGCACAAGAAGTGGCTTATTTATCTGAGCTAATGGAAAATAAAACCACCACGCAAATTGGCAGCGCGACCATTTACCAAGGCTCGATTAACGGCAAAGACATTGCCTTATTGCAATCGGGCATTGGCAAAGTAGCCGCCGCAATGGGGACAACGGCGCTATTACAACTCGCAAAACCTGATGTGATTATTAACACCGGCTCGGCTGGTGGCGTGGCGCAAGGGCTAAAAGTGGGCGATGTGGTGATTTCAACTCAAACCGCTCACCACGATGCCGATGTTACTGCATTTGGCTATGAAAAAGGTCAGCTACCAAATTGCCCAGCGCGTTTTAATTCTGACGAAAATCTCACCGCACTTGCGCAAAACGTGGCGACTGCCCAAGGGCAAAAAGTGCATAAAGGCTTAATCTGCTCAGGCGACAGCTTTATCCACGGCGGCGAACCCTTAGCACAAATTAAACAAGATTTTGCTGATGTGTTGGCAGTCGAAATGGAAGCCGCCGCCATTGCCCAAGTGTGCCACGCTTTCAACGTGCCTTTTGTTGTGGTACGCGCAATTTCTGATAGCGGAGATGGTGAAGCCAGTATGTCCTTTGAAGAATTTCTCCCCCTCGCCGCCAAACAATCCTCCGCAATGGTCTTGGCGATGATTGATGAGTTGTTATAATTTAAGCAGTAACCGAAAGAAGTTATAGTAAGAAGCCTTAGTATTTTTATATGCTAAGGCTTTTTTAATTTTGTGCTTTCAAAAATGGCAATAGTAATAATGCGATAAGAAAGGCGCAGCAAGAAATCACCACAAAAAAACCATTCCAATGGAAATATTGCATTACTACCGCGAGCGGATAACCTGATAGTGCAGCACCTAAATAAGCAAATAGACCGATAAATCCTGTGGCTGCACCGGGAGATTTTTTATGTGAACATTCAGCTGCTGCCATTCCGATAAGCATTTGCGGGCCAAATACAAAAAATCCAATAGAAAAAAACACCGCACTTTGCAAAATAAAGATTTCTTGCACCATTAACCATAGCGCCAAAATGGAAAAGAAAATACCAATGGCAAATAATAATGCCATTGGACCACGGTTACTGGAAAATAATTTATCTGATCCCCAACCGGCAACTAATGAGCCTAAAATACCACCAATTTCAAATAAAGAAATTGCACTATTAGCAGATACCAAATCGTAATGATATTTTTCGGTTAAATAAATATTTCCCCAGTCATTAATTGCGGTTCTTACAATATAAACAAGGGTATAACTTAGTGCTAAAAGCCAAATATATTTATTTAGGAAAACATAGCGATATAATATTTGTTGCCAAGAAAGATCTTTTCCCTCTTGCTCTTGAATTAACTCTAATTTATCTTTACGCCATTGACCAATGCTGGGTAAACCAAGAGATTCTGGCGTGCCTCGTAAACGTAGAGCAAGGAATAAGGCGATAAAAATAGTGATAATTCCTGCAATAATAAAACCATAACGCCAACTGTAATGCAAAGTTACATAGCCGATAATTAACGGAATTAATGCACCGCCCACATTGTGAGCCGTATTCCACACCGACCACCAAGCACCCCGCTCTGTGCGTGAATACCAAGTGGTGAGCAATTTAGAACAAGCTGGCCAGCCCCAACCTTGAAACCACGCATTGAGAATCCACAAACTCATAAAAACCAATAATGAACTTGATAACCCAAAGAAAATATTAATTACGCCACTAAAAAATAAGCCAATCGCCATAAAATAGCGTGGATTACTACGGTCAGAAAATATCCCTGATAAAAATTTAGAAATGCCGTAAGTAATATAAAAGGCAGTAGTCATCATTCCAATATCATTTTTATCAATACCTAAATCAGTAATTAATGTAGGGACAGCATAGTTAAAACTTTTTCGTGTAAAATAAAAGCCTGCATAACCAATATACATCGCAAACATTAAATGAATGCGCCAATATTGATAACGTTGATTGATTTGCTGTTGAGTTTCTGTATTCATTAATTAATCCAAGGTAATTCCACAAAAATACTTGTGCCACTTTGTTGCTGTTTTGTCCATTTTACAGAATGAATATCAAATTTTCCGCCTAACATTACAACACGTTCTTTCATTCCTTTTATGCCTAAGCCAGTATGATTGATTTTAGATAGATCAAAACCAATGCCATTATCCTGAATATGCAATGTGATTTTTTCATCAATATTCAAATAAATATTAACTTCTGTTGCTCCAGAATATTTCTTTATATTATTTAATGCCTCTTGGCATAAGCGATATAAGGTGATTTCCAGTAAATGGGAAAGTGTCCTATTTTTAGGGTTATTACAATGTAAATAAATTTGTGTATTTTGGCTGGCAAAATCTAATTCAATAAACAGATTTTGTAGGGCTTCTTGCAAATTAAGATCATCTAAAATACGCGGACGGATTTTATTAATTAAGCCTTTAATACTATCATAAATATTCAGAGATAATTGCTCAATAATTTGTGAGAGCTTTTCATATTCTGGTGTTTTTCCAATCCGTTTTAAAATGCTCGCTTGCGTTCTAATTGCGGTAATGTTTTGTCCAATTTCATCGTGTAATTCTCTTGAAATTTCTTTTCTAATTTCTTCTTCACGATAAATTAATTGTTGGGTTAAATATTGGTTTCTTGCTAATTCTTGGCTTAAATGCTGATTTAAATCTCGTTGATGCTGAATGCCTAAACCAAGGAAAATTCCCGTAATGGTCTGTGCGGAAAGGGTGAGTAATAAATCCGTTAATTCTATGTTAGAAAAATGGTGAGTTGTACTAATCAATGCCAAACTGTTTAATAAAATCCCTAGTAATGCGCCTTGCCAGCCATAACGGAAAGCAAGTAAGATAATGGGAATGGATAAGAAAAACAACGAAAAACGATTAAAAGATTCGGGCAAATCTGTCTGAATATAAATGTTTAAGATAAAGAGTAAAAGATAAATGATGATAGGCTTAGATCTTAAGCTAATAGGTTTTCTAATCAGGCTAGAAGTTAGTGGCAGCCATTTTATTTCAAAAAGGAAATAATAAATTAAATAACAAATTGGAATAGTTAGCACCGCACTTGAGAAACTAACCAAAAAGGTGAAATAAAAATTTTCAGCGCCAATAAAGTAGAGTGCATTAATTAAGCTGAGTAATGTAATTAATAGACCTTGTAACAATAAGCAGCGTAATTGACTGCCAAAATAGTATTTTTTAAAGATAAGTAATAGTGGAATATTTAGCAATCCAAGAAAAATGATAGAAAGTGTATTATTTTCAGGAAATGCGATATAGAGTAATAGTAAAATGCTATACTCAGCAAGATAAATGGAAAACCAATATTTTATTTTTGTATGAATGAGAATGCCAATACGTAATGCAAAAGGAAAAAATAAAAAAGAAAGTAGCGGATCTTCTAATAAATAATTAGAAATAATCCATAAACAAAAATAGGCTGGCGCAACAAAAAACCAGCTATAAATAAAAAAGAAAATTGCGTTCATTCTATCCTTTACTATGGAATAAATTCGCCAGTTCAACGTTATTCTTCACATTTAACTTACTCATTGCATTGGCGCGGTGAACGTGAACAGTTTTTATGCTCAATGATAATTCTGCCGCAATTTCTTTCACTGTTAGCCCTTTGGAGAGTAATTCACAGACTTCTTGTTCACGTTTTGTGAGTTGAGCGAGGGTATTTTTAATCGGCGTATTGACGAGTTTTAAGGTGAGTTCTGGCATAAGATAAACACCACCAGCATAAACCGTTCTAACTGCTTGAATTAATTCATCAGGGCTACAACGTTTGCTTAAATAGCCTTTTGCGCCCAATTCAAGGGCTTTTTTCACCATAAATTCAGAATCGTTTACGCTTAACATTATGCAATGAATCCCTTGCGGAATATCTGGTAATAATTCCAAACCACCTTCATCGGGCATAGAAATATCCATAATGCAAACATCAGGTTTTAGGCGCGGTAAATTTTGACGAGTTTCTTTGGCCGAACCAAATTCGCCTACGATACGCATATCTGGCTCTAAAGACAGCAGTTGAGAGAAGCCCGAACGCACCACAAGATGATCATCAACTAACACGATATTAATCATTTTTATCCTCGCCATAAGGTGTTAAGCAAAGTGGGAGAGCATTGTACTCCAATAAAAAAATTATGCAGTGAAAATCTCACTGCATAATTGTAAAGAACATTAAAAAATTAAGTGCGGTGCAAAATTATTGCGTTTTTGCAATTATTGTGCTTTTTTTAGGCGGCGAATTTTCTTCTCTTCCGCAATCGCCACGAAAGCAAGCAACACCATACACACAATCGCAGAAGTATTTAATGCTGCGAATGTTCCCGCCCAGCCTGTTAAGCCGAAAATTGGCGTACCATCTGCAATCATTCCTAAGCCTAATTTTGCAAAGCTATCACCGATTAAGTAAGCGAATGTGCCTTTCACACCGTCAGCAACGGCAATGGCTTTTTTCGGTACGAAACCAACTGCCGCAACACCGATTAATAATTGTGGCCCGAATACCAAGAAACCTAGCACGAATAATGAAATTAAATACATATATTCGTTGGTCGCAAATTGATAAAACTCAAGGGTGAATACGATTAAAACCAACGCAACACAAGCGGTTAAACCACGTCTTCCGTTGGCTAAATCGGATAAGAATCCCCACAAGAATGTACCAACTAATGCACCTACTTCAAATAGAGCAAAGCCAGAAATTGCGGCATCTTTTGAGAAGCCAAGTTCTTGGTAAGCATAAACTGGCGACCACTGATCGATCCCAATTCGTACGATATAAAGGAAAATATTGGCAAAGCAAAGTAACCAAATCACTTTATTTTTCAAAATATAACGCACGAAAATTTGCCATTTTGTAAGCTGATTTTCTTCTGCATCACGATCTTCTTCACTGATTTCTTCACCAAATAATTCTTCCGCTGTGCCAAGCCCATAAGCCTCAGGGGAATCTGAACCATAGCGTAAGCCCACAAAGCCCACAATTAACGCAATGATAGAAGGGAAGATGAACATTCCGATAACGTGTCCGTCAAATAACACGTTCGCACCGAATAACGCCACGCCCGCTGCCGCTGCACCGCCCACATTGTGGGATAAATTCCAGAAACCAAGGAATGAACCGCGTTTTTTGCGAGGCGTCCATTTAGTAATGGTGGAATAGCTTGATGAACCGCCCGTACTTTGGAAGAAACCACTTAACGAGTAGAACGCGATCATCAAGAATAATGCCACGCTGCCACCGCCCATACTTGCACTAAAACCAAGCATACAAAGGGCGGAAAGGATCAGCATAAACGGCACGAATTGTTTGGTGTTTTTCCCATCGGCATAGTAGGAAACAAGGGTTTTCCCAATCCCATAAGCCACAGAAAAGCCAAGCCCAATCATTCCCAGCTGAGTTTTGGTGAGCCCATAGGTTTCGATCATATCATTTTGCGCAACGTTAAAATTCTTACGAATTAAATACATCGCCATATAACCGATAAACACCACTAAATAAGATTGCATAAAGGGCTTAAACCACATTTTGCGTCTTTCTTCCACAGGAAGATTTAGCACAGGTTTACGCACCTGTTGTAAAAATTTGAACATAATTTCCTCAATTAAAAAATGAAAGTGCGGTCAAATTTTAATGAGATTTTGCTCTTCTGCCTTGAGATGAGTGCTTAAAGGATTTAGGAAAATTTCCTAGTTTTGCAGGGCTTTGAGAATTTTTGTGAGGTAGATCACATTTTTGTAAAAATAACGAAAAATCTGACCGCACTTTATTTTGAAGGGCAAAACAATAGGCTGCTCGCTGCAGCCTGTTGCGTGATTAGGCTTTTTTCAGAAACTCTGATTTTAATGAGAAACTTTGACCGTCAATTTTGCAATCGACATCGTGATCGCCATCAACTAAGCGAATGTTTTTGGCTTTTGTGCCTTTTTTCAACACAATAGATGAACCTTTCACTTTTAAATCTTTAATCAAAATCACACTATCGCCGTCTTGTAGTGGATTGCCGTTACTGTCTTTTACCACTTTTTCTTCTGTGTCATTTTCTTCCTCGCCAGACCATTCATAAGCACAGTCAGGGCAAACAAAATTTAAACCATCGTGATACACATATTTGCCTTGGCATTTTGGGCAGGTTGTTTGTTCCATTTTTTCCTCTTATATAAATTTCAATATAAACAATCAGTTATGTTTTTTCTGATTGAATAACTGGGGTGAGAGCGAAGTATAACAAACAAATCTCTTTCGCTGTAATGATTTTTAAGATGTCAGAAAGGGGAATTTTCGCTAAACTAAGGGCTTTTTAGTGAGGAACAAAATGAAAAAAACAGTTTTATTACTTGGGCTTAGCGCATTATTAAGCAGTGCTTATAGTCAGGCACACAATCTGCAACTGAATGCAACGCTCCCTGCGGTAAGCGTAGCGAATAAAGGCGAGCTTGTGGTTAAAAATCAAGAGATTATTGCAAAACCTTGGCAATCTGCCCAGCTTAAAGGTAAGGTTCGAGTGTTGCAGCATATTGCAGGGCGAAGCGCAGTAAAAGAAAAAAATTTAGCCTTAATGGACGCAATTAAAGCGCAACATTTTGATGGTACGCAATATCAAACCACAAATATTATCAACGCAGATGATGCGATTTTTGGCACGGGCGCTTTTGTGCGGAGCAGCGCTGAAAAAGCGAAAAAAGAAAATGCCCATAGCCAAATTGTGCTGGATAATCAAAGTGCAGTGAAAAATGCGTGGAAATTAAAAGAGAAAGAAAGTTTGATCGTAGTGTTGGATAAAAACGGCAAAGTGAAGTTTGTTCACGAGGGGAAACTTTCTTCTGCACAGATTGATGAAGTATTGAGTTTAGTCAACAGTCTGTTGAAAAATTAATAATCATTTTGAAAAAATAGCCGATTAATCGGCTATTTTTATAGAATTAATGCGGTTTTCGGCAAGTATTTATTTTCTGTAAAAGTTGCTGAACTTCAGGATCATTAAAAATCTCTGTGATATTCTGGCTTAGTCGTCTTCGCCAGTTAGGATATTGGGTGCTTGTTCCCGGAATATTTACGGGTTCAGACATATTTATCCAATCTTCAGGTTGAAGCCCTAGCAAAGCACTTTCCACCTTCCCCACATAGGTTTGTAGTTGATGATTAAATTTTTTACTAATTGGGGAGGATAAATCTTTTGGCTGATCAGGATCAACTCCCGCCTCTGTTAGACGAGCTAAAATTTTGGCTTTAGCTTCCTGACGTTGTTGTTGCAATATGGCTAAAATTTTTTCATTTGGATAAATGCCATAACGCTGTCCAAGCTCAAAATCATAGCCTCGCCAATAACCATCAATAGTTGGCAGATCGTGCGTACTTAAGGTTGTCATTGCCTGATAAGGATAATCGGCTAAATCTCGGCTTTTTCCTTGTTCATCAAATTCAAAATAAAATACTTTATAAGATAAAATCCCCGCGTTTTTGAGTTTACTCACGATGGCTTTCGGAACTGTACCCAGATCTTCCCCGATAATAAGCGCTTTGTGGCGATGACTTTCTAGGGCAAGAATGGCGATCAGATCATCAACAGGATAACGAATATATGCCCCGTCTTGTGCTTGTCTATTCTTAGGAATCCACCATAGTCGAAGCAGTGACATAATATGATCGATACGCAGTGCACCACAATGATTCAAATTTGATTGTACGAGATCAATAAATGGCTGATAGGCACGCTGCTGCAAAATATGTGGATTGAGCGGCGATAAGCCCCAGTTTTGCCCTTGTGGCGCTAAAATATCAGGTGGAGCGCCAATGCTGGCTTTTAAGCAATAAAGTTGCTTATCACACCAAGTTTCTGCGCCTTGATCGGAAACGCCAACAGCGAGATCGCGATAAAGCCCGATAGGCATTTTTAAGGTTTTGCAGAGTTCATCGCATTCTTTGAGCTGAGTTTCCGCAATAAATTGTAACCACGCATAAAAACGAATGTCTGCTTGGTGGGTTTGCTGGAAGTGTGCGACCGTTTCGCTATGATAATCCTGATATTGCGTAGTCCAATAATTCCAACCCCATTGTTCGGGGAATCCTTCGCTTAAATGTTGGTGTAGTGCGTCGAAGGTGGCTTGAATAATAAGGCTTTCCCCTTTTTGTTGGAGGAATTGCTCAAAATCAGCTTGGCGATCAGAATTTGCCTGTTGTTGGAAAAAAGAGAAAGCAAGTCGTAGCCCTTCGAGTTTTAATGCCATGACTTCTCTGTACTGAATATGGCTTGCTGTGCGTAATTTTTCTAAAGTTTGTTGAATTTGTGGCTGCTGAAACCATTGCTGTGCTGGCTGGCTTTGCTGAAATTCAGGCAATGTATTGAGATCAATATAAAGAATATTGAGCCATCTTCTTGATGATGGGCTATAAGGGCTAGCACTTTCAGGGTTAGCAGGAAAAAGAGCGTGAATGGGGTTTAGCCCAACAAAATCCGCGCCAGTTGCGGCAATTTCACGCAAAAATTGTTTAAGATCGCCAAAATCACCAACGCCCCAATTATGCTCAGATTTTAAACTATATAATTGGATAAATGATCCCCAAAGTTTTTTACCTTGTACCATTTCTTGAGGTTGATAACAACGTTTTGGGGCAATAATAATACGGCAAGAATAGGTTTTTGTTCCTATTGCTAAGGTTAAATCGTGATAGCCCAACGGCAAATTTTGAGGAAAATAAATGGTATTGCGTTTTACTTTCCCAGTGATTTCCCCTTGTTGATTTTCAAGTTGAAGACACCAATTTCCTTGCAAATTTTTCTTTAAATCGGTGCGATGGAGTTTTAAAAAGTGCGGTGCTTTTTCGTAAAGAATTTTTACGGGTGGTAAAATTGCCGAATAAGAATGGGTATTACCTGAAAATGCGTTGAATAATTGATGTTGCGTTTGGAGGCTAGCTGTTTTTTTTATCCCTTGTTCGTTGTAGAAATAAGGCATTATGCCAGCTTGTTGAAACCGCTTTGTTAATCTTTTCATGATACTGCTTCCTGTTTTATCGTGCTGCCACGCATAAAAATGCGTGGCCAATCCATTATTTTTTTAACCAAATGCGTGATTGATAGTCACGGATAGAACGATCTGAGCTGAATTTTCCAAGTCGTGCTGTGTTTAAAATGGCACTGCGTAGCCATGCGTCACGATCTAAATAAGCCTGACCAATACGCTCTTGAGCTTGTCGATAGCTCTCAAAATCAGCAAAAACAAGGAAAGGATCGTGCTCGAGTAGACTGTCTAACATCAGATTAAAGGTTGTTTTATCCCCCTTGCTGGCTTTGCCTTTGGCTAAAAAATCCACCGCATTTTTTAAGACAGGATCATTGCGATAGTAAGTTTTCGGCGAATAGCCTTCTGCTAATAGTGTTTGAATACTTTCAACAGTATGTCCAAAGAGGAAAATGTGTTCTTGTCCTACCATTTCAGCAATTTCAACATTGGCTCCATCAAGGGTTCCTAAGGTTAATGCGCCATTTAATGCGAGCTTCATATTTCCTGTCCCTGAGGCTTCTTTCCCTGCCATTGAGATTTGTTCGGAAATATCCGCTGCAGGGATAATTTTTTCTGCTAGCGATACACGATAATCAGGTAAAAACGCCACTTGTAGCTTATCTTTCATCTGTTTATCGTTATTGATGATCTCTGCGACATTGTTAATGGCGTGAATAATATTTTTCGCCAAATAATAGCCCGGTGCCGCTTTGCCTGAAAAAACAAAGAGTCTTGGCGTGTAATCTTTATTCGGATTATCTTTTAACCATTGATAGGTGGCGATAATATTTAATAAATTCAAATGCTGGCGTTTGTATTCGTGGAAACGCTTAATTTGCACATCAAAAATCGCATCTGGATTGACTGATAAGCTAAGCGTTTGCTCAATTTCTCTGGCAAGAGCCGCTTTGTTTTGCTGTTTTATATGCCAATAAGCCTCGCGGAAGTTGACATCATCAACCACATTTTCCACTTGGTGAAGTAACTCAAGATCTTTTTTCCAATCGCCTTTGACGGTTTGATCGAGCAACTGGCTTAATGCAGGGTTGGCTTGTTGGATCCAACGTCTTGGGGTAATACCATTGGTAACATTGCAGAATTTTGTTGGGAAAAGTTGGTGATATTCTGGGAAAAGCTGACTAACCAACAAATCAGAATGAATTTGAGCAACACCATTCACCGCAAAACAACTCACTACGCAAAGATTTGCCATTCTCACTCGGTAATCAAACAAAATCGCCAGTTTTTCCCATACTTTGGCATCATCGCCAAATTGTGCTTTCACTTGTTGATGGAAAAGGTGATTAATTTTTTCCACAATTTTAAAGTGGCGTGGCAATAATTGTTTGAATAGGCGTTGATCCCACTGCTCTAGTGCTTCTGGGAGCAAAGTATGGTTTGTGTAAGCGAAACTTTGTTGGCAAATAGACCACGCTTGTTGCCAAGTGAGTTGATGCTCATCAAGTAAAATTCGCATTAATTCAGGGATAGCGAGGGTTGGGTGTGTGTCATTAAGCTGAATGACTTGACGTTTCGGAAATTCTTCTAGCGAGAAGCCTTGTGCTAAATGGCGAGAAAGAATATCAGCCACAGAACAAGCACAATGGAAATATTGCTGCATTAAGCGTAACTGTTGTCCTACACGATGATTATCGTTCGGGTATAGCACCTGTGTAAGTGCGGTGCTTTTTATTAAGGTTTTTTCCGCTGCGACAAATTTGCCCTCATTAAACTGGTTTAAATCAAAAGATTGTGGGCTGTCTGCTTGCCAGAGGCGTAGCGGTTGGATTACGTCATTTTGATAGCCCACAATCGGCAGATCAAAAGCTTTGCCTTCAATGGTTAATTTGGGTTGCCATTCATAGCGATCTCCCTCGATTGCCACCACTTTTCCGCCAAAATGCACTTGTTGGGTTTTGCTTGGATTATAGCGATGCCAAGGATATTGATTTCTTCCCCATTCATCGCCACTTTCTACTTGTTTTCCGTCTTGGAACGCCTGTTTAAACAGCCCATATTGATAATGCAGCCCGTAGCCTGTCGCCGCTTGCCCTAGCGTTGCCATGGAATCTAAAAAACAGGCGGCTAAGCGTCCAAGTCCGCCATTGCCTAAAGCAGGATCACGTTCTTGCTCGAGGACATCAACCAGTTCAACTTGATATTGGGCTAAATAGGCTTTGATGTCCTCGTAATAGCCCAAATTCATCAGGTTATTTCCCGTGAGGCGGCCAATGAGAAATTCCATTGAGAGATAATTAATATGGCGTTGCTCATCAACCTTGCCTTGCGGCTTGTGATATGCCATTTCAAGCACCGTACGAGCGATGACTTGATACCATTGCTCAAGGGTAAATTGTTGCGGTGAGGCGAGTTCAAAAAAACGGCAGTATTTTTGTACATTATTATCAAATAACGCCATTTCATTTGTATGAGAAATAGACATAAAAACTCCTTTTAAGGCATAAATTAAACATTCTTCTTGTTTTATTATGCTCGGCAGGAGAAAAAATAAATCCTCCTTGCTATAATCTTGTCAGTATGACGAGTAGGAAGTAATTTCTTATTTGGGGGAGGAGAACTCCAAAAGACATCTTTCATCAACAAAAGGGTTATTAACAATGTTAATTCCATCAAAACTTATTTGTTCTTACCGCCTACAAAATAGCGTAACCAGAACCAATTTACTATCCTTGCTAGAACAGGCTTCAGATTATCCTTTAGTACTGATTACCGCTCCCGCAGGTTATGGCAAAACTACATTGATTTCTCAATGGGCAAAGGATAAACCGCATCTAGGTTGGTATTCTTTAGATGAAAGCGATAATCAAACGGAGCGGTTTGCCGGCTACTTTTGTGCGGCATTAGCGAGAGCTACCAACAACCACATTCACAATGAAGACAATCCGCCCTATTCCAATTTGTTTTCACTGTTTAATCAGTTGTTGGTCAATCTTGCTTCCTACGAACAGCCATTTTATCTGGTGATTGATGATTATCATTTAATTGAAAACGAAGAAATTCACGACGCATTAAAATATTGGATCAAACATCAACCGCCTGCAATGACGCTCATTTTGATTTCACGTTCTCAGCCGCCATTAGGTTTAGCCAGTTTAAGAGTGCAAGAACAATTATTAGAAATTAATGCCCATCAACTGCCTTTTTCTCATCAAGAAAGTATTGCGTTTTTCCAATCTCGTTTAGAAGATCCCTTAACGGAACAAGAAATTACCGCACTTTGTGATGAGGTGGAGGGCTGGCCGACGGCGTTACAACTCATCAGCCTTTCTGCCAAGCAGCAGAGAAGTACTCTACAAGATATTGCCAAACGCCTTTCCCATCATAGTTTTCACATCAATGATTACTTAAATGACGAAGTGCTTGCCCCTGTGGTTCAAGCGACTAGACAATTTATTTTGCGTTGCTCTATTCTGCGTTCAATGAACGAAATTCTTGTGACTGAAGTAACGGGCGAAACAGAGAGCCGATTTATTTTAGAACGGCTAGAAAAACAAGGGCTATTTTTACAACGAATGGAAAGCGATGATAATTGGTGGCGTTTTCACCCGCTTTTTGCCTCCTTCTTAGCCCATTGTAGCCAACGTGAGTTGGCAAATGAAATGCCCACCTTGCACCAACAAGCGGCACAAGGTTGGCTCGCACAAGGCTATGTTACCGAAGCCCTCTACCACGCTAGCTTATTAGAAAACAAACAATTACTGTTGCAAATTTTATCGCAAAACGGCTGGCAATTATTCCACCAAGGGGAACTCAAATTATTAGAACAAAGTCTAGAACATCTTGATGATACATGGCTTGCCGCCTACCCTAATCTGGTGTTATTAAAAGCGTGGCTTGCCCAAAGCCAACATCGGCATAGTGAAGTGGCTGGCATTTTTGCCCATTTTGAGCAACAGAACATCGATCTCAGCCCTGAAAATCAAGCGGAATTTGACGTGTTGCTCGCCCAAGTCGCCATAAATTCAGGCGATGAAAACACCGCACTTTCACTTGCCTCCAACGCATTAAATCGCCTTGCCGACAATGCCCACTATGCCAAAATTGTTGCCACCTCCATTATTGGCGAGGCGTGGCACGTTAAAGGCAATTTCGCCGATGCCATTACAATGTTACAAAAAGCGGAAAAAATGGCTCGTCAGTATCACACATCTCATAATGTATTATGGACATTGCTACAACAGTCTGAGATTTTGATTGCACAAGGTTTCTTGCAAGCGGGCTACGATATGCTAAATAAAGCCTCGCGGTTTGTGAAAGAAAACCACTTACAGCAAATTCCAATGTATGAATTTTTGCTCCGTTTGAAAGGACAAATTTTGTGGGATTGGTATGACTTAGATAAAGCTGAAGCTATGGCAACAGCGGGAATTTCAGTGTTAGATAGCGAAAAGGCAAAGCTGCAATGCCTTGCGATTTTATGCAAAATTTCTCTTGTTCGAGGCGATATAGATAACGCCACTCGACAGCTAGAAAAAATCACTCAACTACAAAACGCACATCATTACCACAACGATTGGAACGCCAACGCTGATCAGGTCAAAATCGTGTTATGGCAAATGACCAATAATAGTCAAGCAGCTCAAAATTGGTTGATTCAAAACCAACCACCGAGCACGGATACCAATCATTTCAGCCAAGTTCAATGGCGTAATATTGCGCGGGCAAAAATGCTTATTGGTGATTATGACGAAGCCAAAAATATTTTGGATAAATTAATCCAAACGGCGGAAAATTTGCAATTTATCAGTGATTTAAATCGTGCGTTAATTTTACGTAATCGCCTACATTTTCTCACCCATAACAAAGAGGCGGCAATGGCTGATCTTAGCCTTGGGCTTAGCCTCACCAAGCAGACCAATTTTATCAGCGTCTTTGTTTTGGAAGGAGAAATAATGGCACAACAAATCCGTCAGTTACTTGCACAAAATACCCTCGATGAATTAGTTGCACATAAAGCACAATTTATTTTGCGTCATATTAATCAATACTATCGCCATAAGTTTGCCCATTTTGATGAGGAATTTGTTGAAAATTTACTAAAAAATCCGCAAGTGCCAGACTTATTAAAAATTAGCCCTCTCACCCAAAGGGAATGGCAAGTACTAGGGTTAATTTATTCGGGATATAGTAACGAACAAATTTCTGATGAATTACAAGTCGCGATTACCACAATTAAAACGCACATTCGTAATTTATATCAAAAATTAGGTGTGGCAAATCGTAATGAAGCGATCCAATACACGCGAGAGCTTTTGAAATTAATGGGCTATAGCTAGTGATTATTGTTTTTACAAGGCATTTAAAGTTGGCAAGTCTTACAAGCAAAGTGCGGTGGAATTTTTTAAAGTTTTATTAGAAAAAAGACCGCACTTTTTATTCTTAAGGAAAATAATATGCGGTCAGATTTTTTATAATTTTTTTATTTTAATTGGTTTAGCCTTTTACCCCACCTGCAGTTAACCCACCCACAAGCCAACGTTGTGCCAATAAGAAGACAGCAGTGATAGGAATGGCGGAAAGCACAGCTGCGGCGGCAAAATCGCCCCATAAATAGTTTTGAGGATAAAGATATTGTTGCATACCTACCGCAAGGGTATAGCTTTCCACATCACGCAAGAGCAGTGAGGCGATTGGCACTTCTGTAATAGCTGCGATGAAAGATAAAATAAACACCACCGCCAAAATAGGGACAGAAAGCGGAAGCAAAATCAAGCGGAATGCCTGCCACGGCGTTGCACCATCTAATTCAGCAGCTTCTTCTAGTGAGCCATCGATGGTTTCAAAATATCCCTTGATCGTCCAAACGTGCAATGCAATGCCACCGAGATAGGCAAAAATCACGCCAGCGTGTGTGTTTAAACCGAGAAACGGAATGTATTGCCCTAGGCGATCAAACAAGGCATATAAGGCGACAAGGGATAACACCGCAGGGAACATTTGGAAAATGAGCATTCCTTGCAATAGCGTTTTTTTGCCTTTGAATTTCATTCTTGCAAAGGCGTAAGCACAAGTAGTCGAGAGTGCAACAATCCCAACAGAGGTGAGGGTTGCCACTTTCACAGAATTCCAAAGCCAAAGTAATACGGGAAACGGCGGTGGGGTGATAGTGCCATCGGAATGCACCACATCAAACCCGAGGGCGAGTTTCCAGTGTTCCCAAGAGATTTCGTGCGGAATAATATCTCCAAGTGCCAAATTTCCTGGACGTAAAGAAATGCCAACCACCATCAATAATGGAAACATTATTAACGCAATAAACGCAATTAAGAAAAAATGGGTTGCCCATAGGCGATATCGTAAGGATTTTGCTTGAACAATAGCCATAATGCCTCCTAGTCAAATTTCATTTTTGTGGCTTTGATATTTAATAAAGCAAGCCCTGCGACTAATAAGAAAATGAGGGTTGCAATGGCAGCAGCGAGCCCGAAATCTTGGCTACCGCCGCCTTCAAATGCAATTCGGTAAGTGTAGCTCACTAAAAGATCCGTATGCCCTGCTGGTGTTGTTGTGCCGATCATATCTGGTCGTCCATTGGTTAATAATTGAATTAACACGAAATTATTAAAGTTAAAGGCGAACGAGGCGATCATTAAGGGAGTTAGCGGTTTTAACAATAATGGCACAGTAATTTTGCTAAAATTTTGCCAAGTTGAAGCGCCGTCCATTGCTGAAGCTTCATATAAATCGTTTGGAATCGCTTTTAAGAGGCCCATACACAAGATCATCATATAAGGATAACCTAGCCAAGTATTTACGATTAAAATCATTACTTTCGCTAAGAAGGGATCATTAAACCATTCAGGACGAATGCCGAAAAGCTGGTTCAAGATCATATTGATTTCACCGAAACTTTGATTAAATAACCCTTTGAAAATTAAGATGGAAATAAATGCTGGAACGGCATAAGGCAGAATTAATAAAAGACGATAAATTGCCTTGCCTTTCAACGCTTCCCATTGCACAAGACTTGCGAAAATCATTCCTAAAATTACGGTGAAAATAACTGTTAACACTGAAAACACAATCGTCCAAATAAAGATTTGAATAAAAGGTTTTTGAATGCCTTCATCGGTGAAAATTTTAATGAAATTTGCGAATCCGATAGAAACAGTGAAGCCAGGTTCTAACGTTTCCTTAAGCCAGTTGCCTTGAGAGTCAATTTGTTGAAAAAAGCCCGTCTCAAAATTGGCTAAATAGATTTTTCCGTTTTCGTTATTAATGAGTTGATGTGTGGTTTCATCATAACGATAGCGTGGGCTTTGAGCCGAAAATTGACGCAATGAACTCATTGTTAATGCTGAACCATTCGGCAAGATTAAAGTCATCGCTTGTAAGGCTTGGCGATTTTGCGTGATGGTTTTCAGCGGAGCGGTATTAATGTCAGGTAACTCTTGCTGAGTTAAATGAACTTGTGCAGGTGCTAAAGATACGGGTTCAGAAAGAAAATATTCGCCATTATGAGATAAACCAATTTGATATTTTCCTTCAGTTTGTGGGTAGAGCTTGAAATCATATTTTTCGCCAGATAAATATTTCTGAGCGGTTAAAACGTTTAACGCACGCTCAAATGAAAGTTGGTTTGTGCTGCTGTAATTAGTGAATGCGATGGCGATAGTGGCGACCAATGGAAACAAAATAAAGATGATCATTCCCGTGATACCAGGATAGACATAACGCCACGCATAGGCTTTAGGACTGCTAAAAATATACACGCCAGAGGTAAGGATTACGAGGGTTAAAATCGCAAAAAGATACTCACCTTGGGAATACATCAACATTACCGCATAAAAATCTAGCAGTAAAATAGCAATAATTAAAAGGTATCTGACAAAATGTCGCTGAGTTAGGTTGGGGCTTAAAAATGATGATCGCATACTACACCTCAAAAAACTGTGAAAAAAAGCACCGCACTTTTATTAACGCTTAGATTTAGCGCTTAGGTAAAAGGGGAGTAATTCTCCCCTAAGAACATTATTGTTGTTTTAAAATTCTTTCCTGAGCTTCATCAAGAGCTTGTTTCACCGTTTGACGACCATTTACCGCATTGATAATTGCACTGCGCTCGGCATACCAAAACGCGGACATTTGCGGAATATTTGGCATAATTTCGCCATTTTTTGCATTCGTCATTGTCGCTTCAATGCGAGGATCAACAGCAAGTTTCGCTTGATAAGATTTCAATGCAACAGCGCCTAATGGTTTGTCTTTATTCACTGCCTCTAAGCCTTCATCGGTTAAAAGATAATTTTCTAAGAACTCAACGGCAAGATCCTGATTTGGGCTTGCTGCATTAATTGCAGCACTTAATACACCAACAAAAGGCTTAGAAGGGTTGCCATTTAAAGTTGGGAGCACAGCTACGCCATAATTAATACCGCTTTTTTCAATATTACCCCACGACCAAGGTCCATTGATGGTTAATGCGGTTTCTCCTTTGTTGAAACTGGCCTCCGCAACGGAATAGTCCATATCAGGATTGATCACTTTATCTTTGACTAAATTAACTACAAATTGTAAGCCTTGTTGTGAGCCTTCATTATTTACACCAATATCTGTAGGATTGTAGCGTCCATTGGTAAATTTGAATGCATAGCCACCATTAGCCGCCACCACAGGCCAAGTGAAATAAGGTTCAGCAAGATTCCACATAATGGCATTTTTTCCTTGGGATTTTAAGTTTTTATCCACTTCAATAACTTCTTCCCAAGTTTTAGGTGGGGATTTGATAAGATCTTTGTTATAGATTAACGAAAGGGATTCAATCGCCACAGGGTAAGAGATCACTTTGCCGTTATAGGTTTGTGCGTCCCACACGAAATCGGCAAATTTTTCTTTAAAGTCAGGGCTAGGGTGCAATTCGGCTAACAATCCTGCTTGTGCATAGCCACCAAAGCGATCGTGTGCCCAGAAAATGATGTCGGGTCCATCGCCTGTTGCGGCAACTTGTGGGAATTTTTCTTCTAGTTTATCAGGGTGTTCTACTAACACGGGAATGCCTGTATCCGCTTCAAATTTTTTCCCAACTTCAGCCAAGCCGTTATAGCCTTTGTCGCCGTTGATCCAAATCACCAGTTTTCCTTCGCTCATTTTCGCCATTACCGCCCCTGAGAAAACAAGGCTGGCAATGGTGCTTAGGGTGAAAGTCAATAAGGTTTTTTTCATCACTTTTTTCATAATACTACGCTCCTGATTGTGAGTGGGTAATAAGGATTTCTGCTTCATTATGCGTAAATTTTACAATTTGTTATCCTCCCCCCATCTCCTCCTTTTAAAAAATCAGCCTGTTCTGACAAGTTTTTTCTATTTCTGTGAGCAAGCTCACAAAAATGAAAGAAGAAAATGTGATCGCTATCACAAAAGCTCGCCAAATTGTCCTTTTCAACACACAACATCATTTTCAGCCGATTTTTCCATCTAATCCTTAAAAAAATCCGTCAAGGAGGATTTTTTTTATAAATGAATAGGGGAAGATACGGCACATTGAATTATCCTAAGCTTTCGGATAAAAATGCAAAACGAGGTTAAATATGGCAAAGGTATCCTTACGCAATGTGGGTAAATCCTACGGCAATGTACAGATTTCAACGGACATTAATTTAGAAATTGATGAAGGCGAATTTGTCGTTTTTGTTGGACCTTCTGGCTGTGGAAAATCCACCTTACTTAGAATGATCGCAGGGCTTGAAGACATCAGCACAGGGGATTTATACATCGGCGAAAAAAGAATGAATGATGTGCCGCCAGCCAAAAGAGGCATAGGAATGGTGTTTCAATCTTACGCCCTTTACCCTCATTTGAATGTGGCGGAAAATATGTCTTTCGGCTTAAAACTGGCTGGGGTGAGCAAAGCGGAACGTGAGGCTCGGGTAAATCAAGTGGCAGAAGTGTTACAACTCGCCCATTTGCTCGATCGCAAGCCGAAAGCCTTATCGGGCGGTCAGAGACAACGGGTGGCGATTGGCAGAACTCTCGTTTCTCAGCCTGAAGTCTTTTTACTTGATGAACCCCTTTCTAATCTTGATGCCGCATTACGCGTACAAATGCGGGTGGAAATTTCCAAATTACACAAAAAATTGAACCGCACTATGATTTACGTTACCCACGATCAAGTGGAGGCGATGACTCTTGCGGATAAAATCGTAGTATTAAAAGCTGGCGGAATTGCACAAGTGGGTAAACCACTTGAACTTTATCATTATCCAGCGAATCGTTTTGTCGCTGGGTTTATTGGCTCACCAAAAATGAACTTTTTGCCTGTTAAAGTAACTGGCGTTGAAAATGAGCGGGTCAGAGTCGAATTACCTGATGCCAATCACCATAACTTTTGGATTCCTGTCCGCGGTGATGGTGTGAAAGTGGGAGATAACCTTTCCCTTGGTATTCGACCAGAGCATCTTGTTCCTTCCGAAAACGCCGAAGTGACTTTGCGAGGTAAAGTTCAAGTAGTCGAGTTATTGGGTAATGAAACGCAAATTCACCTAGAAATCCCTGAAATCAAACAGCCTACATTAGTCTATCGCCAAAATGATGTGGTGCTAGTGGATGAAGGCGCAGAGTTTGATATTGGGATCGTGCCAGAACGTTGTCATTTATTCAAAGAAAATGGCATAGCCTGCCCAAGGCTTTTTAAAGAAAAAGGTGTGTAGAAACGCTTTTATCACCGTTTAATCTCATAGTAAGACGAAGCAGCCAGCAGTATAAAGCGATACAGAAAACTGAAGCTATCCCACTTATTAAGAAATCAAACGGCGATATTTTCCTTTTCCTAACCTAAATTATTTTCAAGTGAGGTCGATTATGAAAAACGCAAAAACACGCATTGCAACCATTATTGCAGCAAATTTTATCGCACTGAGTGCGAATGCCGTTGATTTCCACGGTTATGCTCGTTCAGGTATTGGCTGGACATCAGGTGGCGGTGAGCAGACTGCTTTCACCGTAAACGGTGGTGGTTCAAAATATCGTTTAGGTAATGAAGCAGAAACCTATGCGGAATTTAAACTAGGGCAATCCCTTTTCAATGAAGGCAATAAATCTATTTATTTAGATTCCAACCTTGCTTATTCCGTGAACCAACAGGGTGATTGGGAAACTACAACGCCCGCGTTGCGTGAAATTAACGTTCAATTTAAAAACTTCCTTGACAGCCTACCAGACGCGACATTATGGGCAGGTAAACGTTTTTACCAACGTCACGATGTGCATCTTAATGACTTCTATTATTGGGATATTTCAGGGCCAGGTGCTGGGGTTGAAAATATTGATGTCGGTATCGGGAAACTCTCTTTTGCCGTAACCCGAAACACAGAAGAAGGTGGCGCTTATGGCTGGAACTACAACCCAATTACGAAAAAATGGGAGTCCACTCTCGATAAAAAGAAAGATGTATATAACGATGTTTTCGATGTGCGTCTTGCCGATCTTGAAGTGAACAAAAACGGAAAATTAGAAATCGGGCTAGATTATGGCAACTCTCACACCAAAAATCATGCCAGTCGAGTAGAAGGGGCAAGTAAAAATGGCTATATGCTCACCTTAGAACATACTCAAGGAGAATTTTTCGGCGGTTTCAATAAATTCACCGTGCAATATGCCACTGACGCGATGACCTCTTGGAGTACAGGGCATTCACAAGGCGGATCAAATGCTAATAAAGGACATATGCTTCGCTTAATCAATCAAGGTGTTGTTGCTCCATCAGATAAAGTGGAATTAATGTATGCATTAATTTATGAAAAAACTGATTTAGACAATAAACAAGGAAAAACTTGGTATTCCGCAGGTATCCGTCCAATGTATAAATGGACAGATACAATGAGTACATTGGTTGAAGTGGGTTATGATCGCATTAAAGATCAGCAAACAGGGTTGAAAAATCAGTTAATGAAATACACCCTAGCACAGCAATGGCAAGCGGGTAGCAGCATTTGGGCAAGACCAGCAATCCGCGTGTTCGGGACTTATGCTCACTGGAATGATAAATTTAACACCCAAAAACGCACTGATGCAGGTTATAAAGCTAAAGATGGTGAATTTATCGCAGGCGTACAATTTGAGGCTTGGTGGTAATGTCAAATAGCTAAATTAATTTCATTCTTATACAACCAGTTGCTTACGAAGCTGTAATAATAGGTGACATCAGATTTTATGAAAATGAAAGCGGTTTAGCACCCTGCATAGGCAAGCAAAAATTGCGAAAAAATCACCGCACTTTTGCTTGCCTAGTTCCAACAATAAACAGGCTTTTTCCAAACGAGGTAACAATGAAAAAGAGAATTTTTTTGACCGCACTTTTTGCTGCAACCCTTTTAACAACGCGTCCTATTTTGGCAGAAGAATTTTCTTTGCCAGCGAAAAGTCTAACACAATTACATTGGCAAGATGTCGTCTTACCGCAGCAAGTAAAGATAGAACTGAATGCTGTACAAAAACAAGTGTTTATGCTTCCTTTTGCTGGAATTGAAAGCCCTATTATTGCATACCGCTTACCTGCTAACCAAGGAACGATAGAAATCGAAATTGAAAGTGCGGTGCAAAATCAGCAAGTTTTTGTTCCGAATGTGGTGGTGTTGGATAGCCAATTCAATGTTGCCGCACATTATGATTCCAGCTATTTCAAATTACAAGAAGAACGTGGGCTAAAACCCAATCGCTTAGTCGCGACGTTAAATTTAACGCCAGTGAACCAAGGAACACTTTATTTATTAATTTACACCACAAAAGCGGATTTGGCGAAACAAACGCTTGTTCCTCACCCTTCAAAATTATTTGCTAAAGCCACGGGTAAACAACCACCTGCGATTGCAGATATTCAAGTTGCTCACAGTTTAAATGGCAAACTCACGATCAATTTCCAATCTGCAAATGGAACGAATTTTATCGGTTTAAATCAAATTTTAGGCGTGGAGAAAAAAGCCCCTACGGCAAGCACTGTAATTGCAAATCAAACGACAACACAATCATCACAGAATATAACAAATGGAAATAATGCAAAAGTTGAAAAGGAAACAGAAGCTTATTTTAATCAAGCCGTTCTCAAAGCATTAAAACAAAAAGATATTAACCGAGCCTTAAACCTTGTTAATGAAGCTGAAAAATTGGGATTAACAACGCCGAGAAAGTTATTTTTACAGAAAGTTTCTGCAAAATAATTCTTATCTGTCTTTTTCATTATTTACTGCACCAATAGGTGCAGTTTTTTTATGTTGTTAATGAAATAAATCCTGATGCAAAGCTTGGATCTGAGTTTTCTCGCTTTCAAGAGAAAGCCCATTTAGTGCATAGTCTAAATCTATTTTGGCTTGTTTGAACGCTGCTTCACGAATGGCTTGGTTGTCTGATTGTGTTCGTAGCACCGCGAGCGCTTTTTGTACTTTGATGTGAATTTCTAACATTGCGCTCCCATCACGACAAATCGGCGTAAAAGGTTGCAAAACAAGTTCTTGTTCATTGAGATTTAACATTGCCAGACGATCATATTTCACCGTTTGCTTTTCAGCTTTGCTATCAAGTAGTAAGCGTAATAAAACGCTAATCACTTTAATTGCCGTGCCGGGATCGTTCACCGCTTGAGATAAGGCACGTTGCGCCACTTCGCTTAATACGATCAAACCAAATTTCGGATCTTGTGCATAAGAGCGGTTGTTTTCGATGATAAAATTTTCTTGCAGCTGCGCCATTTCTTCAATGGATTTATTGACATAAGCCAGTGGCATATCCGTATAAACCAATTTTCCCGGCTGAATGGCAATGTCAATTTCGCATTCATTTTTGTCAGCAAAATCTTGCAAATTTTGCATATTGATATGGCTTAAATAGCCTGTTTTATGGGCGTGGATCGCATAAGTAAAGCGGATTTTATCAAGGGATTTCGCCCCCATATTGGGCTGTTGCCAATAATTATTTAGGGCTTGTTGTGAAGCCGTTTCAATTTTTTCTAAGGTATTATTTAATAGCCCGAGTTGCGATAAAGCGCTTACCCAAGTAATTAAGGTGGTGATTAAATAAATCAGCACGCAAATCGTGCCAACAAACAGCACAAATCGTCCTGCTTCGTTGTAATACCCCATTCCGAGCGTGATTTTGGCAATCACCGCATACACAAAGGCGGAAATAAAACTTGAAATGGCAAGGCGAGTGGTATTGTCGCCCATCACCAATTCTGTGGCTCTTGGCGTTGCGCCGTTAGAAGCAGACGAAAAAGCGGAAACCATAATAGACAGGGAAAAGGTACTCACCGCCAACATACTCGATGCCATAATGCTGAGAATATCATTGAGCAATGTTTCGTTAATATCAGGTATTATATCTATCGGCAATGCTTTATTTTTAATAAACGCAGAGAAAAGCGCCAAAAACACGGCAAATAATGCACCTAAAATTGGCGTGAGCCATAACCCATTACTTGGTTTTTTTAGCCATAAAATTAGGGTAAAAAAATGCTCTTTAAGATAGCTTAACATCCGTTTTCCTATATTGAGAGAGAAATGCTTACCATAGCAGATTTTGCGCAGAAAGAAAAAGGGCTGAGAGATCAGCCCTAAGATTATAGATAGTTAGAATTTATAAGACACAGAAGCATTGATATTACGCTCAGCACCGTAGTAGCAGTAATAATCGCAGCCTGCGATATAACGGCGGTTGCCGACATTTTCTACATTTAACTGAGCAATCCAGTTAGAATCAAATGCGTAGCGTGCCATTAGATCTACCACAGTAGCAGAAGGAACTTCTTTTCCTGAATAAAGTGAACTTTGTGAAGTAACACTTTTACCAATATAACGTACGCCTGCGCCCACCGTTAAACCATTTAATGCGCCGTTATCAAAGGTGTAATCGGTTTTCACAGCAAAAGTATGTTTTGGAATTAATGGGTTACGCACATCGCCGCTCTCTTTACGAGTGATTGATTTCAAATAGGTATAAGCTAAGCCCATATTCCAGTTGTTAGTTACATTCACATCGGCTTGAACTTCCACCCCTTTGCGATGCACAGGATCGGCATTGCTCACTGTTTTACCTAAACCATTCGACACTAACGCACCTTTATCTTTAGCTTTGAAAGCAGCAACGGTGATTGATCCGTTTAACCAATCTGGCAAATATTTGATCCCCACTTCGTATTGATGAGTGATATTTGGATCATAAAGTTTTTGATTGCCACTTAATCCCACTGGTAAATTAAAGGATTCACTGTAACTAAAATATGGATTTAAGCCGAATGGCGCTTCATACATTAATGAAGCAGAATAAGACGTATTGCTGATTTTTTGTGAAGATGTGTATTCATCTTGTTTCGCACGATCGTGGCGTACCCCAAGGTTTAACACAAGGCTATCCATAAAACGGCTTTGATTTTGTAAATAAAGCCCAAGTTGGCGAGCAGTGATATAGGTATAAGGGGCATTGATGGTTTGTGCCTGATTATAGCCTGAACGAGCTTGTTTTAAATTTACCGCAGAGGTGCTGCCAAATAGGGTATAGTAGGCTTTCACTTTTTGCTGACGATAATCTGTTCCCATCACCAAGGTATTTTTCAGCCAATCGTTGCTATATTTCCAAGTGAGATGATTATCTAGAGTATGAGAAATAGATGTACCGTCATTAAATACGACACCGCGAGCCAATTCATAACCTGCCGCACTTGGTGCTTTTGGCGTCCAGTCTGCATTATAAGCGGAAGGATAAGCATAAGAACCAAGGTGATAGTTATTGGCATAAGTGTAGCGATAGCTACTGTCAAAACTTAAATTATCATCAAATTGATGGCTAAATTCATAGCCGATATTGTATTGACGGTTGTATTCACGATCATTGACAGGATCGCCAAGGTTGGTGGAACGCCCAATATAGCTACCATCAGGGAACGGCACGAGCGAGCCTTCTTGTGGCAAGAAATTCGAGCTTGGCACGCCTTTATCAAATTGATAGCTGGTTAAAAGGGTTAAACGAGTGCGATCAGAAATATCCCATTCCAAAGATGGTGCGAAATAAACGGTTTTATTTTTTGTTGCGTCCCATTGTCCATTTTTAGACGAAAATGCACCCACTAAGCGATAACGCAGATCATCATTATTGCCGATGCGATCTGTATAATCTACGCCGACACCATATTGATGATGATTTCCAGCGTTAAGGGTAAATTCCCCTTTGCCAATTTGATCGTTATGCGGACGCTTGGTGACATAGTTGATCAAACCACCTGAGTTTGCTGCGCCGAAGGTCATTGCGTCTGCACCTTTGGTTATTTCCACCGCTTCTAAGCCAAAGGTGTTTACATAAGGGGTAAAAAAGCCATAGCTTGCCATTGGTAAACCATCAATCGCTTGCGTAACCTCCGCACCACGCACTCTAAACCAGTTGGTATTGGTATCCTCACCAAACACTTGGTTTTCAAAGCCCGCCTGATAACGCCCGATTTCATCGGCTTTGGTAATATTTTGTTGATCCAGTTGTTCGCGAGAAAGGGAAACTGCAGATTTAGCTTGATAAATCGGCACTTCACCCATACGGTACATCGATCCCGCTTCTACCGTGATCGCCTCCAACTCTTCCGCCCAAAGATTTTGCGAGGCGAGTAAAAGTGCGGTGGATAAAAGGGATAATTTAAAAACAGCTTTTGGCATAAATAGTCCTTAATTTACTACAAGTTACAGCTTAAATAAGGGGCGTTTCCGCCCCACGAAAATAAAATTATTTGTTCACTTTAAAAGTATAAGTGCTATAAAGTTTACGTTTTTGGCACACTTTTTGATCTGGGTAATCCATTTCATAAATTGCCTTGATTTTCCAAGTCCCCGCTAAAGCAGGAATGAAATTCACCTTGCCTTGAGCGTCCGTTTTGCCAGAGAAAGCTTGCGGTTCACGGTGATCGTAAACGGCTTTTTCATCAAGTTTGGTAAATTCGTTGGTTGTGCCGATCACGCTCACGCCTTTTGCTGGCTGACCTTGATACAACACTTGTACGGGGAATACTTCCATCGGGCTTAGCGTGGTTGGATCAACCAATGGCACGATTTCCAACGGTAATCCCACTGGGGCAATGGCAAAGTCGCTCACATCAACGCCCGTGTTCACATAGGTTGAAGCGAACATACTGGATTCTTCGCAGTAATTGGCATCTTTCATTTGAGTGAGATTTTCACGCTTCCAGCCGTTGTCATTTTTCGACCAAAATGTCGGTTTATAGCTGCCCGAAATTTTGTATTCCGCTTTCGCCAACGGGCTGGTGGTTACATAGTGAAAATTTTCGCCCTTTTGGGTGAGGGTAGTGCTTTTGCCGTCCGCACTGTGCAACACCAGCGGATTTAAAATATTTAAACGCCCCTCAGCAATTTTTTCCCCTTCAGGAAAACGATCGCCATAGCCAAGCACCGCAAGCAAATCTTTGCCCGCTTCCGCTTGTTGTGCATATGCCCATAAATCGTGTGCTTGCCCTGCCAGAGGGAACGCCAAGCCACATACTAAGGCGAGATGAGTGAGTTTTTTCATTTGATGTCTCCTATTTTGTAAATAAAAAAACGTGGAATTTTCTGACCGCACTTTTCTACCTCTATTTTCAAAGTGCGGTGTAAAATTCCGCCATATTGCCGTTCAATTTCAACCGTTGAAAGCAAACGGCGATAACTTTTTAGCTTTTGGAACAATATCTTGCATTACAGCGAATTTCATTGAGTGAAGCCGATACGTTCAGCAAAACAAGGCTTACGCACGCCTTTTCCCGTCAAGCCAATGGCTAGATTTTTTTCATCAGCCATAAAAAATACGTTCCACCGAGCAAGGTGGCAACCAAGCCCGCAGGGATTTCGTAAGGGAACAATATTTGTCGCCCGAGCCAATCCGCCATAATCATCACCGTTGCCCCTAATAAGCCTGCCGCCAACAGTTGGTTTTTGCTGTGGCGGAAGCCAAGGCTGTATGCCAAATGGGGAGCGAGCAAGCCGATAAAGCTGAGCGAGCCGACAATCAAGGTGGCACAGAGCGTTAAGGCAATGGCAAATAAAAATAAAATCCCGCGTGCTTGGGTGAGGTTCACCCCCACCGCTTGGGCGACGTTGGCATTGAGGCTTAACAAATCCAGCCAACGACAAAATACAAAACTCAAGGCGAACAACGCAAGGGCGATAACGAGAATCGGCAAGGCTACTTCCTCAGTGGCATAATAGGTTGAACCCGATCCCCAGCTTAATAATTGCCACGCACGGGGATCACCACTGGCGATAAGTATGCGTTGCACGGCGTCAAATAAGGCGGAAATGCTAATTCCTGTGAGCAACACTTGATCAGGTTGCAAGCCGTTGCGGCGGTTGATAAGCCAGATTAATCCTAAGATCAATAATGCTCCCAACGCCCCCCATAACACATATTGGCTAAGTACGCTCGCCCCTGCAACAAAAATCGCTAATAACACGCCAAAGCTCACGCCGGAAGTAATACCCAGTAATTCAGGGCTTGCCATTGGATTGCGGCTTAAGCGTTGTGAGATCGTTCCCGCCAAAGCGAGCATTATGCCTGCACAAAGGGCATAGGCAAGGCGTGGGAAACGCAAGTTGAACAGGCTTTGATCTAAGTAAACTTGCCAGCCGTTTACACCTTGAGCTAAAAATAAAGAACAGCCTAACGCGGCAGCCAAAAACAGCGGTAAATAAAGTGCGGTGCTTTTTGATGATGTTTTTTTCCACGCATTTTGCCCAAGGGGTGAACTGTCCACCACTCGCCCATATTGTTGGCGATGACGAAACACTAGCCACAACAGCAACGGCGTACCGAATAATGCGGTAACCGAGCCAGTCGGCAAGCCTGCGCCCCATTGTTTTTCGATCAGTTGCAAGGTTAAATCAGCGATTAATAACAGCACGCCCGAAAAATAGGCACTTCGCCACAATAAAGTTCGGAAATCCGCACTGCGGTATTGGCGTGCAATGGTGGTGGCGGCTAAACCGATAAAGGCGATCATTCCTACTCGGCTGACGATTATTGCCACCAAATACGCCGCCAGTAACACACCAAGCAAGCGGATTTTTTTCACATTCACGCCTAAACTTTGAGCGTTGCTTTCTTGCAGTTGCAAAATTTGTAAGGCGGGGCTGAGCAACAGCATTCCCACGATCGCAGGCAATAAAAGGGGCAACAAGGTAAGGCTGTCATACCAGCTTTCTTGCACCAATGAGCCACTGCCCCACACCAACAAGCCACGGCTTTCTTCGGGATAAAATAAAATTAACAGCGAAGAAAATGCTCCGAGGTAGAAGCTCACCACCAACCCAGCCAACACGATAAGCAACGGCGAAAGCATTTGTCGCCACGCAAGGAATAACACCAAGCCCAAAGCGAACAATGCCCCAGCAAAGGCAACGGGCGTTATGCCGATTTGCAATAAACTCGGGCAAAATAAAGTGGTGACAAACAACGCGAATTGCGAGCCACCGCTTACGGCGAGGGTGCTGTCTGAGGCAAGGGGATTGTTCATTATTTGTTGTAATAGTAAGGACGCCGCCCCCAAACTCGCCCCTGCTAAGATCGCCATTAGCACACGGGGTAAGGTGAAATTAAAAATTAATAATTGGTTGATCTCAGGATCATTCATTTCATTCAATGAAAGCCATAGCAACACCGCCAATAGTCCAGAGGCGATTAAGGCTAAGCTCATCACTAACGAGGGGATACGCCAATTTACCATTGTGCTTCTCCCTGCTTATGGGCATTTTGCAACCCTTGACTTAATGCCACCGCTAAACGCTGACCGGAGGGCAATGCCCCGAATGTCCAGATAGCGGGTAAAATCAACGGATCTTTCGCCAAGGGTAACTGCTTCCATAAGCTGTTATTTGCCAGTTCAGTTGGCACATTCTGAGGATAGGGTTTTATCACCACGAGCTTCGCATTAGGGAATTGTGCCAGTTGATTGAGGCTGATTTGACTAAAGCCCCATAAATTCACTGCTTCTTGCCACGCATTTTGTAGTCCAAGTTGGGTTAGCACCACACCGGGCAGACTTTGTTTGCCGTAAACACGCAAATGACGACCATCAATAAATTGCACAATTAACAACGGGCGTGCTTGAAATGGGGTGAGCAAGGCTTTTTGTGCGGCAAAAAGGGTTTCGGTTTGATGAATTAACGGCGTGGAATCCGCCCCCACCACATTGGCAAGTTGGCGTGTTGCTTGAAGTTGATTTTGCCAAAAATCGCCTGCTTGGTAGAAATTAACGAGATCCAAGGTTTTTACGTTGGACAAATAAGGCAAATTAGCTTGTGCGGTGGCGAAATACATATCACTATTGGGGAAAATTTCAATATCAAGTTGTGCCAATAATTCTTTATTAGGTTGTAATCTTGTGCCTAAATCCACCGCACTTTGTGGTAACGCAGGTTCGCTCACCCAGTTCTGATAACTTTGTTTATCCCCTACGGCAACGGGCGTTACGCCTAGTCCGAGCAAGGTTTCGGCGATCGTCCAATCTAAGGTGGCAATCTTTGGTGTTGCAAACACGGGCAAAGTAACAATAAGCCAAAGGGCGTGCAATAAGTAAGCATATTTTTTCATTATTGCCCCCTAAAAGAACGCCACTGGAACCTGATCCACAGGGTGGGATAGCACTTGCAGATCAATATGATAAATTTGCTCAAGGGTTTGCGGGGTCATAATTTCTTGTGGCGTGCCTTGCATTAATAATTTGCCTGATTGTAAGGCGATGAGTTCATCACAAAAACGTGCGGCAAGATTGATGTCGTGGATCACAATGATCACGCCTAAATTGAGCTGCTTCACCAGCTTTTGGATAAGTTGCATTACTTCCACTTGATGGGCAATATCCAATGCCGCCAAGGGTTCATCTAATAATAAAAAGCGGCTTTGCTGTGCCAACAACATTGCAAGCCAGACGCGAGAACGTTCACCGCCGGAAAGAGTATCCACAAATTGATCGGCATAGCCTTGCATATTCGTCCACTCAAGGGCATTTTGAATGGCTTGCTCATCTTGTTTAGGATTACGTCCTAACAGCCCATTCCACGCATAACGCCCCATTTGTAGCAGCCCTTTTACCGTTAAATTTTGTGCGTTCGGCAAATATTGTGGTAAATATGCCACTTCACGGGCAAAGGCTTTGTTTTTCCATTGTTGAATAGGTTGATTAGCGAAATGCAACGTACCGCTCGAAGAAAATTGCTGACGCGCTAAGAGTTTAATCAGGGTAGATTTACCCGAACCATTTGGCCCAATAATGCCATAGATTTTTCCTGTGCCGAATTGCAGTGAAATAGGCTGCAACAACACTTTTTCAGGTAACGCAAAAGACACTGAATCTAATTCAAACACAAGATTTCCTACGGCGAATAAAATAAAGGTAGTGGATTTTAATTGATAACCGTTATCATTTCAATAGATGTATTCTTAAAAATAAATGGGTATCTTAAAAGACGATTAAAATTGTAAATTTTTCTTTCCATTTTTACGGAAAAGTTTACAATACTTGCCAGTTTCATCAAAAAATGGCGTGGAGAGCAAGCAATGTCAGCAGAAAAAGATCTTTTTTCACAGGTGGTTACGCAAAGCCACAAAATGCAAGAAGTGGTGGAAAAAGCCAAAAAATTTGCCTTGCTAGACGCGCCTTTGCTGATTCAAGGTGAAACGGGAACAGGCAAAGATCTCATTGCGAAAGCCTGTCATTTTTATAGTCCACGGCGAAAAAATCAATTTATTGCGGTGAATTGCGCGGGGCTGCCAAGTGAAGATGCTGAAAGCGAAATGTTTGGACGTGCCAATGCACAAGCGGAAAGCCAAGGCTTTTTTGAATATGCCAACGGCGGCACGGTGTTGCTTGATAGCGTGGCGGAATTGCCACTGAGCTTACAGGCAAAATTGTTGCGTTTTCTAAATGATGGCACGTTTCGCCGCGTAGGCGAGGAAAAAGAGCATTATGCTGATGTGCGCGTGATTTGCACTTCGCAAATTCCCCTTAGCCATTATGTGGAAAAAGGCAAAATGCGCGAAGATTTATTTCATCGCTTGAATGTGCTGAGTTTAACCATTCCCCCGCTGCGTGAGCGTAAAGAAGATATTCCACAGCTAACAGCAATGTTTGTTCAGCAAATCAGCCAAGAATTGGGCATTTCTGCACCGCACTTTGATGAAGCCTTTCTTAATTATCTTACCCATTACACTTGGGCAGGCAACGTGCGGGAGTTGCACAACGCCTTGTACCGCGCTTGTTCATTGGCTGAAAATAATCAGCTGACTATTGCCGATTTACACTTGGTGGAACAAGAAATTCCGTTGCCAAGCATTGAACAATTTGGCAATCAAACCCTTGATGAAATTATGAATAATTTTGAAGCAATGGTGCTGCAGAAATTTTATGAAGAATATCCAAGCACTAGAAAGCTGGCTTCCAGGTTAGGCGTTTCACACACCGCCATCGCCAATAAATTAAAACAATACGGCATTGGGAAATAGCAAGCCGCAGAAAGGCTTTGTTTATTTGCTTACATAGTCCGATAAGTGCGGTTGTTTTTTCAATAATTTTTGCCATTCGCTTTGTTCGATATTCACCTTCAGCAAAAATTCCCCTTGCTCACTGATTTTTTCTTCACGGATACAATCCATTTCATACAACCAATGGCGAATTTTGCCCGCTTGCGGCGGCAAGCAAAGCTGTAGTTGCACAATGCTTTTGCTTAATTTTTGTCGAATGGCATCGAATAATAGGGTAATGCCTTGTTGTAAATGGGCGGAAATATACACTGCAACAGGGCGATTTTGCTCATCATATTCAATATGTGGCGCAAGGTTTTCCACCTGATCAATTTTGTTATAAACCAGCAAGGTCGGCACTTGATCCGCATTGATTTCTTGCAAAACTTCGTTCACCGCGTGGATATTTTCTTCTTTTCGTGCATCGGCACAATCTACAACGTGCAACAACAAACTGGCTTCCGTGGTTTCTTGTAGTGTGGATTTAAAGGCAGAAACCAAATCGTGCGGCAGATCTCGGATAAAGCCTACGGTGTCCACCAAAATTGTTGTGCCAATATTGGGAATACTTAGGCGGCGCAGGGTGGGATCAAGGGTGGCGAAAAGCTGATCCGCCGCATAAACTTCTGCATTGGTAAGCAAATTAAACAACGTAGATTTGCCAGCATTGGTATAGCCCACTAAGGAAATGGTTGGAATATCTGCTTTCTTTCTGGTTTGACGATTTTGATTGCGCTGTTTTTCTACTTTATTCAAGCGATTTTGCAACTGAGCAAGGCGAACTTTGATCAAACGGCGATCGCTTTCTAGTTGCGTTTCCCCTGGGCCACGCAAGCCTACTGCACCTTTTTGCTGATCTAAGTCTGTTTTACGCCGTACTAAACGGGTGGCAAGATGTTTTAACTGAGCCAACTCGACTTGTAATTTCCCTTCGTGAGATCGTGCACGCTGAGCAAAAATATCTAAAATCAGCCCCGTGCGATCCACCACACGACATTCACAAAGGCTTTCTAAATTTCGCGTTTGCGCAGGGGTAAGGCAATGATTTACCAAAATCACATTGGCGTTGTGATCTTTTACCGCTTGGGCAATTTCTTCCGCCTTGCCCTGGCCGATAAAATACTTCGCTTGCGGTGTAGCACGGCTGGTGGTGATAATGGTGGCTATTTCGACCTGAGCGGATTCTGCTAAAAGCTGAAATTCAGCCAAATCGTCCAGATTTTTATCCGCAGAAAAAAACGCTTGCATAATAATGCCGCGATCTTGAAGTGGATTTGGTGATGAGAGAGATTGAGGAAAAGGCGAAAGTGCGGTGGAAATTTCGTCTAAATTTTCTACCGCACTTTTTTCTATTGTGCTTTGTTCTAATAAGCTTGAAATGGTTGGATTATCCAAAATTATTCAGCTTGTGCGTCTGCGGCTGCTTCTGCAACAACTTCTTGGTTTGCATTGTGCTGTTGTTGGTGAGCTTGGTTATTGTGATGAGAAACCGCACGCGCAGGCACAACCGTAGAAATTGCGTGTTTGTAAACCATTTGGTTTACGGTGTTTTTCAATAAGATCACAAATTGATCGAAGGATTCAATTTGTCCTTGTAATTTAATGCCGTTGACTAAATAAATGGATACAGGAATACGCTCGCGGCGTAATGCGTTTAAATAAGGATCTTGTAATGATTGTCCTTTTGCCATCGTTATTTTCCTTCTTATATTAGTTATAGGGTTTTATGGGAACAAAAATCGTCTCCGTGGCTCAATATAGCAATAATCACGCCTGTTGTCATCACTGAGATTTAATTATTTTAACGTTTGCGTCATTTGCTGGAAGGATTTTTCTGGCGCTAAACTATCAAGCCAAGTGATGGGCGATTTCCAGCCTCGTAGCCAAGTAATTTGCCGTTTCGCGAGCTGACGAGTGGCACAAATGCCACGAAAAACCATTTCATCGTGATCATAATCGCCTTGTAAATATTCCCACATTTGACGATAGCCCACACAGCGAATGGACGGCAAATCCGCGTGCAAATCGCCTCGCTGATAGAGTTTTTCCACTTCTTGTTGAAAGCCTTGCTCGATCATTTTATGAAAACGCTGTTCAATGCGTTGGTGCAAAATTTGGCGATCTTGCGGAGCAATGGCAAATTGCGTGATCTCATAAGGCAGTGCTTCGCCTTTTTGCTCAGTGAGTTCGGTGAGCGATTTGCCTGTGAGATAAAATACTTCTAGCGCACGGTTGATCCGTTGGCTGTCGTTAGGATTAATGCGTTGCGCAGAAATAGGATCAATTTTCGCCAGCTCTTGATGCAAGCCATTCCAACCGATTTGAGCCGCTTTTTGCTCAATTTCTTGACGCAAATTTTCATCAGCCGATGGCAACGGCGAAAGCCCTTCAAGCAAGGCTTTGTAATAGAGCATTGTACCGCCCACTAACAAAGGAATTTTGCCTTGCGCCGTGATGTCCGCCATTTCACGCAACGCATCTTGGCGAAAATTTGCCGCAGAATAGCTTTCGCTCGGATCTTTAATATCAATCAAACGGTGCGGGGCGAGAGTTAGTTCTTCCGCATTGGGTTTTGCCGTACCAATATCCATTCCACGATAAATTAAAGCAGAATCCACGCTGATCACTTCCACCGGGAAATGTTGGCGTAATTTGATTGCTAAGTCTGTTTTGCCCGAGGCCGTTGGCCCCATTAAGAAAATCGCGCGAGGTTTGGCTGACATTACTGTTCCTGCTCTAAATAGATTTGCCAATTAATGGTGATAAATAACTGGGATAAATGAAATTCTGCCTGTTGCTGAGCCAGTTGTTCTGTTTCACTGAGTAAATTCACCGCATCGCTGAAAATCTTAATTTCCGCATAATCCAATTGCTGACAAAGTGCGGTTAAAAATTGGGTGAAATTATCCACATTTTGATTGAGCAGATTGCCCACACATTGCTGTAAATTTTGCTGACGCAAACAACTCGGCACTTTGGTTAAACTGATGCGATGCTGGGCAAGATTTTCATTAAAATCAAAACCGGCTTGCACAAAGAACGCTTTTTGTTGCTGCCAATGGGCTTGTTGTTCCGTGTCCAAGCGAAACATTATGGGGATCAGCAAGGCTTGCTGCGGCACATTATTTTGCTGCAGGCTTAATTGAATATGCGTTTGTTGTAATTTTTTAATTGGTAACAGATAAAATTGCTGATTTTGCTGTAACAACAAGGCCTTATTTTCCACTAAGGCTAAGGTGCGTAGCATATGGTTAGATTGTGTAAGGGGCATTTCAGGCGCAGACTGAATATTGCTCGGTGCAGCCGTTCGCGTGCTTTGTTGCGATTCCCCTGTTTGTAGCAATTCACCATAAGCTTGACGTTCCTTTTGGGATACCGCAGGCGTTTTGCTGTAATGCTCAAAGTGCGGGGTAAATTTTGCGGATTTTTCTACCGCACTTTCTTTTGACGCTTTTGGCGTATTTTTTTCAGCGATGCTTTTCCCTGCTGTGTTCTGCTCATTCCGTTCTGAATAATCAGGCATTGGCTGAAAAATATTTCTTCCTGCTGCTGCACGGTTTACCGAACCCTGATTAGGCTGCCATAAGCCTTGTGGCTCTTGCACTTGGAAAGTTTTTTCTTCTCGTTGTGTGGCGGTTTCAGGGGGCGACATGTGTTGCGCAGCAATCTCATTACGCCCTAATTCAAAGCTCGTTTGTAAGGCATTTTGTACACCCTGATAGATAAAATCGTGGACTAAACGGGCTTGCTGAAAACGTACTTCGTGCTTGGTGGGGTGAACGTTCACGTCCACTTCGTTAGGGTTAATATCAATAAACAGAATATAAGCTGGGTATTCTTCCGCGCCTAAATAATCAGCATAGGCTTGACGAATGGCGTGGGTGATCACTTTATCGCGCACCATTCGCCCATTCACATAGCAATAAGTGAGATCGTTTTGCGAACGCTTAAAATGCGGTTCAGCCACCCAACCAGAAAGGTGCAAATCATCGTGTTTCCAATCAATATGCAGAGCGTGAGCAATAAACTCATCGCCGCAAATGGCAGCAATGCGCTTTAATTTTTGCGAAAAATCCACCGCACTTTTGTATTGACGCACGATTCTGCCATTATGCGTAAGCGTGAAAGCAATATGCGGTTTGGCAAGCGCGATGCGGCGAATCACTTCATCAATATGGGAAAATTCCGTTTTATCGGTGCGTAAAAATTTACGTCTGGCAGGCGTATTAAAAAATAAATTAGCAACTTCAACGGTGGTGCCAACAGGGTGAGAAGCTGGCTTGATAGTGGTTTCCATTTCTCGCCCTTGAGCGTAAACCTGCCAAGCTTCTTTTTGCTTTTCCGTGCGCGAGGTGAGCGTAAGGCGTGAAACTGAGCTAATACTTGCTAATGCCTCGCCACGAAAGCCTAAACTTAGAATGGCTTCTAAATCTTCAATGCTCGCAATTTTGCTGGTGGCGTGGCGTGCAAGAGCAAGGGAAAGTTCGTCTTTCGGAATACCTGTGCCGTTGTCGCGAATACGGATTAGGCTTGCGCCGCCGTTTTCAATATCTACTTGGATTTTATTCGCGCCCGCATCAAGGCTGTTTTCCACTAATTCTTTCACCACAGACGCAGGACGTTCCACCACCTCGCCGGCAGCGATTTGGTTAGCAAGTTGCGGTGGCAGAATTTGAATTGGCATTGGCGTTCCTATATCAACAGCCCTAACGTAGCTGAATTTTTTGTCCTGTTTGTACTTTGCCGTTTTTCAATTTTGGATTGAGTTTTAACAGCGTTGGCACAGGAATATTATATTCACGCGAAATCGCATACAAGGTTTGATCTTTTTTCACTGTATGGAATTTCGGCGGAGTTTTGTCTTTTCCGTTATTCTCGTTTTTGGTATTTTTGTTTGCAGTTTTATCCGCTTTTTTGTTGTCGGTTTTTGACTTATCTGTCTTTTTATTATCTGCTTTTTTGTTTTCTGTTTTGCTTGTTGTTTTACTATTTTTCGGCTCGGCTTTATTTGTTGCAGCTTTGCTATTTTTGCCATTGTCAGGAATTTTGATGGTTTCACCAATCCATAATTCACGGCGTTTGAGCTTGTTTAAGGCGATAATATCGCTCATTTTGACATCATATTTAGCCGCCAATCCACCAAGGCTTTCACCATTTTTTACTTTATGGCGAATGCCACTATCTTTTGGTAGATCTTTGTTTGAATTGGATTTTTCTTGCGAATTTTGCCCCGCACTTTCATTTTTACTATTTACCGCAGGCGTTTTAGCAACATTAATTTCACTTTTCACATTACGGCGGCGGAAATCCACCAAGCTTTCATAAATCACCATTGCCAATTTTTTACGATAAGCCAGCGAGTTGAGTTTTTTCTCTTCATCAGGATTGGATAAAAAGCCTGTTTCCACCAAAATCGATGGAATATCAGGAGAACGTAGCACGCCAAGGCTAGCGTGTTGTGGCGTGCTACGACTTAAGGTGGTGATTTTGGCAAAACGGCGTAACACAATCGAACCAAGCTCATAACCCACACGTTGGCTATGACCAAATTGTAAATCTAGCACTGTTTGATCTAAATATTTCTCTTTATGTGAAGCTAGCACCGAACCTGCGCCGCCTAATAACTCAGAACGCTTTTCGTGATCTTCTAACCATTGCCCCATTTCGCTGTTGGCACGGCGATTGGATAGCACCCACACGGACGCACCGCGTAAATCAGGGGAAACGGAAGAATCGGCGTGAATGGAAACCAAATAATTCGCCTTATATTTGCGCGCGATCTCTGAGCGTTCTGGCACAGAAATATAATAATCGCCTTTGCGCGTTAGTACCGCGCGGAAATTGGGATCTTTATCCAACAAGGCTTTAAGTTCTCGCGCAATAGAAAGCGTTACATTTTTTTCATAAATGTGTTGGGTACGGCTAATTGCACCGGGATCTTTTCCGCCGTGTCCGGGATCAATGGCGATCGTCCAAACATTGGCGAAAGCGTTTGAAACGGCGACAAATCCGCATAAGAAAAAAAGGTAAATAAATCGGTAAAGGTTTCTCATTCTAAAACTTCACAAAAAAATAGCTTAGGTTAAATGGCGTCATTAATCAGTTATGCGATGAGCTGTTGAATAATCTGCTCGCCTTGCTTGCTTTTGGCGTGCAAAGTGAGATTGCGTGCGTCATCAACATAATCAATTTGAATGATCAAATCAGGATCAGCAAGTAAACCACGCCCTTTTTCAGACCATTCAATCAGGCAAATACTTTGTGCATTAAAATAATCACGAATGCCCATAAATTCTAATTCTTCGGGATCGCTTAAACGATATAAATCAAAATGATAAATGGATTTTCCCGCTAAATGATATTCTTCCACCAAGGTGTAAGTTGGGCTTTTCACCTTACCTTCATAGCCTAACCCTTGGATCATTCCACGGCTTAGGGTGGTTTTCCCTGCGCCAAGATCACCGTTTAAATAAATCACAATGCCTTTCTCTGTCGCCATTTGGCTAACAATTTGCATTAATTTCGCTCCAAAGCGACACATTGTGATTTCATCAGGAATATATTGATTAAACTGTTCCATATTTTCTCGGTGATTGGCTAATTTTAGATAAAAATAGTGCGGAATTGTACCGCACTTTTATTGCATTTTGTAGGGGGAATGATGCGAGATTGTATTAATTTGTAATGCCAGCACGCTCTACTTTTTCTTTAATTGCTTCGGCAACAAAGGCATTCAAGCTAAGATCACCCGCCGCTAACACGGCATTACGGTGAAGTTCTTCGCTAATTCTCACATTAAATACGCCTTTGAAAGGTTTGTCAGGCGTTCGCCCAAGCTCTTGGCAATCTTGCAAATACAGATCCACAGAAGTTTGAAATTCTTTCTCTAATTGTGGCAAGGTTTCCGCTTCGTAGGTAACCACATCTCGGATATATGCCAATTTGCCAAATAGCACATTATTTTCTAAATCTGCTTCTATGGTGCCAACATAACCTTTGTATTTGAGTAATGTCATAGTAATCCCACTCCTTTTAATCCATCTTTCACTGATTTTAACGCCCCACCTTTGATGTAATTTTCAGGGTGCGGTTTATGTAACAAGATTAAGTGATCAAGCTCTGCGTTGTAAAATCTAACGCGAGAGCCAGCCATTTCACGTTTTTCATAGCCTAACCGAGCTAATAAGGTGAGTAAATCTGTCCAAATAAAGGTATTTTTAGCATTAGCTAATTTTTCTAATAATTTTTCAGATTTTCCCATCTATCCATCCTTTTGATACTAATTATAGTTACATAAATTTAAAAAAACAGATCTATTTGCTATTTTGTATAATCAACCTCAATTTTCTTTGGATACCCCACCTGTAATGTAAGCGGTTTATCTGTACAAAGTTGATTTTCTCTCGTGCAGATGAAAAAGCGTGAGGTCATTGCTTTTTCGCCGTTATTGAGAAAAATTTCAGCCACGGAGCGATCGAAGAAAATTTCCACTTGGTGTAAGTTTTTGATTTCACAATAGCGTTTTTCGCCTAATGCCTGTATTGAATCTGTTTGTTCCGTTTGACTGCGATCTAGGCAGAGCAACTTGCCGTCATAACTTAGGGTTAAATGCTGATTTTGTGCATTATTAAAGAATTTCAGGCTGAACGGTTGGGCGTTTGCATCAAATTTGAGATAAGCACGATCTAAATCTGCAATCACAGCCTCTTTTTCAACCGTAATAGATTGAAGTGCGGTGAGATTTTTATAAATATTTTCAATCGGTTGCTGATAGATTTTGCCGTTTTGTAAGCGTAATTGACGTGGCATTGAAAGCATTGAGTGCCATTTATAGCAATCTGTTGGATAAGTTAAATCCGGCAACCCCACCCAGCCGAACAGCATTGTTTGTGTGCCAGAAAAGGTTTGTGGCGCATAGAAATCAAAGCCTTGATCCAGTTCTGCAATCTGTTCTGCGTGGAATTGGCGATCATCAAGATTACCCAAGGCATAAACCGCGTGGTAATTATTTTGATATTGCTCGCGCTCACGCGCTTTGCCCTGTGGCGACCAAATAAAGAGCGATTTATCGCCCATTTGCGATAAGTCAGGGCATTCCCACATAAACACGCCTTGATTATCGAAAGCGGGTAGGGTAAGTTCGCCTAATAAACGTGGGGTGCCGGCTAAATTATCCATTTCAAACACGAGCGCTGTACCGGTGAGATTTTCCCGTTGCGCACCGCAGATAAAGCGAATTTTGCCGTCTTTGGTGAGAAACGGTTTGGGATCGCGAACGTGTTCGGTGTAGCCTTGTGGCGCTTGTTCGATAAGCGGGCGCTTGCTTAATAATTTTCCGTCTTTGCTGAAAATTGCCAGATTTTGATAAGGCACGCGCTGATTATCGCTTGGGCGTCTGGTGTTGCCTGTGTAGAACACCGCAATGTTGTCATCAATTAACACCGCTCCACCCGAATAGCAGCCGTGGCTTTCATATAATTCGCAAGGCACAAGCAAATCTGCTTGGCTAAATTGTTGGAAATCTTGCGTGATGAAATGCTGCCAATGTTTCATTCCGTGTAGGGCATCAAAGGGATACCATTGATAGAAAAGATGATATTTTTCGCCATCAAAAATCAAACCGTTCGGATCGTTAAGCAGGCCCGTTGGTGGTGCAAGATGATAAACAGGGCGAAAATCCTGATCTTGCGCCACGGTTTGAGCGATTTTTTCTAACTCGCCTTGCTCGGCGGCGTAAAGGCTTTTGTATTTCCCTTCATTGAAAATGATCATTGGCATTCTCCTTATTCGCTTAAAAATGCGTGTAATTGTTCGTGGTTCGGTAGGGCAGACATCGCGCCTTTTGCTGTGGTGGCTAACGCACCGCAGGCGTTGGCTTGGCGTAAGATTTTCACTAAAGCGGCGTGATTATTTTGCCAATCAGGATTTTGCGAAAGCCCCGCGAGCAAGCCACCCACAAAGGCATCACCTGCCCCCGTAGTGTCCACAGGCTGTAACGCTTTGCCCGCAACAATGTCTTTTTGCCCTTTGAAATGATACAACGCGCCCGCTTTTCCAAGGGTAACGATAATCAGCTTTTGCGGATAAAGTGCGGTGATTTTTTCAAAGGCTTTTTCAAGGCTGTCGGTTTGGGTTAGGAAAGTGAGTTCTTCTTCCGAAAATTTCAGCACATCAGCTAAAGCGACCGCTTGCATCACCACTTCACGCATTTCATCAAGGCTTTGCCATAGACTTTCACGCAAATTTGGGTCAAAAGATACATAGCCTTTCGCTTGGCGAATCGCTTTCATCGCGGTGAAGGTTGCCGTGCGGGAAGGATCGTTGATTAATGCAATGGAACAGCAGTGCAACCATTGCCCTTGCGAAAAGGTTGGTAATTCAGAAACTTGCAAAAATTGATCCGCACTTGGATTAACCATAAAGGTAAAGCTACGTTCGCCTTGATCTAACCCCACTACCACGGTAGAAGTGCGTTGCGCGGGATCTAAGGTCATAAAAGTGGTATCCACCTTTTCTTGCTGCAAGGTTTGTTGCATAAATTCGCCTAAGGGATCTTTGCCCACTTTGCCGATAAAACCGCTTTCACCGCCGAGCCGTGCTACTCCCACTGACACATTGGCTGGCGCGCCACCGGCACAGCGTAAATAATGCTGTTCGCCATCGGGGATTAAATCCACCACCGCATCGCCTAATACCCAAATTTTTTCTGACATAATTCCACCTATTGATAATGTTAAAAATGGCTAATTTTTTTACCGCACTTTTATTTTACGTTTTATTACGTTGCGTTTTTATATGGAAATGTTGCTGATCTTTCAAGGATTTGCAAAATCCATTTAGCTTGCGGGTAAAAAGAAGGCGTATTCTCATACGCCTATCTTTAAAAGGATTATTTCACCGTTACGCGAGCAAACTTGCGTTTACCCACCTGATAAACGGCAGTGGAGGCGTAAATAATGGCTTTGGCATTTTCTACTTTTTCGCCGTCAATTTTTACCCCGCCTTGATTTACCATACGAATGGCTTCGGAAGTCGAGCTAACAAGCCCCGCTTCTTTTAACAAGTTGGCTAGCCCAATTTCGCCCTCAAAGGTAAATTCTGGCATTTCATCAGGGATCGCCCCTTTTTGGAAACGGTTAATAAAGGCTTGCTCTGCGGCGTCTGCATCGGCTTCGGAGTGGAAGCGAGCAGTGATTTCTTTCGCTAATAACACCTTAATATCACGCGGGTTACGTCCCTCTGCCACTTCTTGTTTGAACTGAGCAATTTCGCTTAATGGACGGAAAGAAAGCAAATCATACCAATCCCACATTAAATCATCGGAAATTGACATCACTTTACCGAACATTTCATTTGGCGCTTCGTTCACCCCAATGTAGTTGCCGAGGGATTTCGACATTTTTTTCTCGCCGTCTAAGCCCACGAGCAACGGAAGCGTGATTGCCACTTGCGGTTTTTGACCGTCTGATTTTTGCAGTTCACGCCCGATCAGCAAATTGAACGTTTGGTCTGTGCCGCCTAATTCCACGTCCGCTTTCAAATGCACAGAATCGTAGCCTTGCAACAACGGATAAATAAATTCGTGAATGGCAATCGGCTGATTATTGGTGAAACGTTTTTTGAAATCATCACGTTCTAACATTCGTGCGACGGTATAATTTGATGCTAAGCGGATCATTCCCACCGTGCCTAATTCCCCAAGCCAATCGGAGTTAAACACGATTTCCGTTTTCTCAGGATCTAAAATTTTATAAATTTGCTCTTTATAGGTTTCCGCATTGCGTAACACATCTTCGCGAGAAAGTGGCGGACGGGTTGCGTTTTTACCTGAAGGATCGCCCACGGTTGCGGTGAAATCCCCAATCAAAAACATAACGTGATGCCCAAAATTTTGGAATTGACGCAATTTATTTAACACTACCGTATGCCCTAAATGAATGTCGGGTGCGGTTGGATCAGCCCCTAATTTAATGCGTAACGGACGGTTTTCTTTAAGTTTGTCGATTAAATCTTGTTCTGAAAAAAGTTGATCTGTGCCGCGTTTTAGCTCAGCAAGCTGCTCGGCAAGCAAAGGTGAAAGATCAGTCATTGAGGTATCCTATATGTGTAAATTATTTTCTTGAATTTCATTATTATAGATAGGAAAAAACAATATTCAAATGAAATCTATGAAATAAAGACGTGTCGTTGAAATCTTTGTAGCAAAAGTATAGCCATAGTGTTATTAAAAGAAGATGGTGTTACTGCATCGTATTAAAGTATTTTTTTGAATCATTTTTTCAAAAAAAATAATTTTATGTTTTATTTTGTGTGAGCTATTTCACAGTTTTAAAATGAAAAGTGTCATATCATTCTCTACAGGGTTTCACTTAAATATCTTGGAGGAACGATGAGTATTACACGTAGAAAATTTATTCGTAATGTCGCATTAGGTTCTGCTGGTATGGTGGTAATGCCAGAAACTATGGCTAAGGATACCTGTAGTAATGAAGGCGAAAAATTATTAAATGCTAAAAATATTGTCATTATTACCGCTGATCAGCTAGCTAAACGTGCGGTTGGGGGATATGGAAATAAGGTCGTAAAAACGCCGAATATTGATGCGTTAATGGCTCAAGGTGTCAGTTTTGAGAATGCTTATTGTAGTTATCCGCTATGTGCGCCTTCGCGATCGAGCTTTTGGACAGGATGTTTACCTCATCATACGGGAGTTGTTGCCAATGATAATGCGGATATTCCTGAAACATTGGCAACCGTGGGATCCATTTTTAGTGAGGCGGGCTATGAATGCTACCATTTTGGAAAACGCCATGATCACGGTGCGTTGAGAGGTTTTATTAGTGCGGAACAAATTGAAAAAGATTTTCCCGCTGAACCCGCTTTTCCTGTGAATTATGACACTAAAGAAGATGTATATTGCTTAGAGGAAAGCTTAAAATTTATTAATCGATTGAATCAACGAAAAGAGAAAAAACCATTTTTATTAGCGGTTGAATTCAATAATCCGCATAATATTAACGGCTGGGTAGGCAAATTTGCAGGAGAACACGGCGATATTGAAGGGATCGGCGAATTGCCTGAGCTTTTAGATAATTTTGATACAAAATCAGATTTAATTAATCGACCAAAAGCTGTTCAATATGCTTGCTGTACTCATACAAGAGTAAAACAGGCAGGCAAATGGAATGAAAAGAATTTTCAACAATATCTTAAAGCTTATTATTACTATACGGAACTTGCGGATAATTATATTGGGCAAGTTATTAATGCATTGAAAGAAAACGGGCTTTATGATGATACGCTCATTGTCTTTTTCTCTGATCACGGCGATGCAATGGGCGCTCATCGGCTTGTTACAAAAATGAATTGGTTTTATGAAGAAGCGATGAATGTACCTTTTACCTTCCTCGGGCCAGATATTCAAAAAAATCAGCATAAAAAAGAGCTGGTATCCTTATGTGATTTATTGCCAACACTTTGTGATTATGTAGGGTTAACCGTTCCTAATCCGATTTATGGTCGTTCCTTGTTACCGTTATTACAAAATAAACCGACCGAAGAGTGGCGAGAATATGTTGTTGCCCATTGGAATACGGATCGAAATCTTGATCTTCAACCCGCACGAATGTTAAGAACAAATGAGTTTAAATATGTGCTTTACAAAGAGGACGAGGAAGAAGAGCTCTATGATATGGTCAATGATCGCGGTGAAACACGTAATTTAGCAAATGATCCAAATTATCGAGAGATTAAGCGGGAATTACGTGCGAAATTAGACAAGCATATCCAAAATAATTCTGATCCTTTTTATTCTCAAGATGTGTTAATTGATCCTCAACGTTGGCGTAGCCATCCATTGGGGTACGAACATCATACAGGGGAAACAAGTACCGAAATTTATTTACGGGAAATTCGCCCATTACTAACGAAGAAAGATTGGGAGAAAGCACATAAGGTAACGCTTGAATTACAGAAACAATTACGTTTGAGTAAAAGTGTGCTTGTTGTGGATAAGTAATATCACAATGCTGTATGGCTGAGTGTTGTTTTGACATTCCACAGTTATACAAAAAAGCTAAAAAAACACCGCACTTTTTAAAAGTGCGGTATTAATTGAAAGATTTTTTAACTGGCTTAATTGAAAGTTTTCAGGCTATCGACAGTATTATCACAACCAGAGGTTGTGCAATAAAACAAGTCATTATGCAGTACGACAGCTGTATTGAAATTAGCATTTAAAGCTTTAACATCAAGTATATCAATTATGACAGGTGTTACGCCTATTTTTATGAGGGAGTACAATGCCAATTAACCATCTCGGTCAACCTATCGGTGAACTTATTGCAGATTTTACAGTGGGAGAGTTGCCGAATATTCAAACGTTAGAAGGGCAATATTGTCGTTTGGAACGGCTTTGTGTATCTCGTCATTTTAGCGATATTTATGATTTTTTTGGGCCAAATAGCCCTGAAAGCCAATGGACTTATTTGTCTATTGATGCGCAACCTAACGAACAAGCCGCACGGCAACTTTTGCAACAATGGGCAAGCGTTTCAGATCCCTATTATTTGGCGATTATTGATAAAGCTACACAAAAAGCCGTTGGACTATTTTCTTTAATGCGAATAGACCCGAAAAATCGTACTATCGAAATGGGCTGGGTGATTTATTCAGAAAGCCTTAAACATTCCCGTGTTGCAACCGAAGCCCAATTTTTAGCAATGCAATATGTGTTTGAAACCCTACAATATCGCCGTTACGAATGGAAATGTGATAGTCTAAATCAGCCGTCTTTCAATGCGGCGAAGCGCCTTGGCTTTCAATTTGAGGGGGTTTTTAGGCGTGCGCTAGTGTATAAAGGGCGTAACCGTGATACCGCGTGGTTTTCAATGTTGCAAGAAGAATGGCAGGCAATGAAACCTAAATTTAAGCGTTGGCTTTCACTTGATAATTTTGATGCAACAGGTCGTCAGTTGCGTTCGTTACAAGATTGTTAAAATTTCTACCAAAATCTGACCGCACTTATTAGTTTAGTTTTACGCATAAAAAAAGTGCCTCTTTCTGTGGGGGGGAGAGGCACTAAAGTGTTGGAGTGATTATCTATTATTGTTTGAATGGTTAGATGATAATAGTTCTCAAATACAAAGTCAACAGATAAATGAAAATAATTCTCAATATTTTTTATTCGATGTAAGGCACGCAATGGGTCAAAGAAAGTGCGGTAGGAATTTGACCCGAAAATTCAAATTCGCCTGCATAGGCATACACCTCAACCCCTTCTTTTATCGCTTGGCTGAGCAATTTGGCGTACTCAGGATCGATGTATTCTGCCACTTTGAAATGATCAAAACCGTTGTGCAAGCCCGCGAAAAAAATCACCGCACGATGCCCGCGCTTTTTCATCGCCATTAATTCACGCAAGTGTTTTTGCCCGCGGGTTGTTACTGCATCAGGGAACATTCCGAGATTGCCTTTTACCAGCGTTACCGATTTCACTTCCACATAACAATCGGGTAATCCTTCGCCTTTAAGCAAAAAATCAATACGGCTGTTTTCCTCACCATATTTCATTTCAGGCAGAATTTTGTTGTATGCGGCTAATTCTTTGATTTGCTTATTTTGCAAGGCTTCAAGGGTGAGCTGATTGGAACGGTGCGTGTTAATGCACACCATTTGCCCATTTTTGAGCTGGGTGAGTTCCCACGAATGGGGGTATTTGCGGGTTTTGCTATCGGAGGTGGAATACCAAATGGTATCGCCTTTCTCGCCACAGCCTGTCATCGCCCCTGTGTTAGCACAGTGAATCGTCAGCACCTCGCCATTTGCCAGCTCTACATCAGCCAAAAAGCGTTTATAACGGCGAATGAGTGTTGCAGATTTTAATGAAGGTAATTGCATTTTTGTTCCTAATTGATCTAAAAGCCTGAAGTGTATCATTTTGCAGTTGGGGGAAAAAGAAAAAGTGCGGTGCTTTTGAGGCGTAAATTTTATATCTATTATGTATGCTTTATTTGCCATAACTAAAATTAAAGGTAAATATCGCAGCAATCAGATTGAGTGCAATAGATGAAAGTAATACAGGGAAATAACCGTATTGACCGGCAAAAGACATCGCCATCGTTGCATAAATAAATCCCATAATGACGATAACACTGAGTTGTAATGAGAAGAACGTGGCTTTAGCTTGCATTGGGGCGGCTTTATCCATAATAACCGTACTTATTGAAGCTAATAAGGCAGGCTGGATAAGAGAATATAAGCCAATCACGCCATAAGCTGTTAATATTTCTATTTTTTGTTGCGTAAGCATCAGTAAGCAGAGTAATGGCAACGTTTGTAATATTAACAAATATTGTAGTGCTTTAATTCGCCCAAAACGTTTGATTAAAGGAATGATTAGTAAGGCTGAAAATACGCCTATGATTGAGCCATAAATTTTTGTAGCTATACCTATATTCGCGATAGACCACCCTGCATCAACTAACATTGGGTTAATGAGCGTATATGCTGAGCTGAATCCGCTTGGTAAGATAAGCAGAAGGAAAAACCACATTTTATTAGCCTTCATAAAAGCAGTCATTTGTGCAATCAGAGGGTATTTGGTGCGACTTTCTTTGTACGCCACTTTTTCTGCTTCTGGTTCGTAATAAAAAATAAGTTGAACGACTGAGATTGCAGTCAGGGCAGATAATACGAATAGCGAACCTTGCCACTGGAGCGTATTGTAGAACATTAATATTATGCCTCCGCCAATAATATTTCCAAATAAATTACTGGCGTATTGTAGTGCATTTGCTTTTTGGCGATCGGATTCTACAAAAATTTTACAGGCTAACCCATCAATGGCAACATCTTGGATACAGGTCATCACACTGTACAAAAGAAATAGCACTAATACGATAGAAAAATGCTGAGTAATTTCAAAAAAACTAGAAATGGCTAATAAAATTGTCATACAACTTTGTGCGATGATTAGCCAGCCACGGTACATTCCTTGGAAAAAGGTGCGTATATGATCAACCACTAAGGCAAAAAATAATTTTCCTGCAATCGGAAGTGCTATCAAGTTAAGCAGTGCGAGTTTATCCAACGAGAATCCTGAAACTCGGAGAACAACAACTGAGGCAGTCAATGCAAAGGAAATGCCAATGTATTGGGTCATATACAAGGAAATCAGCATTGACCAAGTCAACGTATTGTGCTTATTTGTCATCATTTTCCTTAGAATGTATAGCTATAATTTACACCAAATGTGCGACCACTAGAGGGTAGCCCAGCATAACCTGGCATAATACCAAATGCGTGATATTTGCGGTTTGTTAAGTTTTTACTCCAAAATAAAATATTATGATGTTTATTTTGTAACCCTATAGAAAGATTAAGCAACATATAATGACCTAATTTCTGTACATTGTCAGGCTGTGCATAACGGCTACCGACATAGCGTATGGATAGATCGCTTAGTAGCTGTGATTCCCCCATAAATCCGAAGTTGAACGGTTTCGATTCATATGCAATGGATAATGCACCGCTCCACTTAGCGGCTTGCGGTAAGCGGTTTCCCTTTGCGGTAATATGGCGTGCTGTTGCAGGTACTTTTGTAACTTTGGTATCTAAGTAAGTGATTTCTTGTTTTAGTTTTAACTGCTCCGCGAGTTGCCAATATATTCCCAGTTCAGCGCCTCTAGAACGAGTATCTGCATTTGCAGTACCAGTTAAATAGGAGGGATATAGGGTGATGGTAATATGGTCATTTTTAACTTTGGTGTTAAATAAGGAGACATCAAATCCAAATTTACCATTATTTGTCAAAAATTTACTGCCGATTTCAGAGCTAATCACTTTAGCCGATTTATAAGGCTGGTTATCTTTACCGTATGCAATATTCGTACCATAATCAGCAAATCCACCAAATTTATTTCCTAGACTTTGTATCGCATACAGTCGCCATTCTGAGGTTAGAGCATAGTTAAATCCTAGACGACCACTCAAGAAGTTATCACTGATTTTATGATTTTCCGTATAAGAAGGTTTCGCAAAATCAGCATTTGGCATATAAATTGCACGATAATTTAGTTGTTCATGGCTATATCGAGCCCCGGCAACGGCTTTTAAGCTTTCGGTTAGTGGGAAAGTTAACTCGCCAAAAAGTGCTTTGGTTTCATAGTCAAAATCACGATCAATAATGGCATTAAATGGATCATTACCAAGTAAGACAGCAGGTGATAATTGTTGAGTACTGCGAATGGCATCATAAGTAAAATTGCGTTTTCTTTTTTCAAAATATGCCCCAGCTACCCAAATTAATCCCGAATTAGTTTCTGAGGTGAATTTTAATTCCTGCGAGAATTGTTTTACCCGTTCATTAACGTTTTGGCGATTATTTTTATTTTGGTAATAATATTGATCTAATATGGGGTGTAGCGATTGTGGAATCTTTGCTGCATTATAGAAAACCCCTAGCATATCAAGCGGTCTTAACGGTCGATTAACATTAGCACGGTGATAATGGTATGCAGTGGTGGATTCTAAAACAGCAAAATCAAAGCCATGCATATATTTCAATGAAATGCCCGAATTTTTACGGTACGCATTATGCGGTAATCCGTTTGTTTGTGTGCTAAAAGAAAAGGGTTCAGAAAGAATAATCGGTAAAAAGTTTTTACGTTGATCGTGATAAACACTTAAAATTGCATCATTGTATTCTCCATCGTTCCAACGCAGTTTGGCTTGTATCGCCTCATTCGTTTTTCTATTTAGTGGTTTTCCTGTATCGGCATCTTTTATATAGTCATCAAAACGCTCAAGTTGAGTAGCTAATCGGAATGAAAATTGTTCAGAGATCGGTACATTAAGTAACCCATTGATTCCTCGTAAGTTCAGATTACCTGCATTAACACCAATGTTGGCTTCAAATTCTTGCTTAGGATCCGTTGTTTTTATCATAACGCTACCAGCTTCTGCTTTAGTGCCAAATAACGTTCCTTGAGGGCCTTTAGCCACTTCAATTCGCTCAACATCAAGTAAAGGGCGAGCTAGCCCAGATTTGCCATTGCTTATGCCATCAACCACAATATCTACAGAATTATCGTCCATACTGGTGTTTGTGAGAGAGCCCACGCCACGGATCCAAATGGAGGTTGTTGCAGCATTATTACCGTTATGGATATTAAGGCTCGGTAAGGAGGATAGTGCCTCTAATACATTTTGTGTATCTTTAACTTTGATATCTTGTTTGTCTATCACATCAACAGCAAATGGCGTATCTAATCTAGATTCTCTTACGCCTCTTGAATATACGAAAATAGGTTCTAACTCTTCGCCTTCAGCGGTAGAACTATTATTTTCTAATTTTGTTTCAGCGAACACCGTGCCTGATGTGAGAGATGTTGCCAACGATAATAAAAGTGCGGTATTAATTTTCACGTTTTTCTCCTTCACTGATACTATTTTATTTCCCAATACCCTTTAATGTGATTCTTCGTTCCATCAATAGAAAAAATATGGCGAATATAATGCCGCACTTTTTGTGCTTCACGCCGTTCTAATCCTCCCCAAGCCCCCGTGAAATCGCTCAACTTTTTTAGCTCTTCAATGACTAATTCAGATTGTTTTTTCTCGGCATAAATTAAATAGTGCAATTCTGTTCCTTCAGGCATTGGTACATCTTTAAAATAAGCCTTTTCTTCAGGATGATTCATTAAAATTAACACAACGGGTGGGGTTGGATTGTTCCATAACTCTAGAATACCGGCTAATGCTGGATAGGCAGTTTCATCACCGATCAACACGTTTTTTCCAGAACGTAAATGCGGGTGTTTATCTGGTAGCTTTGAGCGACTAAAAATGATATCTCCCTCTTTAAGCTGTTCAACCCAGCGTCTACCTGGCGTATCGCCATGTAAATAAATATCGATAGCTCCTTGGGTATATTGACCCTCATCATTTTTGGTAGAGGAGCGTAAGGTATATAAACGTATATCTCTATTTATGTGCTTGATGAGCTTCATTCTGTTTTTAGAATTTAAGATACGTAATAGCCAGATAAACAAATGATCCATTCCTCGCATAAAAAATCCTTTTTTCTTCTTATCGGAATGAATTTCTTTAGGACGATTGATTTGTTTTAATACAAAACCATAGGTGTAGGCGGCATAATACTCTGGGAAGGGGGTTGTTCCATTGATAATAATGCGCATAATATTTTTGGAAGGTCTTGATTTCCCCTTTACGGTAAAGAATTGCCGTTTGTTACGTTTGAGATTTTCTCCCAGCTTGGTTAGAGCGTAATACGCGAGATAGAGAATTTTTTCTTCAAGAGAGCCTTTAATTTTGAATGGTATATAAAGCTGCGATTGTCCCTGATCAATATGAAAAAGATCAATAATCACCCCTTCCTCAAAAATATCAGCAATACGAGCTTTTGTATAATTTGAATTCTGGCTATAGTAATTTGCAATAACTAATAATTCATCAGAATGATCCTGATTTAAATGGTCTATTATGTCTAATTTTTCATCGACATTGGCAATCTGCGTTCTTGTCATTTGATATTCCATACAATATTTTTTATTAATGATAATTATTATTATTTTTAATGTCAATAAATGAGACTACTTATCAAGCATAAGATCGATAAAGGGCTGAACTTGGCTTGTGGATTCCTGCTTGGAAATAGAACTTCGGTAAAAATTGCATCAAAACATTATCCATCGTTACCCTTAAGTAACACGATGAATCTAAATAGTGGAGTGATTTATCGGTAAATTTTTTCGATGCAATATGTAAAATCTTTTTGTATGTTATCTAGAATAAGTGGTACAGTTAGGGCGGTTTTGACTATTGTCATTTATGGGCTGGAAAGCGTGGTTTTCCAGATTTTATCATCAACCAATTTGAAGGAAACATTATGTTAATTGGTGTACCTAAAGAACTGCTTGATAATGAAACCCGTGTGGCGGCAACGCCAAAGACTGTTCAGCAAATTTTAAAGCTTGGCTTTGAAGTGCTAGTTGAACACGATGCAGGTTTTAAAGCAAGTTTTGAAGATCAGGCATTTATTAATGCAGGCGCGAAAATCGGCACAGCACAAGAGGTTTGGAATACCGATGTGATTATGAAAGTGAATCCGCCAACTGATGAGGAAATTGCGTTAATTAAAGAAGGGGCAACCCTGATCAGCTTTATTTGGCCAGCCCAAAATGAAGCCTTAATGCAAAAATTATCAGCTAAGAAAATCAATGTGTTAGCAATGGACGCGGTGCCGCGTATTTCACGTGCGCAAGCGTTAGATGCCCTTTCGTCAATGGCGAATATTTCTGGTTATCGTGCTGTGGTGGAAGCGGCGAATGCCTTTGGTAGCTTCTTCACGGGGCAAATTACTGCAGCGGGTAAAGTGCCACCGGCGAAAGTGTTGGTGATTGGTGCGGGTGTAGCTGGTTTGGCTGCAATCGGTACAGCAAATAGCCTTGGGGCGATAGTGCGTGCCTTTGACTCTCGTCCTGAAGTGAAAGAGCAAGTGAAATCAATGGGCGCAGACTTCTTAGAAATTGATTTTGAAGAAGAAGGTGGCTCAGGTGATGGCTATGCGAAAGTGATGTCGGAAGAATTTAACCGCCGTGCAATGGAACTTTATGCTGCACAAGCGAAAGAAGTGGACATTATTATTACCACCGCTGCGATCCCAGGTAAACCTGCTCCGCGTTTGATCAGCAAAGAAATGGTGGATTCAATGAAACCGGGTTCGGTGATTGTGGATTTAGCCGCATTAACAGGCGGTAACTGCGAATATACCAAACCGGGTGAAGTGTTCGTTACGCCTAATCAAGTGAAAATTATCGGCTATACGGATTTCCCAGCTCGCTTGCCAACGCAATCTTCTCAACTTTACGGCACAAATTTAGTGAACTTGCTCAAATTATTATGCAAAGAGAAAGATGGCAACATCAACATTGATTTTGATGATGTAGTATTGCGTGGCGTAACTGTGATTCGTGAGGGTGAAATCACTTGGCCAGCACCACCAATTCAAGTTTCAGCCCAGCCACAGCAAAAAGTGGAAGTGGTGGTTGAGAAAAAAGAAGAAAAACCACAAGACCCACGCGTGAAATATGGCATTATGGGTGCAATTGGCGTGTTGTTCCTATGGCTAGGCTCAGTAATGCCTGCGGCATTCTTATCACACTTCACCGTATTCGTGCTTGCTTGTGTGGTGGGGTACTATGTGGTTTGGAATGTGAGCCACGCGTTGCATACGCCATTAATGGCGGTAACTAATGCGATTTCGGGCATCATCATTGTGGGCGCATTATTGCAAATTGCCCAAGGCAGTTTCTTTATTAGCCTGCTCGCGTTTATTGCAATTTTAGTGGCAAGTATCAATATCTTTGGTGGCTTTAAAGTTACCCAACGTATGCTTGCAATGTTTAGAAAAGGTTAAGGAGAAAAAGCAATGTCAGAAGGTTTAGTACAGGCTGCATATATTGTAGCGGCATTACTTTTCATTATGAGCTTAGCAGGGCTTTCTAAACACGAAACTGCTAAAGCAGGTTGTTGGTATGGCATTGTGGGTATGACCATCGCCCTTATCGCAACCATTTTTGGCCCACAAACTTCAGGGCAAATTTGGATCTTAATCGCTATGGCGATTGGCGCGGTGATTGGTATCCAACGTGCATTAAAAGTAGAAATGACCGAAATGCCAGAACTTGTAGCAATTCTACATAGCTTTGTTGGTCTTGCAGCGGTGTTAGTTGGCTTTAACAGCTTTGGCTTACACGTTACCCCTGAATTTGTTGCGCCAGAAGGTACAGCATTTATCAGCAAAGCCGCATTAGAAAATGCGAAAGCTGCCTTTGATGCAGAACAAGCAACCCTTGCCACAATCCACAATGTGGAAGTGTTCTTAGGGATCTTTATCGGTGCGGTAACCTTTACAGGATCTGTGGTCGCATTCGGTAAATTACGCGGCATTATTAACTCTAAAGCGCTAATGTTACCGCATCGCCATAAATTAAATTTAGCAGCGTTAGTGGTTTCTGCCTTATTAATGATTGCGTTTTTAAGCTCACCAGAAAATATTTTCCCAGTGCTATTGATGACGGTCATCGCGCTTGCTTTCGGTTGGCACTTGGTTGCCTCAATCGGCGGGGCGGATATGCCAGTGGTGGTGTCAATGCTGAACTCTTATTCAGGTTGGGCAGCCGCAGCGGCAGGCTTTATGCTGAATAATGATCTCTTGATCGTAACAGGGGCATTGGTGGGATCATCAGGTGCAATCCTCTCTTACATTATGTGTAAAGCGATGAACCGTTCATTTATCAGCGTTATCGCGGGTGGTTTTGGTAATGATGTAGTGGCAAGTGGTGATGAAGAGCAAGGTGAACACCGTGAAACGACAGCCGAAGAAGTGGCAGAAATGCTGAAAAACGCAAGCTCTGTAATCATCACACCGGGATACGGAATGGCAGTGGCGCAAGCACAATATCCGGTGGCTGAAATCACACAAAAATTGCGTGATCGTGGCGTGAACGTGCGTTTTGGTATTCACCCAGTGGCTGGGCGTTTACCAGGGCATATGAACGTGTTACTCGCTGAAGCCAAAGTGCCTTATGACGTGGTATTAGAAATGGACGAAATCAACGATGATTTCGCGGATACGGACGTCGTATTGGTGATCGGTGCAAACGACACTGTAAACCCAGCGGCGATGGACGATCCAAACAGCCCAATCGCAGGAATGCCAGTACTAGAAGTGTGGAAAGCCGCTAACGTGGTGGTCTTCAAACGCTCAATGGCAGTGGGCTACGCAGGCGTACAAAATCCATTATTCTTCAAAGAAAACACCCAAATGCTCTTCGGCGATGCGAAAGAGCGTGTTGATGATATTTTGAAGGCGTTGTAGGGATTGCTGAAAATGTGTTAAAATTTGACCGCACTTTTGGGAAAGTGCGGTTTTTTTTCAAAATTAGAGTATGTAGGGGGAAATTCTGAAATACTATATAAAAAATAATTTATATAAGGTTATTAAGTTTATATCTGATATTAAATTTACTATTTTTGCTTCTGTTATTTATTATCTCTGTATTATTTTCTTATATTTTATGGAGAGTGATGGGGACAATAAGTTTAGATTGCTAGTCATGTTATCAGTTTACTCAATCATATTTTCTGGAACATCTTTTATTCGATTGTATGCGGGAGATAAGCTTAGAGAAAGTTTTCCTTGTAGATATTTTATTATAGCACTTATTACGTTCCCTTTTATTATTAATTTACTTTTCTGCACTGTATTGCTTTCATTTAGTTTAGATGAGATGAAAATATTTTTCCTTAAAGAACATTTTAGTGTTGGAGAGTATTTTGAGGCTAAAGTATATATGGCGTTTATCACTATTATAGGCTTTCCTATAATTATTAATGAAATGAAAAAATTGTTTTTATATACTCATAAATTAGAATGTGCAGTAAGAAGAAAACAATTAAGATAAGAAATAATGGGTTGTATTCGATAAGCCTTAAATTCTACACCAAAATTGCAGCATTTTTAGCGATTCTTTTACTGTTCCAGCGTTAAACCGAGATTCGCATTCTTTCAAGAATACCGGAGAGGATTTCTTATCAATTCCGCTATATTCTCTTAGCTCTCTTTTAGCCTGATTCCAGAAACTTTCAATCTCATTAATGTGATTTTTTGCTTTGGCAAAGTGGGTTGAGTGATTAATTCTGAAATACTTAAATTCGCTCACATCTAGTACAATCGTAACTGTGATAATAATCGGTGTAAACAATACTATCAGGCATAATTTTGCTTCTATAACAGGGAGTAATGTATCTGTCTTAGTATTTTCAACGACAACGGTATAGACTTTTTCATCTCGTTTCAGCATACAAAAACAGCTGTTTTATCCTTAGCGCCTAGCTCCTTTAATGGCTTTCATCTAGTTCAACTTTACCCATAAAAACGTCATTGGTATCTTGAACCAAATGGTAGCTAATCACCCCCCTGATTTTGTGATAGACTAAGGTTGCTGAATTGGGGGAATTTCTAGTAAATTTTCGCAAGAGTGGGCTGTTACTTCAAACACAAAAAACTTGAGCAGTTTTCTCTGTATAGATTTCTTGAGTTTACAATGAGTTATTTTCATTTTTATAGACTAACATAACTGCTAATCTAATACAGCCCCTAAATATATTAGGAAGTTTTTGTTGAGGGAATAATTATGATGGTATCAATACAAAATGAATTTATACAAAAAATTCTTAATGATAAAAGGCTGGATAAGCTTTTCCATGGAAATAATGAAGCTGTTTGTTTTCAAGGCTGGGTGTTAGAGTTAGAAGAACCTCATAGCATAAGCTATCAATGGTTATATGGGAGAGTTCTTTCTTATGATCACCAAGATAATCGGTGGAAATCAGATCTATCAAAGCATAACAAACCTATATCTATCAAGGGTATTAAAGCAAGGATTATTTTTATCCAGCTTCTGACATCAGCGGAGAAATTGACTATTTTAGTAAAAGGATTGCTTCAGGAACAGTCATTTTTAGATATTTCAGTTAAAATTGAAGCTACTATAGACAAAAAATTAGAACCTATTTTACGCTTATTGAAATTATCTTTTCCTTGCTGTATTAGGCCTGTGATGCATCTTCCACCAAGGAAAAACTATGTTTGGGATACTACCAAAGTAAGCCCAAGTTCAGAGGTCAGCTGTAATAGTGCAGCTATTAGCTTGCCTAATAAAACCAATTTCTGGAATACATTGGATAGTTCAATTACTAAACAAGTATTAAAGATGATTAATGAAAAGCTAGCAAATGAAGATATTGACATTGCAGGTATAGATTCATGGCGGTTAGGAGATCTTGAGTTTTTATTATCTCCAAGCATTAATAACCAAGAAAAAAAGAAATTTTATTTAGAATTAAAAGAAAAGAATACATTAAAGATTTATGAAAAATTATCTGATAAGCCTTTATTGGCTATATTAAAAACGTTTAGTGGAGATAGTTTATTATCTGCCTCAATAAAAGAATTTACAATTTCTGAGTATCCTTATCAATTAGAGTTTGAAATAGATAGTTCTAGTAATGATATATTTAATTCTTATATACTTGAAATATTTGAGAAAGATGGCTCTAGATGTACTCTTTTGGTTCAAGAGGGGCAACTCTTTGTGCGGAGCATGCACTTCCAAAGCAATTTTATCTCAAATATTTCAAACTCTACAAATGATCCTTGGCTAGAGCAAGGGGTACCTAAGTCATCGCTTCACAAAGTAAAAGAATTTACTTCTATAGAGAGACTAAATTATCATCGTTCTGAATTTTCAGTTAATAATGATCATAAAGATCCGTGGTTTGATGCTAATATTGAGATAAAAAATTACTTAGAAAAAATACTGCCTATCTCATCTAACTCCCATTTCTTTCCGAAATTATCATTTTATGGGGAAAGTCGCCTTGAATTAGTCGCTTGGTTAAAGAAGGTATTTGAAAAATATCCTAATGCTCAAATTGCTTGGTTTGATCCATTTATGGAAAATGTAGGAATTGATTTACTAAATAGGCTAGGTTTTTCAGATGGAAATTACATTGTTTTTACATCTCAAACCAAAGAAGGACAAGATAGAATTACTCATTTAGTAAAACAATGTGAGAGTTGGGCTGAAACAGTAGGCTGTGTAAGATTAAAAGTTTTAGGGCTTGAAAAATTACATGATCGGATGATTCTAATTCGTGAAAAAAATGGCCTACCTTTGGCTGGTTATCATCTATCAAATTCAATACAACGTGCTAATGAGAATAATCCATTATTAGTTACAGAAATTCCATTAGATGTGTTATATCCTATTTTTTCTTATGTTGATGAATTAATACAAGCTCAGGAGATAACTAGTGACATAGCTATTTTTGATTCAACAACTTATCAACCAAAAAGTAGATACGAAAGGAAATTATTTGATACTCTATCCCCATATCAATTTTCAAAATTAGGCTGGGTTTTAGCAAAATGGTGGAATAAATCAGAATTAGAAAACTTATCTGGCGATGTGTTACAGAAACATTTATCAGAGGTTGAATTAGAATTCACAGATTATAGGGAAAAATATACTGATATACCTTCAATATTCTTTAGTGACCCTTTTTCATCGGAGAATTTCATTGAGGAGTGGGATGCTTTTGGAACTTTATTGGCTCATATTCCTGGAGGGGGATATTGGTATGATGTTGGATCGAGAAATATTTCATCAACATTGGTTGATAAATTATTAGTCTACTTAAATCCAGCAAGAAAAAATGCTTTGAGTTTGAGAGATAAGAATACTGTACTAGATTTAAAGAGATATTTAGATATAAGTTTCGAAAAACTCATTTGTAATGAGCATCCTGAACGAGTCTTTCAATATGAGCCTAATGAGATTTCTTATGCTGATTATTTTGCTATAAAAATACTTTGGTGTCTTTCTTCTAAAACATTAATTGGATGGTTAGAAAATCAATTACTACAATTTAACTATAAAAATTGTAGGCAAAGAGCATTAATTACAGATGCACTAAGATATATCTCTATGGACTTTGATTGTTTGGATAATTGGATTACTCTTTTTAAAAGCCAGCACCACTTTCTTCAATGGATAGGGATTATGAAGATTTTCTCTCTCTTTTCTGATAATAAGATTGATGAGAGGCAAGTTTGTCAAATCATATATGAACATCCTACAATTGATAAGCCTAAAATATTGCTATGGTTTATTAGAGAATCAGTTTTTAGACAAGGTAAGTTTCATTCCTTATTTTTATCTAAATTTATAGAAAGTTTGAATAAGAGTTCAATTAATAAAGAGCGGTTTGAAGAAATTTTAAATATCTTACGAGGAAGGTTGGGAAAACTATATCATGAATATTGTTGGGTTCTGAAAAGTATATTAGAGCCCATGATTGAATATAAACTGATTACATATTATCAAATAATGGATGTCTGGCTTAAAGATTTGGAAGGTTATTGGAATAAAACTATAAAAGATAGGGATGGTTATGTTGATTTTAGAGAAATGACCGAAGGAAAGTTTTCTGATGAAGTTGTCTATTTATTCTTAAAACTATCAGAAACAGAGCAGAAGATTATTTTGTCTAGATTTAAGAAAATTATAAATTTAGTCGTAAGAGTCATTAGAAAGCCGTTATCAAGATCCATTAATTACTCTTTATATATTAATGCATTTAAAGTGAGTTTATGGATATTAGCAATCTTCAATAGAATATTAAAATACAGAATGTCAGAGTCAATTCAGGTTAGTTTAATAGAGTTTCAAGAGTTATTATTGAACCTTAGCTTAAGATACAAGTTGACCGATTATGGTTCAAGTAATGAAAAAGATTTGCTGAAATACTATAATGAATCTTAAAAATTAAGGTGCTCTATTAAACTATCAGGGGGGGTAATAAAATGAAGATAATTTTTTTGTGCTTGAATTAACAGTCCGTTCTAACACAAATTTACTGGAAATGCTCCTAATTCATTCGGCTTGTTTTATCTAAAAATTAGTGAGGTGATTAACTATTATGTAGCTCAAGAGAGCAGTGAAATTTTTGCAGACAAAATTGAAAGTGGCCAAGGCTATCTTTATCAACTAGCTACATGGCATGAAATATTGGTGGATGAAAAAGGCTTATTAAAGGTAATTTAGAGAGTGAATAGTAAAGCAAATAGCTATGATTATACGGGGATAGAGTGTTTTTTACCATTGTAAAGCCGGAATGTTTTACCCGAATCGCTTTGCTAATGTCGCGGGGCTAGGGATGACTCTGCACAAATATATTCGCTATTATAACGAGCTACGGATTAAACCAGCATTAAACAACTTGAGTCCAGTGCAATACAGAGCTCAATATTTTACTTCCTAAGGCTTAGTTTTTTGGAGAGATGGGCGAGGACTCTCTTTTTATTTTTGCTAAATAGTAATAGATAGATAAAGCCATTGTAGGTATACTATTTATCGCAAATAGAAAACAAGTTATATAGCATAGGCATAACATAAATTTTATTGGAGAAAAGTAAATGATTGAAAATAGAAAAATAAGAATAGCTGTTGTTGGATGCGGTAGAATTTCTAAAAATCATTTTGGTTCGATTTTGAAGTTATCTGATGAATATGAATTAGTTGCAGTATGTGATACAGATCCGCAAATCTTAGAGCAGCACAAACTAGAGTACTCTGTTCCAGGATATTTATCGCTTAGTGAAATGTTAGCTAGCGAGAAGCTAGATCTAGTTACATTATGTACACCTAGTGGAATACATTCAGAACAAGCAATTTTGGCAGCCAATTATGGTGTGAACGTTATTTCAGAAAAACCAATGGCAACAAAATTTGCTGATGGATTAGCTATGATAGAGGCTTGCGATAAAGCGAATGTTAAGCTTTTTATAGTTAAACAAAATCGTAGAAATTCTACATTACAACTTCTGAAAAGAGCAATTTCTGAGCAACGTTTTGGACAGATTTATATGGTTCAGGTAAATGTTTTTTGGACGAGACCGCAAGAATACTATGATAGAGCGAAGTGGTCTGGCACTTGGGATATGGATGGTGGAGCTTTCATGAACCAAGCTACGCACTATGTTGATTTATTGCATTGGTTAGTTGGTCCTGTTGAAAGAATTCAAGCAATGACAACCACGCACCGTAATATAGAAGTTGAAGATACGGGGGTTGTTAATATAAAATGGCGTAATGGTGCGCTAGGTTCTATGTCTGTTACAATGTGTACATATCCTAAAAATTTAGAAGGTTCTATTACTATCTTAGGAGAAAAAGGTACTGTTAAAATTGGTGGTGTTGCCGTAAATGATATCCAAGAATGGAATTTTGAAGATGTAAAACCTTATGACAGAGAGATTTCTGCTGCTAATTATGAAACTACATCTGTGTATGGATTTGGACATCCGCCTTACTTTCAAAATGTTGCTGATGTTTTAAGAGGAAAAGCTGAGCCTGAAACAGATGGTAGAGAAGGGTTAAAATCTCTTGAGTTGTTAATTGCTATTTATCGTTCGGCAAGGGATCAGAAAGAGATTGGTTTACCATTAAATTTATAGATTGGATTATATAAATGATGAAAATAGAGCAATTGAAAATAGCAATTATTGGGTTAGGTTATGTAGGGTTACCATTAGCTGTTGAGTTTGGGCAAAAATATCCAACAGTTGGTTTTGATATTAAACAATCTAGAGTAGATGAGCTAAAATCAGGCAATGATTCAACATTAGAATGTTCCAAAGAGGAGCTACAAAAAGCAACTCTTTTAAATTACACATCTAATATAGAAAAAATTAAAGATTGCAATTTCTATATTGTTACTGTCCCTACTCCAATTACTGAAGATAAAATACCTGATTTGTTGCCATTACAAAAAGCATCTCAGTTATTAGGAGATGTTATTAAAAGAGGAGATATTGTTGTTTTTGAATCGACAGTTTATCCCGGTGCAACAGAAGAAGTTTGCATTCCTATCATTGAGAAAAAATCAGGGCTAAAATTTAATCAGGACTTTTATGCTGGGTATAGTCCAGAACGCATTAATCCAGGCGATAAAGTAAATCGTTTGACAACAATTGTGAAAATTACTTCAGGTTCAACTCCAGAAGTGGCTGATTTTATTGATCAGGTCTATCGTAGCATTGTTACAGTAGGGACCCATAAAGCATCATCTATTAAAGTTGCTGAAGCAGCGAAAGTTATTGAGAATACACAGAGAGATTTAAACATCGCTGTAATTAATGAGTTTGCAAAGATTTTTAATCGACTAAATATTGATACAGAGGAAGTATTAAAAGCCGCTGGGACTAAATGGAATTTTCTGGCATTTAAGCCTGGATTAGTAGGAGGCCATTGTATTAGTGTTGATCCATATTATCTCACACATAAGGCCCAGGAAGTGGGTTATAGACCAGAGGTTATTTTAGCAGGCAGACGAATCAATGATGGTATGGGAGAATATGTTGCAACTCAATTAGTTAAACGAATGGCTCGTCAGAAAATCCAAATTGATGAGGCAAAAGTACTAATTTTAGGCTTTACTTTCAAAGGGGATTGTCCTGATGTTCGCAATACTAAGATCATTGATATTGTTACGGAGTTGCAAGATTTTAATATGCAAGTTGATGTATATGATAATTGGGCATCTTCTGAAGAAGTTAAACAAGAATATGGCATAGAGCTTATTCAAGAGCTGAAACAAAATTATTATGATGCGATTATTTTAGCTGTTGATCATAGTTCAACAAAATTAATGGGAAAAGAGGCTATTCGAGCTTTAGGTAAAGATTCTCATATTCTTTATGATGTAAAATATGTTCTGCCATTAGGTGATTCTGATATTAGGTTATAAATATGAATTATTTCAAGCATGAAACTGCTATTATTGATGATGGTGCTAAGATTGGTAAAGATTGCCGAGTATGGCACTTTACCCATATTTGTGCAGGCGCTGTTATTGGTGAAAAAGTTTCTTTAGGACAAAATGTGTTTGTTGGAAATAAAGTGACTATTGGTAACCAGTGTAAAATACAAAATAATGTTTCTGTTTATGATAATGTACATTTAGAAGATGGCGTATTTTGTGGGCCAAGTATGGTTTTTACTAATGTATATAATCCTCGTTCATTAATAGAAAGAAAAAACGAATATCGTACAACACTAGTAAAAAAGGGTGCTACCCTAGGAGCTAACTGCACAATAGTTTGTGGAGTAACGATTGGAAAGTATGCTTTTATTGGAGCTGGGGCAGTAGTTAAGCAGGATATTCCTGATTATGCATTAATGGTTGGGGTGCCAGCAAAACAAATAGGTTGGATGAGTGAATATGGAGAGCAGTTAGCACTTCCTTTGAGAGGAAATGCCATAGCTTCTTGCCCCCATACGGGAGAGCAGTATCAACTTATAGATAATAAATTAAGGAAACTATAATGCAATTCATTGATTTAGCTGTACAACAAAAAAGAATAAAAGATAAAATTGACAGCAATATACAGAAAGTATTATCCCATGGTCAATATATTTTGGGGCCAGAAGTTATAGAACTAGAGGAAAAGTTAGCACATTTTGTGGGGGCTAAATATTGTATTTCCGTTGCAAATGGTACAGATGCTTTACAAATTGCTCAAATGGCATTAGGGATTTCGAGTTGTGATGAGGTAATTACGCCAGGATTTACCTATATTGCAACCGCCGAGACTGTTGCGTTATTAGGCGCAAAACCTGTTTATGTTGATATTGATCCTAAAACTTATAACCTGGATCCGACAAAATTAGAAGAAGCTATTACGAATAAAACTAAAGCGATTATTCCTGTTTCTTTATATGGGCAATGTGCAGATTTTGATGCGATAAATTCGATTGCGGCAAAATATAACTTACCTGTTATTGAAGATGCTGCACAAAGCTTTGGTGCATCTTATAAGGGAAGGATGTCATGTAACTTATCAACGATAGCTTGTACCAGTTTTTTTCCAAGTAAACCTTTAGGCTGTTATGGTGATGGTGGAGCTATTTTTACTAATGATGATGAACTAGCTAAAATCATTCGTCAAATAGCACGCCATGGACAGGATAAACGTTATCATCATATTCGGGTAGGGGTAAATAGTCGTCTTGATACGTTACAAGCTGCAATTTTATTACCTAAACTAGAAATTTTAGAGGAAGAGATCTACTTAAGAAACAAAATTGCTGAAAATTATACCGCACTTTTGAATGAAGCAGGGATAAATAACACACCATTTGTTGAGTCTCATAATATTAGTGCATGGGCACAATATACTATTAGGATCAACAATCGGGAGCAAGTACAAGAAAAATTAAGAGCGGCAGGAATACCTACTGCGGTACATTATCCTATTCCACTTAATAAACAGCCTGCTGTAGCAGATCCTAATGCAATTTTGCCTGTTGGAGATAGGGTTGCCCAAGAAGTAATGAGTTTACCGATGCATCCTTATTTAACTATAAACAATATTAGAAATATTATTGAGATGATTTAATGTTTAAATCAATAAAGAGTTTTAAGTATGATCAATACTTAAAAAATATATCGATTATCATTAGTGGGACTACTTTAGCACAAATAATTCAATTATCAATTACCCCAATATTAACTAGGATATATACTCAAGAGGATTTTGGATATTTAGGGACAGTGTTAACGTTTAGTGCTTTTTTATCAGTTTTTCTTACTTTACGTTATGAGTTAGTATTATTTATTGATAGAAACGTAAATATAGTTAAGATGTTTACTGGTTTTCTAATTAAGTATATTTTATTGTTGGCGTTTATCTATTTTTTTATTATAGGAATATTTGTTTTTTTTATATATGGAGATGATAGTTTATATACTTGTGTATTAATTTTTCTTTTATCAATAGTAACTGTATACAATCAATTATTAAATAATAACCTAAATAGGGCGGGATTTTACAAGCAGCTGTCTTTTTCTAGAATTCTATTAAGTGTTGGAGTTGGATTGACTCAGCTAATATTTTTTTACTTTTTACCAGATAATGGACTGGTATGGGGTGTCGTTTTTGGTACAATTTTGGTAATTATGTATTTATTCTATATTTGTAATAAAAATTCCTTAATTACTTATAATATAGAGAAAGATATAGCCAAGGATATGCTTTTAAGATATAGAAATTTCCCTTTATTTGATGTTCCTAGCTCACTTTTATCTTTAACGGCAAGTTTATTGCCTAATGCTTTTTTTATGTATTTTTTTTTCACCTAGTGTAGCAGGGGCTTATTATTTAACCCAAAGAGTATTACAGGCCCCTATTACTTTCTTATCAAGCTCTGTTTTAGAGGTTTTTAAGGAAAATGCATCAAGTGAATATAGAACTTTTGGAAATGCAAGAAATAGTTTTTTAAAAACATTGAAATTATTATTAATATTGGGGGGGCCATTATCAGTATTTTTATATTTCTTTATAGAGGATTTATTTAAATTCATTTTTGGTGAGCAATGGCTAGAAGCTGCTTATTTTGCTAAAATATTAATACCTGCTTTGACCGTAAGGTTTATAGCTAATCCATTAAGTTTCATGTTTTATATTGCAGAAAAACAATATTTAAACTTAATTGGTATGTTATGTTTGTCATTAATGATTCTTTTATCTTTTTTCATTGGAGGCAATGAAATAGATATTGTAAAAAATATAGCTAATTCTTATTTTTTTATATATTGTGCTTATATCCTATTCTCAGCAATTATTGCAGGAGTTTTTTTATATGATAAAGAAAGTAATTAGATTAAGCAGTCCATTTTTTATTTTTATATTACAAGCTTTCTATAAAAGAGAGTATTTATGCGATAAATATTTTAAGAATACTCTTATGGGGTATAGATGGGCATTCCGTTCTATTTTTATTAAAAATATATTACGATTATCAAGACCATATCCTTTTCCTACAGCATTAACATGCAATATTTCAAATCCAAATAATATTATTTTTGATTATGATGATCTACATAACTTTCAGTCAGAAGGAACTTACTTTCAGAATTTTAGTGCGTCAATTTATATTGGTAAGGGATCTTTTATAGCAAAAAATGTTGGTATTATAACTGCAAATCATGATTTTAACGATCTAACCAAGCACCTTCCTGGAAAAGATGTTGTAATTGGTGAACGTTGTTGGATAGGGATGAATGCTGTAATTTTACCGGGAGTACATTTGGCAAATGGAACTATTGTTGGAGCTGGTTCTATTGTAACGAAAAGTGTTTTAGAAGAAAATGTAGTAATTGCTGGAAATCCAGCAGTTAAAATATCTTCATACTAATATATGAAATTAGGATATCTTAAATATGAAGAAAAAAATTATTGTTGTAAGTACTTTCTTTCCACCAAGGGAGCATATAGCTTCCCATAGAATCGAGTCTTTTGCTAAATATTTATCCCAGAGATATGAGGTTATAGTGATCACATATGCTCATATTGAAAGAATTGAGAAATATTATTTTGACTCATCTAATAGTTGTCAAGTGCTATATATTAGCAATGGGTTTTTCCAGAGAATATTGGAATATACGGGTAAAGAAAGTAATCTTTTAAGAAATTTTAAAACATTATTCAGAGTTATATTTAATAAGTTAAATATAAGTCATTTTAGAGCTTGGGAAAAGAAAGTTGAAAAGAAAATAGTAGAATTAATCAATTTAGAAGATATATCTGTTATTTTAAGCTCATATTATCCAGAAAGTGCTCTTGAAGCATCATATAATGCCTTGATCAAAACAAAGAGTGATAATATTAAATGGGTGGTTGACTTTAGAGATGAGTATAGTAGACAAATTAATATAAGTAGCTATATATATCACTTTAGGCGTGAAAGAGAAAGAAAATATTCTGAACGTGCAGATGTTTTAACAACAATAAGTGAGCCTCATTTAAATAGTTTTAGAGAAGATATGCCTAATATAGGTTCCTATATTGAGTTAAGAAATGGATTTGATCATGATTTTTATTTTGATTATGAGAAGGATGATTTTTTCAAAATAGGATATTTTGGTAGTTTTTATGGAGATAGAAAGCCGGATATTTTTTTTGAGGCAGTTAAAAATATAAGTCATCTAATTCCATTTAAAATATTTATTGCTACTTCATCTCATAATTTCTATATACCAGATAAAATAAGAGAAAAAGTTGTTTTATTACCTTATCTTTCTTATAAAGAGAGTATTGTTAAAATGTCTCAAATGGATTGTAATCTATTAATTCTTCCAAGAGGAAAGCAAAGAGGTATTTATTCTGGAAAGTTATTTGATTATATATCTGTTGGAAGAAGTGTTCTTGCATTAGTAGATCCTTCAGATGTTGCGGCGAAGCTAATAGAAGATCTTAACTGTGGATATATTTCAGAAGTTAATGATGTTGAAGCTATTGAGAAAATGATTAATAGAGCTTATCTTGATTGGATTAATGGCAGTTTAGCAGTGGCTAGTAAAAGTAATATTGATAAACTACATCGAAAATATCAAGTTGAAAAGTTAATTAATATACTATAAAAGTGGATAGGTAAAATATTTATATAGTTTTTATTTAGGTATTTTGAATGTACAAATACGTTATTTTTGGTGATGCTACTAGTCCTCATTTATTAAAGTGGGCTAAAGTTTTAAATACAAAAGTAGATTTATATGTTGCTTCTAGTACATCTTTTAGCAATGAGTGGGATACTTTTTTATTACCTGAAAAAAGATTATCATTTAACCAGGGGAAAAAGCATGGTGGAGGTAATTTATCTATTTTATTTAAAGTTTTTAATTTATATAAGTGGATAAATGGAATCAAGCCTGATATTATTAATCCTCATTATTTAACTTCTCACGGCTTCATGATTTTTTTATTGAAAAAAATATTTGGGTTAGATTTTTTTATGTTATCTTCTGCTTGGGGAAGTGATATTTTAGTTACGCCTAATAAAAATTTATTATATAAATTAGCTATTAAATATGTTTTAAATTACTCTGACTTATGTACTAGTGACTCAAGAGACATGTCAGAAAAAATGAGGAAATTAGGTGCTAAAAAAATATATACTTTCTTCTTTGGTTTACTTGATGAGCCTACATATCCCTCTTTTTGCAAAGAGAAATGGCTTTTCTTTAGTAACAGAGGATTAGAGGATATCTATCAACCATTTCAAGTGCTTGACTTTTTCCGAGATATTTCTAGAAATAATCCTGCAGCTAGATTAATTATCGCAAATAAAGGTAGCCTAGAACCTGAAATGAAAGCTTATGTAGAGGAGTATGGATTAGTTCCTAAAGTTTCTTTTGTGGGGTTTCTTTCCGAAGAAGAGCAGCAGCATTACTATAAAAAATCTCAGTGGTATTTTAGTTTGCCTAAAAGTGATTCTGGTTCTGTTTCGTTGTTAGAGGCTATGGCTTTTGGATGTATTCCTATTTTGAGTGATTTGCCTGCAAATAGAGAAATTGTAGGAGATAATGGATTAATTCTAAAAAAGAATGATGATTATTCTAAGCTAGAAGAAATAATTTCTCGAAAGAATGATATTATTGATAATAATTATAAATGGATTTTAGAAAAAGGATTGTTTAAAAAATCGATCAATGTTTTACTTAGTAAAATTGAAAATTTTATTTGAGGATATTTTATGAAGATGCTTACTATTATTGGAGCAAGACCACAGTTTGTTAAAGCTGGAATTGTATCTAAAAGAATAAGAGAGTTATCAAATATAGATGAAATATTGCTTCATACAGGTCAGCATTTTGATCCAAATATGTCAGAAATATTTTTTGATCAAATGTGTATTCCAAAACCTGAGATTCAGTTGGGTATTCATGGTGGATCTCATGGAGAAATGACAGGAAGAATGCTCATTGATATTGAAAAAGTTATTTTTGACCTTAGACCAGATAAAGTAATGGTTTATGGCGATACTAATTCAACATTAGCAGGAGCTTTAGCAGCTACAAAATTACATATTCCTGTTGTCCATGTAGAGGCTGGATTACGCAGTTTTAATATGAGAATGCCTGAGGAGATAAATAGAATCCTTACGGATCAAGTCAGTGATATATTATTTTGTCCTACAGATACTGCAATGGATAATTTGCGTAAGGAGGGGTTTGAGCAAAAAAATGTATCTATGCTGAATGTTGGAGATGTGATGCAAGATGCTGCATTACATTTTGTGCATAATGCTATTAAACCATATGGAATTATTGATAACTCTTACTTTATTTTGGCTACATTGCATCGAGCAGAGAATACTGATGACCCTACACGATTGAGAAATATTGTAGTAGCACTTAACACAATTCATCGTGAGATTGTGCCCATTGTATTACCTTTACATCCGAGAACGTTAAAAAAGATTAAACAAAATGGGTTGCAACTCGATGTTAATGTGATAGAGCCAGTTGGGTATTTAGAAATGTTATGGTTATTGAAGCATTGTCAATTGGTTTTAACAGACAGTGGTGGTGTTCAGAAAGAGGCGTTTTTCTTTTCTAAATATTGTGTAACGATGCGAGATCAAACCGAGTGGGTAGAATTAATTAAACATAATGTAAATACTTTAGTTGGTGCTGATACAGAAATTATTATTAACACGGTCAAGAATAATATTTCTAAGGATGTTAGGGATAGCTCCCAGCTATATGGTGGTGGGAATGCCGCTAAAAATATCGTTAGTTTTTTGAGTCAGTCATGAATATTCTTTATATTAATCATTATGCAGGTTCTCCAGAATATGGTATGGAGTTTCGTCCTTACTATATGGCTAAGGAATGGAAAAGCATGGGGCATAAAGTCACCATATTATCAGCATCATTTTCGCATTTGAGAAAAAAACAACCGAAGTTACAAAATGGTAAAAAGACAATTGAACATCTAGATGGCATTGAGTATGTATGGTATCCAACACCGAGCTATAGCAAAAATGGTATCTCTCGTGTAATTAATATTACATATTTTTTGCAAGCATTATGGCGTGATACAAAGTTTTTGGTTGATAACTATAAACCCGATGTAGTGATAGCATCAAGTACTTATCCAATGGATATTTGGGTTGCCAAGCATATTGCTAAAAAAGCAGGTGCTAAGTTAGTTTATGAAGTGCATGATTTATGGCCTTTATCTCCGATTGAATTAGGAGGAATGTCACCGAATCACCCATTTATTTGGGTATGTCAATGGGCAGAAAATTACGCATATAAATATTCGGATGTAGTTGTGTCTATGCTACCTAAAGTGCATGAACATATGAGGCAGCATGGTTTGGAGCTAAATAAATTAGTCATTATCCCAAATGGCATTGTAGAAGAGGATTGGCAAGAAGAATCTATCAAGGAATTGTTGGATGGAGAATTAAAAGATTTTCTTATTAATGCCAAAAGTCAAGGAAAGAAAATAGTTGGGTATGCAGGCTCTCACGGAGAACCTAACGCCTTGAATTATTTGCTTGATGCGGCTAATATATTAAATATGGATGATGATATTGTATTTGTTTTAGTTGGTAATGGGTTAGAAAAGAATAATTTACTTGATATTAAGAAAAAAAGAAATCTTAAAAATGTTTATTTTTTTGAACCTGTTTCTAAATATGAAATCCCTAGTTTATTAAAATATTTTGATATTGCATACATAGGATTAAAATATGAACCATTATTTAGGTTTGGTGTGAGTCCAAATAAACTAATGGACTATATGATGTCATCGACACCAATTCTATATTCTATTAATGCAGGAAATGATCTTGTCGCTGAGGCTAAATGCGGTTTAAGTGTTGAGGCTGAAAATCCTGAAGCAATTTCAAATGGAATTAGAAAGCTCCTCGAGCTGTCAGATGAAGAACGGAGAATATTGGGAGAAAATGGAAAGAAATATATATTGCAACATCAAACCTATAAGAAGTTAGCGAGCGAATTTATCAAAGCAATAGAGAAATAATGTGATTAAAAAGACAGAGCTGCTTTGCAGCTCTGATCCAGTTTGGTTAGAATTGTTCTATAAGAGAAAAAGTCCGTTGTTGATCACTTAATTACCGCTAATACTGTTTTTATCATTGTAAGTAGATCCCTACTAAACGAATAATTTCGAATACTCTCTAAATTCCATTTCATTTTTTCGGGAAGTACTTTTTCAATGTATTCTTTATCTGAATCTTCAGCATTAGATAAAAGTCTATCTTCATTTTTATATTCAATACTCGCTTCACTTGTAATGCCTGCTGGCAAGAGTAATGTTGACATCATTTCCGCAGTATAGTTATTTACGTATTTGGGTACTTCAGGTCTAGTACCAACAAAACTCATTTCTCCTTTGAGAACATTGATTAATTGAGGGAGTTCATCTAAACGAGTTTTTCTGAGCTTTTCTCCAATAGTTGTAATCCGTTTGTCATTATCCACTGTGACTTGTGAACCTAAAGACTCCGCATTTGCTACCATTGTGCGAAATTTATAAATTTTAAACTCTCTGCCATATTGAGTTATTCTTGTTTGTCTGAAGAATATCTCGCCTGGACTATCCTTATTAATTTTATAAGCTATATATAAAAATAAGGGAGATAGTAAAATCAATAAAATAGTAGCTAAACATCTATCAAGAGCAAATTTAAACAGTAGGCTAATTTTCTTTTTCTTCAAGTAGTCATAATACGGCTTCACTGATTCATTTTTTATTTGTGAAGGTAAATCATTCCAATTTCTCAAAATCATATTAATCACTCAAAATTCGCTTGAAGTTTTCAATAACATAATCAATTTCCTCATCAGTTAGCTGGGTATGTAAAGGTAATGTTACCTCATTACAATATTGTTGATAAGCATTAGGGAATTGCTCTATTGAAAAGCCGAGTGATTTATATGCTGTATGCATAGGTAAAGGCTTGTAATGAACATTAGTCGCGATACCAGCTTCTGCCATTTTTTCGATAAATTGGTTACGGTATTCTTCATCTTTATTTAATAGGCGTGTCAAAAATAAATGTCCACTACTTGAATATTCATTTGTAAAATGAGGCAGAATATCAATATTAGAATTTTTTAATCCAGAAATATATTTATTAATAATTTCTTTTCGTTTTTCTAATAGGCTAGGATAACGGTTGAATTGTGCTAGTCCAATAGCTGCACTAATATCTGTCATATTACATTTATAGTAGCAGCCTTGGATATCATATTCCCAAGCACCTAACTTAGTTTTAGCTAATGCATCTTTACTTTGACCATGCAAAGATAGTAATTGAAACTGGCGGTAAAGATCCTGATTATCTATACCATCAATATTTTTCCAAGTAGCACATCCACCTTCAGCTGTAGTAAAATTTTTAACTGCATGAAAAGAGAAACTGCTAAAATCAGCAATATTTCCCGTCATTTTATTCTTCCATATACTACCTAAAGAATGTGCGCAGTCAGCAACAACCGCAATGCGACCTATTTTCTGCTGTAAATCATTAGAAGGTTTAAATAGGGATTTTTTGCGTTCTACTATTTTGAAAATTTTATCGTAATCGCAAGGAACTCCAGCTATATCAATTGGAATAATTGCTTTTGTTTTATCGGTAATGGCATTTTCTAATGCCTCGTAATCCATTTGATAGGAGTTTGGGCTTGTATCTATTAGCACAAGTTTTGCTCCAATATGGATAACTGGGCTTGCGCTGGCCGTATAGGTATAGGCACAGGTGATGACCTCATCACCTTCTTTAATGCCTAATATTCTAAGGATAAGTTCTAAAGCTGCTGTTGCTGAATTTAAACAAACTACTTTCTCTGTACCTATGTAGGAGGCCAGTTTATTTTCTAATTCTTTTGTTTTAGGGCCTGTAGTTATCCAACCGCTCTTTAAGGCAGAAATTACTTCGTTAATTTCTAAATCTGTAATATCAGGAGGAGAGAAGCTAATTTTCACCGTTTATTCCTTAATGTATATATTATTGAGATAAATTTTGATATACCATATCACAATTTTCTGTTGTTGGGCTAAAAGCTGTAGATGAAGAAATCAATAAATCCCTAATCTCATCAATCTTGTATTCTGAACACAGTATATCTAGTTGTTGCAAAATATTATTTAGCACATGCCAATCAAGCATTGTTTCGGTAGCGGTCATAATACGAGGGTGTAGCGTTCCTTGCACATTTTCCCCAATAAGTAATTCTTCATATAATTTTTCACCCGGTCTAAGACCCGTAATTAAGATCTCAATATCCCCATCAGGATTTTTTTCATTTTTTAATGTTAGACCGCTTAAATGAATCATTCTTACGGCTAAATCATAAATTTTTACTGGTTTACCCATATCTAAAACAAAAACATCTCCACCTTTTCCCATTGCACCAGCTTGGATAACTAGTGAGGCGGCCTCAGGGATTGTCATAAAAAAGCGCGTGATTTTTTGATGTGTTAATGTTATTGGGCCACCTTCTTGAATCTGTTTATTAAATAATGGAACCACAGAACCCGAAGAACCTAAAACATTTCCAAAACGAACCATACAAAAACGCGTTGTATTTTGCGTTTTGGCCAATGCTTGTAGAATTAATTCAGCCATACGCTTTGTTGTACCCATTATATTGGTTGGACGAACCGCTTTGTCAGTAGAAATCAAGACAAAAGTAGAAACTCCTGCTTCAATAGCTGCTTGGGCACAATATAAGGTTCCAAAAATGTTATTACGAATCCCTTCAACAACATTGTATTCAACTAAAGGAACGTGTTTATATGCGGCTGCGTGGTAAACCGTTTCTACTTTGAATGAACGCATTATAATATCTAGTCTATGCTTTCTTTGTACCGAACCCAATAATGGAATTAGTTCAACGTGTTGAAAATCAGCATTTTTTAATAATTCTTGGTGTATTTGATATAACGAAAATTCATTTAACTCAAATAAAATTAACTTTTTAGGTGATTGCTTAATAATCTGACGGCATAACTCAGAACCGATAGAACCACCAGCACCGGTCACCATAACAATTTTATTTTTTATATCCTGCGCCAATAAGGACTCAATGGGAGTTACTGGATCACGCCCTAAGAGATCAGAAATTGAAACTTGATTTAAACTAGTTAAATGTGCTTTACCGCTGACAATATCTTCCATTCCTGGTATTGTAAGTACTTCACATTTATATTTACTAATTCGATTAATAATCGCTTTACGCTGACTTTGCGTTGCACTAGGCATTGCTAATAGGATTTTTTTAATGTTTTTATTGTCTATTAATTTGCCTAATGATTTAGGGCTATAAACAGTAATGCCATGTAATATGGTTTTATGCAGAGCTTTATTATCATCAATAAAGCCAATGACTGAATAATGAGAACTTTGATTTAAGGCTGTTAGTAGTTGTCGGCCTGAATAACCAGCCCCATAGATCAAAACTTTAGTTCTAGAATCTTTATTATGACTAAGTAACATTCGCCATAAAAAACGAGTGTATGTAATAAAAATAGATATAAAGATAAAATAGAGAAAAGGAATTGATCTAGGTAAATTGAAGTATAAATACAACGGCTAATAGCGTGGCTGTTGATAAAATTGAAGCAAGAATAGCAACTTGAGTAAATTTTATTGTAACAAAACGAATAATAGCCCGATATAATCCTAGCTTGATGAAAAAAAGAACAGAAATACTTCCAACTAGTAAAATTATATACCAGTTTTTAGCTTGGCTAAGTTCTTGGTTAAACTCTAGCCTAATCCCTAGGGCGAGAAAGTAAGAGAGCGTGATCAAAAGCATATCAATAATGATTGATATAAGCCTTTTTATACTGCGGGGTAAGGATAAGATGTAATCAAGCATAAGTTTCTGAACTCTTGAAACACATAGAATGTTAAATTGTTTGATGTTTGTAAAAATACAAACTTTATAGCTCCAGTATTTTACCTTAAGCTATTGTCAATAGTCAATTGAGAAGTTATGCCGTTTTTTTAACTTAAAATAATGTAAATAGTAGAAATATTATGAAAAAAAGTGTAGTATTTGAATAAATACCATAGGAAAGTAGGTAAGTTAGCAATGATTCTTTACAAAAATTCTTATTCATTTGTTATCAATTTAACAATGACGATATTCTTTGTTGGTCTGATAGTAATACCAAAAGCGTATGGAGTGGGAATAGTATTATCTGTATTAGGATTATTTTATTTTCTAGTTGCTTATTTTAAGAATAAGGTGAATGTTTTTAATAAAAACTATCTAGGGTTTTATATTATATTTTGTATTTATTTTTTTGTATATCTCTTGGTGATGTTTATTTACTCAGAATCAAGTAAAACACTAGACGAACCTAGTCGAGCCTTATACTTTTTATTGATATTCTTTTTATTACAATTTGTTAGAGATAAATTAAAGCTACTACTGTATATAATTCCTTTAGGTGCTATTGCCGCTGGGCTTGTTGCTTCCTATCAAGTTTTTATCCTTCAACAACAACGTGCGTTAAGCTTTTCGTTTCAGATGCCTATCCAACATGGAGATATGGCTATGTCTTTAGGGATGTTTAGTCTAGCTATATTGTTTTATTGTTTAAAGAAAAATATGGGACAATTAGCACTATTAAATTTTTTTGGGGTATTAGGTGGTGCTATGGCTAGTCTGCTAAGTTTATCAAGAGGAGGCTGGTTATTAATGCCATTGATTATTGTAACTATGTTTTATATAAATAATAAATATTTTTCTAAACGTTCAGTAGTAGCTATTCTACTTTCTTTATTTATATTTGGTGGTACATTTTTAGTAAATAAAACGGCAATCATTCATAGACTTGAAGTTGCGTATAATCAAGTTAGTTATTCACTGAATAATAAAGAAAATGTAAAAAGGGATGGTTCTATTGCTCCTAGGTTGGCTTTATGGAATGCAGCTTGGATAGCAATAAAAGAAAAGCCTATTTTAGGCTGGGGGGATAAAGGCGCAAAACTTAAAAGACAGCAGCAATTCGAGGAGGGGGTATTGAATTATCATGATAGTCAATATGGTCATGCTCATAATCAATATATTAATGATTTCTTGGAGCGAGGTGTTATTGGTTTAGCATCTCTGTTGTTAATATTTTTATTTCCATTATGGAAGTTTTATAAAGCTTACAAAGAGAATAAAAGTAATATAGACATTCAATTACTTGCAATACTAGGAATAATACATATTACCTCAGTTATGTCTTATTGCTTAACTCAGGATTTTTTAGATCATAATTCGGGTAATATGTTTTACTTTTTTTTAACAGTATTATTTTATGCCATGATTTTAAGTTTTCAATCAGATAAGAATAGATAAGTTTATATTAAATTAATTTTATGTTTTTCACTATGCAATACCTCCTACTCTCCCTCTTCACCCTCGCTGCGGTGATTTTCATTATTAATTCACATTATCGCTGGACGTATTTTTTTGCGATTGCACAGTTTGTGTTGTTTTTCAGTTTAATGTTTAGCCTTACAGGGCAGTGGCAGCGTGGGCTGAATTTTGCGGCGGTGCTGTTTGTGGTGTTGATGCTTTTCCATAGGCTGAAAATTCATTTTTATAAACAACCGCTCTTGGTGTCGGATTTCTTTTTGGTTTTCGATTGGCGGAATTGGGAAACCTTATTGCATTATCGCTCAGCGATTTTTGCCATTGTGGGGCTGATTGGCTTGTTGGTCTATGCCGTGATGGGCTGGTCCTCAGCAGACGTAGCAAGTATTGAATGGCGAATTTTGGCAAGTGCGGTGCTTTTTTTCACGATTTTTGCCATTTGCCATTACAGCAAAAATAAATCAGCCATTAAGCAATGGCTTGATTCCTTGCCTGATGATGGGCGAGATGTGTTTTTAAACCTACCAATGTCTTGCCGTGGTGTGTTTTTTAAACCGCCTGTTTTTGATGGGGATACAGATTATTTTCTTAAACAAAAACAACAGGTTGCTGATTATCCACTTACCACACAGGCAGAGAAACCAGATATTGTGGTATGGCTTCAAGAATCTACCTTAAACCCGCATAGCTTTGTATTTGAAAGCGGCAATATTCCGCCAATTACAATGTATGAAAATCAGGCTGATACCAAGTTTAACAGCCATTTGCGTGTGCATACTTTAGGTGGTGCAACCTGGAAATCAGAGTTTGCGTTTCTGTCTGGGCTGCCTTCAACGGATTTTGGCGCAATGGCGAATGCCGTGTTTTATTCTGTTGTGCCACATTTGCAATACAGTTTTATCCAAAATCTGAAAGCGCAGGGCTATTATTGTGTGGCTTTATCGCCGTTCACAAAAGGCAATTACAACGCCAAGCCGGCCTATGATCATCTTGGTTTTGATCTAATGTTGCAGCCCCAAGAGTTGGGTTATCCCGCACCGTTAAGCAAAAATTTATGGACGATTGGCAGTGATGAAATGAGCCAATATGTGCAGAAAATTTTGCAAAAAGAAGGTATTCCTGCGCTTGAAAAGGTGAATCAGCCTTTATTTGTTTATGTTCTTACAATGCGTGAACACGGGCCTTATCACGATGTTGGGAATGTATTTAATCTACAAAATCAAGGGTTTACCGCTAAAGGAACGGGCGAATTAAACGATTATATCCAGCGAATTGTGAAGCTCAATGATGTTATCGAAGATTTCAATCGCTATATGCAAAATCGTCATAAACCTTATGTGCTGGCTTATTTTGGTGATCACCAAATTTCTATTAGTGGTGCGCAGCCTGCTTATCAATTTGATTATCCAAATCCGGATTACATTACGCAATTTGTGGTGCGTAGCAATATGCAAACTAACTTTGAGCAACAACAGGATTTCCTTGATTTAGCACAGGCAGGCGGTTTAATTTTAGAAATTGCAGGATTGCCAGCCGATGAATTTATGCAAGCCAATATTGCAATGCGCAAACTGAGCGGTGGAAAATTGCAAGATTGCCAAGATGAGCAATTATTGGCAGGCTATCGTCACTATTTGTATCAACAATTAAAGGTGGCGAAATAGATGAGCAAGCAAATCGAAACCCACCCATTTCCTGCGATATTGCCACCGCACGCCACAGTGATGATGATGGGAAGTTTTCCCCCTAAGGCGGAAAAACGCTGTATGGAATTTCATTATCCCAATTTTCAAAATGATATGTGGCGTGTGTATGGCGAAGTGTTTTTCGGGCGTGCAGATTATTTTCAAGTGCCAAATGAAAAACGCTTTGATCCCGCACGAATTAAGGATTTTTTATGGCAAAAGGGCATTGCATTATGTCCAACGGTGCGCAAAGCCATTCGGGAGCAAGATAATGCTTCAGATAAATTTTTGAAAGTGGTGGAAAGCGTAAATCTTAGCGAAGTGCTGCCCCAAGTGCCGCAATGCCACTGGATTTTCACCACAGGGGGCAAAGCTACTGAGATTTTGCTTTCTCTATTGCCTGAAAAGGTCAAAGCACCGAAAACCAACAGCTTTATCTCTTACCCTTATCCCGATTTTTCGCTCAATTTATATCGTCTGCCGTCCACTTCAAGGGCTTATCCACTTGCCTTTGACAAAAAAGTGGCGGCCTATCGGAGATTTTTTGAAATGGTGGGATTGGTTTAATAAAATACTTTGATCGATTATATATGAATAATTGTTTCATTATTAACTAATAAGAAAAAGTGATTTTCATTATTATGAATTGTATAGGTAATGCAATTCCGTTATGATACGCGCTCTTTCGCTCCTACTGGAGTAAGATTATTTTTAAAGGAAACATTATGAATTCATTAAATAAAATTAGCCCTTATGCACTCGGATTATTACGCATTATTGCAGGCTATATGTTTTTATTACACGGCACATCAAAATTCTTTGAATACCCAGTTTCAATGACAGGTGGCAACGGTGCTGTGGAACTCTTTTCAATGATGGGCATTGGCGGTGTGTTAGAAATCGTTGGTGGTGCATTATTGATCTTAGGGTTATTTACTCGCCCAGTGGCATTCATTCTTTCTGGTATGATGGCGGTGGCATATTTCCAAATTCATGCTTCTTTGGATAACGTGTTATTGCCAATCGTCAATAAAGGTGAGCTTGCTGCGCTATATTCTTTAGTTTTCTTAAACTTTGTGTTCTTAGGCGCAGGCGCTTTTGCATTAGATAACAAAGTCTGCAAGAAAAGCTAATAACACTAATTTGTCTTTTTTAGAGTTGTTGATTTTAACCCGCATTAGCGGGTTTTTTTGTCTTTTGAGAAAAATAATTCAAAAATACACCGCACTTTTGCCACGACTTGCCTATGGAAATCTTGAGTTGTTGGTTTTTTGTTAAGAAATTTGATTTCTTGCTACATAAAAGCAAACGATTGCGTTATAATGCGGGCGTTTTTTCATTTCATTAAATTAAAGGAAATCTCAATGCAACCAAATCGCCCAATTCGTCAGGCTTTACTTAGTGTTTCAGACAAAACTGGTATTGTGGAATTTGCTCAAGGCTTAGTGCAACGTGGAGTGAAACTGCTTTCCACTGGTGGCACGGCAAAATTATTAATGGAAAAAGGTTTGCCTGTTATCGAAGTATCCGATTACACAGGCTTTCCAGAAATGATGGACGGGCGAGTGAAAACCCTGCACCCGAAAGTTCACGGCGGTATTTTAGGACGCCGTGGGGTTGATGATGAAATAATGGCGCAGCACCAGATTGATCCCATTGATATGGTGGTAGTGAATCTTTATCCTTTCGCCCAAACCGTGGCAAAACCAGATTGCACCCTTGAAGATGCAGTAGAAAATATTGATATTGGCGGCCCAACAATGGTGCGATCTGCAGCGAAAAATCATAAAGATGTGGCGATTGTGGTGAATAATCAGGATTTTTCTGCGATTTTGGCTGAAATGGATCAAAATCAAAATGGCTTAACCTTAGAAACACGTTTTGATTTAGCCATCAAAGCCTTTGAGCATACCGCACAATATGATGCGATGATCGCCAACTATTTTGGTAAATTGGTGAAACCTTATTTTGCCGCAAATGAAGAAGAGCAAAATGCCCTGTGCGGCCAATTCCCACGCACCTTGAATTTGAATTTTATTCGCAAACAAACAATGCGTTATGGGGAAAATGGTCATCAAAATGCTGCATTTTATGTGGAAAAAGAACAAAAAGAAGCCAGCGTATCCACGGCAAAACAGCTACAAGGCAAAGCCCTTTCTTATAACAATATTGCCGATACGGACGCCGCACTGGAATGTGTGAAAAGTTTTAATGAACCTGCTTGCGTGATCGTGAAACACGCGAACCCTTGCGGTGTTGCCTTAGGCGAAGATATTTTAGATGCCTACAACCGCGCCTATCAAACCGATCCAACTTCAGCTTTCGGCGGCATTATTGCCTTTAACCGTCCTTTAGATGAAGCAACAGCACAAGCCATTGTTGATCGTCAATTTGTTGAAGTGATTATTGCCCCAGTGGTGCAAGAGGGGGCGAAAGCCGTATTGAAAGCGAAGAAAAATGTACGTGTTTTAGAATGTGGCGAATGGCATAGCGAGCCACAGCAACGCTTAGATTTTAAACGAGTTAATGGCGGATTATTAGTGCAAGATAGCGATTTAGGAATGGTCGATCTTGCTGATTTACAAGTGGTGAGCAAACGTAAGCCAACAGAAAAAGAACTGCAAGATTTACTATTTTGCTGGAAAGTGGCGAAATTTGTGAAATCGAACGCCATTGTGTATGCCAAAGATAATCAAACCATCGGTATTGGCGCAGGACAAATGAGCCGTGTTTATTCAGCCAAAATTGCGGGCATTAAAGCACAAGATGAAGGCTTGGAAGTGAAAGGTTGCGTAATGGCGTCTGATGCCTTCTTCCCATTCCGTGATGGTATTGATGCTGCTGCCAAAGTAGGCATTGAATGTGTGATTCACCCAGGTGGCTCAATGCGTGATCAGGAAGTGATCGATGCCGCAGATGAACACAATATGGTGATGGTGCTAACGGGAATGCGTCATTTCCGTCATTAATTAAAAGTGGGGTAGAAAAAATGAATATTTTAATTATCGGAAATGGTGGGCGTGAACACGCCCTTGCGTGGAAAGTAGCGCAATCCCCTTTAGCCAGTAAAGTGTTTGTTGCCCCGGGCAATGCAGGCACAGCGAGAGAAAAGGGTTTCGGCAAAAGTGCGGTGGAAAATGTGGCAATTTCTGCGACAGATATTCCAGCATTAGTGAAATTTGCCCAAGAAAATCAAGTGGGCTTAACCATTGTAGGGCCAGAAGCCCCGTTGGTAGCAGGCGTTGTCGATGCCTTTGAACAAGCAGGTTTAACCATTTTTGGCCCTAGCCAAGCCGCCGCTCAGCTAGAAGGCTCAAAAGCATTCACCAAAGATTTCTTAGCGCGTCATCAAATTCCAACGGCAGAATATCAAAACTTCACAGATGTAGAACAAGCCCTTGCTTATGTTCGCCAAAAAGGCGCACCGATTGTGATTAAAGCAGACGGTCTGGCAGCAGGTAAAGGTGTGATTGTGGCAATGACGTTAGCGGAAGCAGAAGAAGCCATTAAAGATATGCTTTCAGGCAACGCCTTTGGTGATGCAGGTTCACGCGTGGTGATTGAAGAGTTTTTAGATGGCGAAGAAGCCAGTTTTATCGTGATGGTGGACGGCAAAAATGTTGAGCCAATGGCAACCAGCCAAGATCACAAGCGTGTGGGTGAGAGCGACAAAGGCTTAAATACGGGCGGAATGGGCGCTTATTCGCCAGCCCCTGTGGTTACCCCTGAAATTCATCAGCGTGTGATGGAGCAAATTATTTATCCAACCGTGCAAGGAATGGCGGCTGAAGGCAATGTATATAAAGGCTTTTTATATGCTGGCCTGATGATCGATAAAAATGGTCAGCCAAAAGTGATTGAATTTAACTGCCGTTTTGGTGATCCTGAAACGCAACCTATTATGATGCGAATGGATTCTGATTTGGTGGAACTTTGCTTAAAAGCCTGCGAAGGGAAGCTCGATCAAGTTAAATCGCAATGGAAAAAACAAGCCGCGCTAGGCATCGTGCTTGCGGCAGAGGGCTATCCTGCGGATTATCGCAAAGGTGATGAAATCCAAGGGTTACCAACTACTGAGCAGGCAGATGAAAAAGTTTTCCTTGCAGGCGTGAGCGAAGAAAACGGTAAATTGCTCACCAACGGCGGACGGGTGCTTTGTGCCACCGCATTAGGTGATTCCGTGCTTGATGCTCAACAGAAAGCCTTAAAACTCGCTGAACAAATTCAATGGCAAGGACGTTTCTTCCGCCATGATATTGGCTGGAGAGCTATTGCACGCGAGAAGTCATCGTCATAGATGAAAAAAATTCATCAAGATGATGAGAAATTAACAATTAAATTTTCATTAAAAAGTGTAACAGAACAGGGTAAACTATCCCCCATATTTTGAAACAAAGAGGACAAACACAATGTTAAAAAGAAGTATGAACATCGCTGATTACGATCCCGTATTATGGCAAGCCATTTTAGACGAAAACCGCCGTCAGGAAGAACATATCGAATTAATCGCATCAGAAAACTATGCCAGCCCACGCGTAATGGAAGCGCAAGGTTCCCAATTTACCAATAAATATGCGGAAGGTTACCCAGGTAAACGCTATTATGGCGGCTGTGAGTATGCGGATATTGTTGAGCAATTAGCGATCGACCGTGCTAAAGAATTATTTGGCGCAGATTATGCCAATGTGCAACCGCACTCAGGTTCACAAGCCAATGCGGCGGTTTATATGGCATTGTTAAATCCGGGTGATACCATTTTAGGAATGAGCTTGGCACACGGCGGACACTTAACTCACGGTGCCTCAGTGAGCTTTTCGGGCAAAATTTATCACGCAGAACAATATGGTATCACTGATGAAGGCGTAATTGATTATGACGCATTGCGTGAACAAGCGCTACGCGTTAAGCCAAAAATGATTGTGGGTGGTTTTTCTGCCTATTCTCAAGTAGTTGATTGGGCGAAAATGCGTGAGATTGCTGATGAAGTTGGCGCTTATTTATTCGTGGATATGGCGCACGTTGCAGGCTTAATCGCTGCAGGTGTTTATCCAAACCCATTACCGCACGCGCACGTTGTGACAACCACAACGCACAAAACCTTGGGCGGCCCGCGTGGTGGCTTGGTTTTAGCGAAAGGCGGTGATGAAGAGCTTTACAAAAAATTAAACAGCGCTGTTTTCCCAGCTGGCCAAGGTGGTCCATTGGTTCACGTTATTGCGGCCAAAGCGGTATGTTTTAAAGAAGCTCTCGAGCCAGAGTTTAAAGCTTATCAGCAACAAGTGGTGAAAAACGCAAAAGCGATGGTGGAAGTGTTTAAACAGCGTGGTTATAACGTGGTGTCTAACGGCACAGAAAACCATTTATTCTTAGTGGATTTAGTGAGCCACGGTTTAACAGGAAAAGCCGCCGATGCCGCATTAGGCAAAGCGAACATTACGGTAAACAAAAATGCCGTACCAAATGATCCACAAAAACCGTTTATCACTTCAGGGATTCGTGTAGGCACACCTTCTGTGACTCGCCGTGGTTTTAAAGAAGCAGAAGTGAAAGAGCTAGCAGGCTGGATGTGCGATGTGCTTGATGCCGTGGGTAAAGAAAACGAAGCAGAAGTTATCGCAGCAACAAAAGCGAAAGTGCTAGATATTTGTCAGCATTTGCCGGTTTATCCTGCGTAATTTTTTAGTATCGTGCGAAGCAGGCTGGATAGGGTATCCAGCCTGTTTTTTATTGGGATATAAAATGAGGTAATACAATAGTTCTTTAATTACAAAAACTTTGCAAAAAACCACCGCACTTTATTTTATAAGGGTTATCTGATTTGCCAAGATTCATCTGTTAGTAGTTGGCCAAAATGGCTTTCAACTAAACGTTTGGTAATATCATTTTGTGGGTGAGTGAAGACATCACGGGTTGTGCCGTATTCGATCATTTTGCCTTCGTCCATCACCAACACATCATCAGAAATATGCTTAATAATGCCCAAATGTTGCCCCACATAAATATAAGAAATACCTAGTTTTTCTTGGATTTCGAGCATTAAATTCATTAGCTGAGTTTTCACCGTGGCATCGAGTGAGCCAAGGGCATCATCGGTGATGATGATTTCAGGCTCAAGGATTAAGGCACGAGCCAGAGCAACACGCTGTTTTTGGCTCACTGACATTGTGTTGATTTTTATGCTGGCGTGATCGGGATAAAGCCCTACCAGCTTGAGAGTAGCAAAGATTTTTTCATCACGCTCTTCTTCGGTTAAATCTGTGGCAAGGCGTAGTGGGGTATCCAAAATTTGCCCGACATTGAGTTTTGGGTTGAAAGAACTATTTGGATCTTGGAAAACCATTCGAATATGCTGCGAACGGTAGTGATAATCGCCAAACTGTAAGGGATTATTTTTAAACAAAATTTCCCCCGCACTTGGTGCGATAATCCCCACGATCATTTTTACTAAAGTGGATTTTCCTGAACCATTTTTGCCAATAATCGCTAAGGTTTTCTTACTCTCTAACTGGAAGCTGACATTTTCCACCGCAACAAACTGGCTAGATGAAAAAATGCCGACATTATCATCAAAGGATTTGGATAAATTTTCAATTTTTAATAAGGCACTCATTCGCTTTTCCTATTCTTCGTTATTTTCATCCGTATTAATGATAAGTGGTGTTGCCACATCTTCTCTTTCTTTTCGCTGATTTTCACGTAAATTCAGTGGAAAATGGCAGGCAAATTCGTGATGTTTAATTCGTCTTGTTGGTGGTTTATTAATACATTTTTTCTGCGCAAATGGACAACGCGGGCCAAGACGACAGCCAATAGGTAGCTGATCCAACAGTGGCACACTACCGCGCAATGTGCCTAAACGGCTTTTGAGAGGTAGTGGCTGTTTAAAATCAGGAATAGAATGCAGCAGCGCATTGGTGTAAGGGTGATGTGGCGTGTTGAGTACACTTTCTTTCGACCCAGATTCCGCATTTTGCCCACAATAAAGCACGCTGAAACTGTCGCACCATTCACGGATACTATTAATATCATTGCTTGCTAGCAAGATAGATGTACCTTGGTTTTGGTTCATATTCAACAGCAGACGAAAAATTTGCACTTTAGTGATGGATTCCAATGCGTTGGTTGGCTCATCGGCAATTAATAAGCGCGGTTGGTTGGCAACGGCGGCGGCGATCATCACTTTTTGCCCTTCCCCTTCGGTGATTTCATCGGGGTAGCTGTTCATTATGTCTTTATGATCTTTAATCCCCACACGGTGTAATAATTCAATGGCGCGGCGTTTTTTCCAGCCAAACCATTGCCACCAGCGCCCTTTGAATGTCCAAGAGGGAATATTTTGGATCAGTTGTTTGCCAATTTTGCTGCTGGGATCTAGATTAGTCAGTGGCTCTTGGAAGATCATTGAAATTTCTTTGCCCACTAATTTTCGTCTTTTATGTGGGCTAAGTTTGAGCAGTTCCACATCATTAAAACGAAAGCGATCAGCGGTAACAACCCACGAGTCCTTAATGGTGTTACAAATTACTTTTGCAATCAGACTTTTTCCTGAACCTGATTCCCCGACTAAACCGCAAATTTCCCCTTCATTTAAGGTGAGATTGACGTTATCGATGATTTTTACTCGACCATTTGGCGTTTTTATTTCTATGCAAAGATTACGAATATCAAGTAGTGCCATAGGAATTCCTATTCATAATATTTTTCAATGGCTTTATTAATGCCGTTGCCGAGTAATAGCGCAACTAAGATCACCGCCATAATGGCAATCCCTGGTAGGATTACCGTCCAAGGTGCAAGGTAAATTAGTTCGAGAGAATCTTTAATCATCACGCCCCATTCAGGCATTGGGCTTTGCGCACCGAGAGAAATAAAACTTAATGCACTAATATCCAAAATGGCGATGGTAAAAGCGCGGGTGATTTCTTGGATATATTTCACCCAAATATTGGGGAAAATAGCCTCTTTTAACAAAATCCAATTTGATGCCCCTTCAAGACGGAGCATTAAAATGTATTCTTTTTTCAGCTCTTTTTGAATGGCTTGGTAAATTTCGTGAATAAAGTGTGGTAATAAGGCCAAGGTAATGGCAAGCATTGCGTTAATCAGGCTAGGCTGCATTAAGGTAGCAATAATAATGGCAATCAACAAAATGGGCGTGGAAAGGAAAGCATCAAGAAAATGCCCAAGTATACGCGATTTAATCCCTTGCGACATTCCAGCCCAAACGCCCATAATGCCACCTAAAATTGCGGTGAAAATCACCACAATTAAGGCTGAGCCTAAGGTGTAGGTTGTTCCTGTAATTAATCGGCTTAGCACATCACGTCCAATGTCGTCCGTGCCAAAGAAATAGGCAATTTTTCCGCCATTCACCCAAGATGGGGGCATTAACTCAAAACCGATAAACTGCGTTTCAGCTGGATAAGGGGCAATAAATCTACTAAAAAGTGCGGTCAAAATAAACAACAAAAATAGATAAAAACTGGCAAGCGCCACTTTATCTTGGCGAAATAATTTCCAAATGGTGGTTAATGTTGCTGTGTGGCGAAATTCTGCCGGATCTTTATCTTGCATACCAACCTTTCTTATTTAACGGATCTAACACAAAGGTGAGCGTTTCTACCAATAAATTCACCACAATAATACATAATCCAATCACGATAATGCCTGCGGAAATACTGTTGTAATCTTGCTGGGCAACGGCATTAATCAGCCAACGCCCAATGCCAGACCAACCAAAGGTGCCTTCAACCAACATACATTGTGCAATCACAAGGGTGAATAATCGCGTCATTTGCGGTACTAATAATGGCAAGGTGTTGCGTAAAATATGCGTACGCAAAATCTTGCACATTGACCAGCCTCTTGTCATTGAAATTTTGATGTAAGGCTGCTCAAACAAATAGGCAGCACGCTCTTGTACGATACGAATAATTTCCATTGTTGGCCAAATGGTTAGCACTAAGGTTGGCAAAATTAGGTGCTGCAGCACATTTTGGATCACCTTAATGCGATAAGGTTCATCAATAAACCAAACGTCAATAATAGGAAACCCCGTGATGGACTGAATTTCATAGAGCAAATTATATTGCCCAATAGCAGCAATCTCCCAACCATAAATAGCCGCCGCATAAAGCAACAGAGGCGCAAGCCAAAACACAGGTAGTGAAAGCCCTATGACAGACAAAGTGCGGATGATTTTTCCGAAGAATTTTTTACGATAAATCGCCCCAATTAGCCCTAAAGGAATGCCAAAGAGCAACGCCAGTAAAATGGCGGTAAAGCAAAGCTCAAGGGTAGGCGGTAGCACGGTGAGAACTAAATCACTTAGGGAATCACCACCGTTATAGCTAATCCCCAAATCCCCATTGAGTAAATTTTTCACATAGAAAAAATAGCCCGAATAAAAATGCGGCGTTGCCAGCACTTCATTGAGCGGATCGCGCATTAGCACCGCATAGCTAATGATAGAAAGAATCACTAAGGTGATCACCAACAAGATAAGATGCCTGAAAAACGACAAAATCATTTTTTCTCTCCTTGTTGATAGGATAGCGTAGTAAAGTTAATGCTACCAAAAGGCGCAAGCTCCAAGCCTTTCACCCGTGAATTTGCAATCAACATTCGTTTTACATTCGCCACAGGAATAATGGGTAATTCTGACAAAATAATTTCTTGTGCAATATTATAATAATTGGCGCGTGAACGTAAATGCGTGGTATTTAAAGCGCGGTTCATTGCATCTTCAAAAGGCGCATAACACCAGTTGGAAAGATTAGTGATGTCATTGACTGTGCCGCAGCTTAAAATCGGGCGCATAAAGCTATCGGGATCTAAATTCCCCGCAAGCCAGCCAGTGAGAATCAAATCGTAATCTTCCGAGCCATTTCGCAGCTGCTCAATTAAATAAGTGCGAGTTACAGGGCGAATGGCTAATTCCACCCCCACTTGTGCCAAATCCCATTTGATTAATTCTGCCATTTTGATTGGCGAAGGGTTATACACCTGTTCTTCGTTTAGCACCCACATTGTGAGCTTGAGTTGTTTATCTTGTAAAAAGGCCTTGGCGGCTTTCGGGTTGTAATCATAGGCAAAATCAGGTGTGTTCACCGTTGCCGCCCAAGAAATATTAGGAATAATATTATTCGCCACACTTGCCGTATTATGATAAATCCGATGAATAATACGTTCCCGATCAATACCTTGCGAGATGGCTCGGCGCAGATCCAGATCTTTCATCGTAGGTTTTAGGAAATTAAATGCCAGATAGGATAAATTCATTCCTTCAGTGGACTTCAAATAATAGCGCTCATCAAACTGTTTTAAAATCCCCAGTTGGCTTACATCAGGGCTAGAGGTGATCTGACATTCGCCATTTAAGAATTTAATCAAACGCCCGGTTCGGTCTGTGGAAAGATCAATAATAATATGCTCAATTTTCCCTTTCTTACGCCAATAATCGTCATTTCTTGCTAAACGAACATATTGATTTCGCACGAAGTTTTGCACTTTATAAGGGCCCGTTCCCACCGGCAAGGTATCTAGCTGAGAAAGGTTGTCATCAGCGTTGAGCTGTAAGGCATATTCTTGTGAGAAAATAATGGCGTATTGACTGGCAAGGTGAGAAAGAATGGACGCATCAGGCTGAAAAAGCTGGATTTGCACTTGATAGGGCGAAGTGGCAACCACAGACTCAATTTTTTCGCTTAATTTAATGCTTTCAAAATAAGGAAAACGCACTTTGCGCGCTTGCTCGTGGAAAATACGATATTGCGGATTTTTGTAGTCCACCAAGGTTTCTAAAGTCGGCAAATCCGTGTTATGTCCTAGCACACGATTAAGTGAAAATACCACATCTTCCGCATTAAAATCGCGTGTTGGAGTAAACCAATCCGTTTGATGGAACTTAATCCCTTTGCGTAAATTAATGGTGATGGTTTTGCCGTCTGCGGACAGGCTATAACTCTGCGCCAGCACTGGCTCAACGGTTGCGCTGTTATTCTTGATTTCAAATAATTTATTGTAAATCTGTTCGGTTACCACATTCATACTGGTTCCCGCATCGCTCGTTTGCGGATTGAAGGATAAACCGTTTGCCTGCGTGCAATAAATTAACCCATTTTGCGTGAGAATTTTTGGCACTTTAGGGGCGCTAAAACTTGGCAAACTGATTAGGCTTGCACTCAGCAAAATAGCAGAAACAACGATTTTTCTTATAAACATAACAGGCATATTTGTGATAAATTATGACGAAATTTTAAAGTATATTGGCGAAATTTAGAAATAAAATGTTTGATTATATTCAAAAAGAACTGGATAACCTGATTGACCGCGGATTTGACCGCACTTTGCGTTTAGCCGTAACTGGGCTAAGTCGTAGCGGCAAAACGGCCTTTATTACCAGCCTTGTGAACCAACTTTTGCATATTAATGCGGTAGATAACGCCCATTTACCCTTATTTGATGCGGCGCGCGATAAACGGATTTTAGCCGTAAAACGCATTGAACAGCGCACGATGCACATTCCCCGCTTTGAATATGAAAACAATTTGAAATGTTTAACGGACGAGCCACCACATTGGCCTGATTCCACCCGTGGCGTGAGTGAAACTCGCTTGGCCATTCGTTACCAACAGCGTGGCTTATGGCGGCATTTAAAAGAAACTAGCACCCTTTATCTCGATATTTTTGATTACCCAGGGGAATGGCTACTAGACTTACCCTTGCTCGAATTAGATTTTCAACAATGGAGCGAACAACAGCGCCAGCTTATGCAAGGACAACGCCTTGAGTTAGCGCAAAAATGGCGCGAAAAACTCGAGAAAATTGACTTATTTGCGAAAGCCGATGAAGAAGTGCTGGCGCAGCTGGCAAAGGATTACACGGAATACTTACTTGCTTGTAAAGCGCAGGGCTTGCATTTTATTCAACCGGGGCGTTTTGTGTTAATGGGGGAGCTGGAAGGCTCGCCAGCGGTGCAATTTTTCCCCTTGGTTCATCTTAATGCAGAACAATGGCAAGCCTTGAAAAAAGCCGATAGCAATAGCTATTTTGCTTTTTTAACAAAGCGTTACGATTATTATTGCCAACATATCGTCAAAGGTTTTTATCGGGATTATTTTTCCACCTTTGATCGACAAGTGATCTTGGCTGATTGCCTTACCCCGCTTAATCATAGCCAACGTGCTTTTTTAGATATGCAAGAAGGATTGCAAGCCTTATTTAAGAGCTTTCATTATGGCAAACGCACCTTGCTTAATCGTTTGTTTTCACCAAAAATTGATAAATTAATGTTCCTTGCCACCAAAGCAGATCACATCACTAAAGATCAACGCCATAATTTGGTTAGCCTGCTACGTCAGCTTGTGCAAGAGGGCGGTCGTTATGTGGAATATGAAGGCATTGAAACCGCATACAGCGCCATTGCAGCCATTCGTGCCACGCAACAGGTTACGGTAAATCAAAATGGCAAGTTTTATCCTGCGATCCAAGGTGTTCGACAAAAAGATCAGCAAAAAATCACCCTTTACCCCGGGGAAGTGCCAAGCCGCTTACCGAATGCGCAATTTTGGCAAACTCAACATTTTGAATTTGATCAATTTGAACCCCTGCCCCTTGAACAAGGCAACCCTATTCCCCATTTACGAATGGACGCCGTACTGCAATTTTTACTCGCGGATAAACTGGATTGATCGCACAGCATTGATCGTAACGGAGATAACCAATGAAAAAACAAATTTTTCACACCGCACTTGAAGATCAAGAACAACAAGCCTTTGCGCCGAAACAAACTTTTTCGCAAGAGAATTTAATTATTGAAGCGGAAGTGGAAGATGAACTGGGTGATCTCGCACCACAGTTTGAGCAAGCAGTGCAGCCAAAACCCCGTTGGTGGAAAAAATGGCTGGCAGGTTCTGCACTCTTTTTTGGCGGTGCTGTGATTGCGCAGTCGGTGCAATGGTTGATTGATAGCTGGCAAAATCACCAATGGATTTATTTCTCTTTTGCCGTGGCAAGTTGTTCCTTGGTGGCATTGGGAATCAGCGCGATTGTCAGTGAATGGCGTAAGCTGGTGAAGTTAAAAAAACGAATGATCTTGCAAGCGCAAAGCCAAACCTTGCTTAACCGCCAATCTGTACGCCAGCAAAGTGCGGTGGATTTTCAGCAAGATTTTTCCCCACAAGAAAGTGAAAAAGTTCAACAGCTCTGCCAAGATATTATGAAAGCAATGGATATTTCGCCGCAATCGCCAGAATTTATCCAGTGGCAAAAGCAGGCTAATGAAGGGTATTCCGCCAGTGAAACCGCCTATTTATTCAGCCAAACGGTGTTAAAACCTATCGATAAACAAGCCCAAAAATTGATTAGCAAAAATGCCATTGAAGCCGCGGCCATTGTTGCGGTTAGCCCTTTGGCGGTGGTTGATGTGTTTTTTATTGCGTGGCGAAATATTCGCTTAATCAATCAGTTAGCCAAACTTTATCATATTGAACTAGGGTATTTTAGCCGCCTACGTTTATTGCGAATGGTATTGTTAAATATGGCGTTTGCAGGAGCAACCGAAGTGATCCAAGATATTGGAATGGATTGGCTTTCACAAGATGTTACGGCGAAATTTTCCGCCCGCATTGCCCAAGGTGTCGGCGTGGGGCTGCTTACCGCAAGGCTTGGCATTAAAGCAATGGAATTCTGCCGCCCACTTGCCTTTAAGCAAGAAGAACGCCCACGTTTAAAGCATATTCAAAAAGAAGTGTTATCGAATTTAAAGGGCTTATTGTTGCCAAGTAAAAAAGCAGATTAATCGATAAAAATTGCCCCTAGCGTTGATAACTAGGGGCAATTTTTTTATTAATAAAATGAACCTTTAAGCATTCTCTTTTGGTTTTTTATCTTGCGGCAGAACTAAGTTCAAAATTAACGCTAATAAGGATCCCACAGTAATGCCTGAACCAAGCACTTCTTTGAAAAAGTGCGGTAGTTTTTCGAGCAATTCTGGGCGAGTGGTTACGGCTAAGCCACAACCAATGGAAATGGCGATGATTAAGCCGTTGCGTTTGCTACGTTCAATGCTATCTAGCATTTGAATACCTGCGGCAATAATCATTGCGAACATCATCAGTCCCGCACCGCCAAGCACTGGTAGTGGAATTGACACAATTAACGCACCAAATACTGGGAATAAGCCTGCTAGCACCAATAATGCCCCAGTTATGGCAACTACATAGCGGCTTGCCACGCCAGTAAGAGAAATCACGCCGATATTTTGCGAGAAAGAAGAAAACGGCGTAGTGGACATAATCGCCGCAAGGGCTGAACCTAAACCATCACACAACACGCCGCCGCGTAAATGTTTCCCTGTGATTTCCGTTTTCGTAGCGTTCCCCAAGGCTAAGAAGTTACCGCTTGATTCCACAATGGTTACCAAATAGGCGATGGACATACCAATAATTCCTGCGATAGGGAAGGATAGACCAAAGTGTAGCGGTTGCGGCACGGCGAAAATTTGCGCTTGTTTCACCCCATCAAAATTCACCCAACCTAGGGCGAGTGCCACCACATAGCCTGTCATCATTCCAATCACAATGGCTGCGGCGGAAAAAATGCCTTTACCCCATTGCACTAAAATCACCACGATGACTAACACGAAACTTGCCATCATCAGGTTTTCTGGCGTGGCATAATTCGGATCGTTGCGTTGTCCGCCAGCGAACCAATCCACCGCCACAGGAATAAGGCTAAGACCGATCATCATCACCACGGTTCCTGTTACCACAGGCGGGAATAATTTACGGATATAAGGCATAAAGAAGCTACCGATGATCATCACCAACGATCCCACTAGCGAAGCCCCTAAAATTCCCGCAACGCCATCTTCACTAAAGCCAATGGCAAGAGCTGCGGCCACAAAGGTGAAACTTGTTCCCATTACACTTGGCAAGCGAATACCGATTGGGCCTAAACCACGGCATTGAATAATGGTTACCACACCTGAAATAAGTAGCGCGGCGTTTACTAGGGTGATGGTGTCTTCAGTGGGTAATTTTAATACATTCCCGATCACCAATGGCACAGCAATAATCCCCCCTAAGGCGGCAAGCAAATGCTGAGCGGCTAATAATAGACTTAACCCGAAAGGCGGTTTGTCTTCAACGGAATAGAGTAGGTTGTTGTTCATAAGCTTTCCTGAGTAATAAAAAATAGCGCGCATTATACTTGAAAATGGATTTTAAGCAATCGTTTGCTTTTGCACGGTTAAAACTTAGTAAAATCGCACCGCACTTTGTTTTTCTATCTTTTATATAAATTAAGCTTTAAGCCGTTGTATCAGTTTGTTCATTGGGCGAGTAAGGGGGCAAGATAATGCAAAGGACAGCTAACTGGAGTGAAATAAATGACCTAACACCAGAGAATCAAAAATCTATAAGTTGTATAAGGGGATTATTCAGGGAATGAAAAAAATCTCACTACATTTTAAAAAGCGCGGTGAGATTTTTGATTAAAAAGCGTTGTTTAGCAGAAAATTACACATTAAAACGGAAGTGCATTACATCGCCATCTTGCACGATATAATCTTTTCCTTCTAAACGCCATTTGCCCGCTTCTTTTGCGCCGTTTTCGCCTTTGTATTGAATGAAATCATCATAAGAAATCACTTCAGCGCGGATAAAGCCTTTTTCAAAATCCGTGTGAATGACGGCAGCGGCTTTTGGTGCGGTTGCGCCTACGGAAACTGTCCACGCGCGCACTTCTTTTACGCCAGCGGTGAAGTAGGTTTGTAAGTTTAATAAGGCATAACCTGCGCGGATCACACGGTTTAAACCTGGTTCTTCAATGCCAAGATCTTGCAAGAATTCTACTTTTTCTTCATCGTCAAGCTCAGCGATTTCCGATTCAATGGCGGCACACACAGGCACAACCACAGCACCTTCTTTTTCTGCAATTTCACGTACGCGATCTAAATAAGGGTTATTTTCAAAACCGTCTTCGTTTACGTTAGCGATATACATTGTCGGTTTTAAGGTTAAGAAGTTATAGCTTTTAATGGCGTGTAATTCGTCTTTGTCTAAATCTACTGAGCGAATCATTCCTGCATTTTCTAACACAGGCAGAATTTTTTCCATTACACTTAATTCAAATTTGGCTTCTTTATCGCCACCTTTAGCGCGTTTTTGTAAGCGTTGAATAGCACGCTCACAGCTGTCTAAATCAGCCAGTGCAAGCTCGGTGTTGATGGTGTCGATGTCTTCAGCAGGATCGATTTTCCCTGCAACGTGAACGATGTCATCATTTTCAAAACAACGCACAACGTGGCCGATGGCGTCCGTTTCACGAATATTCGCAAGGAATTTGTTGCCCAAGCCTTCCCCTTTGCTTGCACCAGCTACAAGGCCTGCAATATCCACAAATTCCATTGTGGTTGGCAATACACGTTCAGGCTTAACGATTTCCGCTAATGCGTCTAAACGTGGATCTGGCATTGGCACAACGCCGGTGTTTGGTTCGATGGTACAGAACGGATAGTTCGCCGCTTCAATACCTGCTTTTGTTAATGCGTTAAAAAGGGTGGATTTACCCACGTTTGGTAAGCCCACGATACCACATTTGAATCCCATAATGTTTCCTTAATTGTGTTATGTTTTAAAGCGTTAAGTGTTTTACGCTTTAAAGCTATTGAGTCGATTTGTTGCTTTTGTAATGCCTTCTTTGATGAGAATTTCCACGCACGCGGCGGCTTCATCTAAGGCTTTGTCAATCAGTTGCCAATCGCTTGGCGAAGGTTTGCCTAGCACATAGGCAGAAACCAGATTTTTATCACCAGGGTGTCCAATGCCTACGCGCAGACGGTAAAAATTTTTATTATTACCCAACTGAGCAATACTATCACGCAAACCGTTATGCCCACCGTGTCCGCCCCCTTGTTTAATTTTGGCAACACCGGGCGGAAGATCAAGCTCATCGTGAATAATCAGAATTTCTTCAGGTTTAATACGGTAAAAATTGGCTAATGCACTCACCGCTTTACCGCTTAAATTCATAAAGGTGGTAGGAACGAGAAAACGAATTTCTTCGCCAAAAATCACCGCTCTTGCCGTTTTACCAAAAAATTTACTTTCTTCTTTCAGCTGAAAATTAAATTGACGAGCAAGGCGATCAATCACCCATTCCCCTGCATTATGGCGCGTGTCGGCATATTTATCGCCGGGGTTAGCCAGCCCAACAATGAGTTTAATTTCTGACATACTTTCTTTAACTGGACAAAAAATAGTGGGCTATTGTAGCGAAAAAACAGCTACAACGCCAACACCAATACACCGCTCAAAATTAAAATTGATCCGATGATAAGTTTTAAGCTGATTGGTTCGCCTAATAGCACCACGCCTAGCACAATGGCGATGACGACACTCAATTTATCAATCGGGGCGACCCAAGAGGCAGGGGCAAGTTGTAGGGCGCGGTAGTAACAAAGCCAAGAAAGCCCAGTGGCAACACCAGATAATAGCAGGAAAATAAAGGGTTTGGTGGCGATATGTTGGGGCAGTTGCCATTCGTTGCGCAGAGTAATAATGCCGCCAGCGACCACGAGTACCACAATGGTGCGGATAAATGTCGCAAGGTTGCTGTTAATGCCTTCCACGCCGAGTTTGCCTAAAATGGCAGTTAGCCCAGCGAAAAATGCTGATCCAATGGCGAAAATGACCCAATTCATCGTTTTTCCTTATTTTTTCGTGTGTTTATCACCGCACTTTTGTTTGATATTCGCTATAATAGCAAAGTTTTTTTAGAGAAAAATACTAAGTATAAATAAAATGCCAAGTGTTAATCAAAGTGCCTTAGTGCCTTACAGTGCCAAACAAATGTATGATTTGGTGAATAATTATGAACGCTATCCTGAGTTTGTGCCGGGCTGCGTGGAAAGCCGAACCCTAAGCCGTCAGCAAAATCAGCTCACGGCAGAATTGGTGATCAGCAAGGCAGGCATTCGCCAGCGTTTTACCACGCAAAATACAATGGTGGAAAATCAGCGTATTCAAATGCAGTTGGTGGAAGGGCCTTTCAAGTTTTTACAAGGGGAATGGCAGTTTGTGGAAATTGATGAGCAGTGTTGCAAAATTGCCTTAAAACTGGATTTTGAATTTTCTAATCCGATTATTGCAATGGCGTTCGGGCAGATTTTTACCCATCTTACCAGCAAAATGATCGATGCGTTTAAGCAACGCGCTAAGGAGGTTTACGCCTAATGTCTAAATTAAAAATTGAAATTGCTTATGCCTTGCCTGATCGTTATTTTTTGAAAACTTTGCATATGGAGCAAGGTACAACGGTGCAAACGGCGATTTTGCAATCGGGTATTTTGCATCAATTTAGTGAAATTGATTTACGCGAAAATAAAATTGGCATTTTCAGCCGCCCTGCGAAGCTCACCGATGTGCTAGAAAATGGCGATCGCATTGAGATTTATCGCCCGTTATTGGCTGATCCTAAAGAAATCCGCCGTAAGCGTGCGGCACAGCAGTTGCAAGAACAGCAAGCGCAAAAGCAAGCTGAAAAAGAAGCGAAAAAACGCGCAAAACAATTAGCCCAAGATCAACAATCTGTATCCCAATTGGCAACACCATCTTCAACTCAAGAGGAACAAGGCAATGATTAAATTTTGCTTACCCGATCACATTAGCCCAGAACAATTTTTGCAAGAATATTGGCAAAAGAAACCCTTATTAATTCGCAATGGTCTGCCACAAATTGTGGGGCAGTTTGAGCCAGAAGATATTATTGAACTGGCGCAGGGCGAAGAAGTTACCGCGCGCTTAATTAAGCAACACATCGATGAGAATTGGGAACTCAAAGTTAGCCCGCTGGCAGAGCAAGATTTTGTTGATGTGCCAACACAATGGACGGTGCTGGTGCAAAATATGGAACAATGGTCGCCAGAATTAGGCCAGCTTTGGAACGCCTTTGGCTTTATTCCGCAATGGCAACGGGACGATATTATGGTGTCTTACGCGCCGCAAGGTGGTTCAGTAGGGCGACATTATGATGAATATGACGTGTTCCTCGTGCAAGGTTACGGACATCGCCGTTGGCAGCTTGGCAAATGGTGCGATCCAACCACCGAGTTCAAGCCGAACCAGCCGATCCGTATTTTTGATGATATGGGCGAATTGGTGCTTGATGAAGTGCTTGCACCCGGTGATGTGCTTTATGTGCCTTCGCGTTTATCCCATTATGGCGTGGCGCAAGATGATTGCCTGACGTTCTCTTTCGGCTTACGTTATCCTAATTTAGCGGATATTTTTGAAAATGTGGGCAAAGCTTTTAATCAACCGAATTTAGAATTGGATCTAAGCGAATTTTTAATTCCACTGCGCCTTAGCCCTAATCTTCAACCCACAGGTTTATTGGCACAGCAAAATATCGCCACCATTAAGCAACAATTTCTTGCCAGCCTTGCGGAAAGCCCGCAATTTGACGCTTTATTCAAACAAGCCTTAGCAAGCACAGTAAGTAGCAGACGCTACGAATTATTGCCAACGGAAGGGGAGTGCGATCCTGACGAAGTGCGGTCGCTTTTGGAGGAAGATTGTTTGCTTTCACAAGATAATAATTGCAAATTGCTTTACACCGAGCATCCGTTGCGTATTTATGCCAATGGCGAATGGCTAGATGAACTCAATCCCCTTGAAGCACAAATTTTAAAACGCTTAGCAGATGGCGAAAGCCTTGGCTTAGGCGATTTGCAAGCCTTAATGCTTGACGTGCAAGATAAAGAAAGTGTAATGGAATTATTGTTAGACAGCCTATGCAACTGGCTTGATGATGGCTGGGTATTGTTGGATTAAAAATGGAGAATAGTGCGATTTATTCCGTTTCACAGCTCAATCAGCAGGCTCGCCAATTATTGGAAGGCCAGCTTGGGCTAGTGTGGCTCACGGGGGAAATTTCCAATTTCACCCAACCTGTTTCGGGGCATTGGTATCTCACCTTGAAAGATGAAAATGCCCAAGTGCGTTGCGCAATGTTCCGAATGAAAAATCTGCGCGTGCCGTTTCGTCCGCAAAATGGAATGCAAGTGTTGGTGCGTGCCAGTGTGAGCTTATACGAGCCACGCGGTGATTATCAGCTGATTATCGACAGTATGCATCCTGCAGGTGAGGGCTTGTTACAACAGCAGTTTGAAGCTTTAAAAATGAAATTGGCAGCGGAAGGATTGTTTGCGCAAAATCTGAAAAAAAATCTACCGCACTTTAGCCGCAAAGTAGGCGTGATCACTTCACCAACAGGGGCGGCGTTGCAAGATATTTTGCATATTTTACAGCGGCGCGATCCGAGCCTGAATGTGGTGATTTATCCCACCGCTGTGCAAGGCAAAGAGGCTACCGATGAAATTGTGCAAATGATCGAACTTGCCAACCGCCGTCAAGAAGTGGATGTGCTAATTGTCGGGCGCGGTGGCGGTTCTCTAGAAGATTTATGGTGTTTCAATGAAGAAGCCGTGGCGCGTGCGATTTTTAATTCTGTGATCCCTGTGATCAGCGCGGTGGGACACGAAACCGATGTTACCATTGCCGATTTTGTGGCTGATGTGCGTGCGCCCACGCCCTCTGCCGCAGCAGAATTAGTGAGCCGTGATCAGCAAGAATTATTGCAACAGCTTAACTATAAACGTCAGCGCTTAGAAATGGCGTTAGATCGTCTATTTAATGAAAAAAGCCAAGTCTTAAATCAGCTTGTATGGCGTTTGCAAAATCGTCATCCGCAAATTCAGCTGAATCAACAAAAAGCCCAGCTAGAACAGCTTGCTTACCGTTTGCAATTTGCAATGCAACGGGCAGTGGAAAAATCGCAACAGCAAATTGCCGTGCAACACCAGCGTTTGCATTTGGCAATGGAACGCAGTCTTTCCGCGAAACAACAAGGATTACAGCAACTGAGCCAACACTTGCAAAATCGCCACCCGCAAAAACAGCTTAATCAGCAAAAAGCCCAGATCCAACAGCTAGGCTATGGTTTAAGGCTCGCAATGCAGCATTATTTGGTAAAAAAACAGCAAAATTTCACCGCACTTAATGAGCGACTGAATAATAATCCGCTGCCGTATCGCTTACAAAAACAGGCGCAACATTTGCAACAATTAAAAGTGCGGTTAGATTTTGGTGCAGAAAAACTGCTGACAAATAAACAGGGGCGTTTTGCCACCTTGTGCCAACGCTTGGACGGATTAAGCCCGCTGAAAATTCTTTCCCGTGGTTATTCCATTTCTGAAAATGAACAAGGCATTGCGATTACTGATTCTCATCAAGTGCAAGTGGGAGAGCGGGTGAAAACACAGCTAATGAATGGCGTGATTTATAGCCGTGTTGAGCAAATCGAAAAACAAATCATCACTGAAAAATAAGGATTCTGAGAATTTTTCTTGGTGGGAAAGAAAATCGGTTCTTTTTTGTAAAATAAATGAAAAAATAAAAATTTTAAATTTTTTTACGATTTTAGTTGTTTTTTTTTTTTTTTTTTTACAATGAGTCAGATTTATCTTGATTTTATTGAGATAAAGCTAAACGAAAATATTTTATTCATATTTGTGGTTAAGGCAACTTAACCACTTTTTTTGTATTTAAAATTGTGCTGATATATTTATTTTTCCCAATTAAAAAATTAAAAGTGCGGTGAAAAATTTTAAAATTTTCTACCGCACTTTATAAAATGGAAATATTGTTTATTGGGATTGCTTGTTATGGCTTAATTGCAAGCTAATCGTTTATTTTTATCCTTCTTCATTTGGAAACATAAACGGATTTAAACCACTGCGCGCAAGGCCTTTTTCTTCCATTTCTATATCAAGATAGATGCTTGCCAGATCATCGGCAATGGCTTCCACATAAGGATCTTTTTCTTGATACATCATTTTCAGATAACTATGGCAATCGCCGCAGCTTTCTGCTTTCACTGGCGCAGATTCACTGTCGATTGACCAATAATCCAATTTCCCTGTGTGATTGCAGTTGGTGCATTTGCTACGCACCACATTCCATTCACTTTCGCAAAGAGAGCAATGCACATAACGCAAGCCTTGTTCTGAGCCAAAATGGACTACGCTGGCTGTCGGCGGCGCACTGCATACAGGGCAAAGATGAAGGTGTTCACCGCTTTCCATTTTACTATTTTGCGGTAATTGTTGAGCAAGCTGAATCCAATAAAGGGAAAGTGCCGCCCAAATAAATAAGGCTTTGTCGCTGCTGACTTCAGAAAATTGTTGCGCAAGCAGTTTGTCAGCAAGTTGTTCAAGCTCGCTGTCGGAGGCTTTTTCTAAATTCTCAATGGTGGCTTGTACGCTTTCATTGCCATTATTTTTCATTTTATTGAGTAAGGCGCGCAGCAAATCTCGCCATTGGGGATCGCGCTGCCATTTTGTGATGTCAAGGGGAACGCTGGTTTCCGTGCTGATTTCAATTTTCTGCGTAACGGGCTGTTCATTCAGTAGCGCAAGCTGGCAATCAACAATATTGGCGGCGAAGTTAAGGTAATCCGCCATTGGGTGATTTTGTGCTAAAGAACGTAGGCGTTCGGCGCGGCGTTGGTAAAGATTTTTCGGGTTGGAAAATAAAAGAATCGGGTGATGAAAAGAGCTGGCAGCTTGTACAATTTCATCTTTTGGTAGGATTTTTATACTCATAATTTTTCATTAACGTTCGTCAATAAAGAAAGTGCGGTGTAAATTTGCAAAATTTTGCAAAAAACCACCGCACTTTACCATTGCTAATTATTTAGCGTGCTTTTCTTTCGCTTTTTCTGCGGCTTCCTTTTCAAGTTCTGGCAGAATGTCTTCACGGAACCAGCGTGGGTGATGTTTTTTCGCCCAGCGTACCGTTACCCAACCTTCAACCATTCCACGAATAGAGCCTTTCACCCAGAATGCCATATACATATGTACCATAATACCAGTAAAGAGCATAAAGGCACTGGCTGAGTGCAGCAAAATGGCAATGCGGATAACAGGAATTGGGAAATTATGGGAGAAATATTGTCGCCACATAATAATTCCTGTTGTTAGTAGGGTAACCATTGCAAGGATTAAGGTCCAGAATAGCATTTTTTGCCCTAAATTATATTTTCCGTTGTCTGAAACGGCGTGTTCGTTGCCTTTTAAGACTTCTTTAATATTTTTTAGCCATACCCAGTCATTTTTTTCAGGAATGTTGTAAGGCCAGTAAATCAAGCAAAGATTGATAAAGGCAATAAACATTATTATCCCGGTGAATGGGTGGATAAAACGGGCAATTCTTGGGTTACCTAAGATTTCCGTTAGCCAAGCAAAATCAGGGAAGAAGAATGCAAGCCCTGATAAGCCTGTGGTGAAGAAACAGATTACAAGTAACCAGTGACTTAAACGCGCAGGCAATTTGTGGCGAACAACTCGTTGATCGTTGCTGATCTTAACTTTACTCATTTTCGCCTCCTTTATGTGCTTGTTCGTCTTCTGGCACGACTTCTTCGTGTTCTTCTAGATCTTCCGTATTTGGCCCAACTGCAAGATAGTGCGCAATTTCAGAAAGCACTAAGCCTCCCATTGCCACCGCTGCAACTGGTTTCAATACGTCTTTCCATAATTTCACGGTCACGTCAATTTGTGGATCTTTCGGTAAGCCTGAGTAAAGCTCTGGCTTGTCAGCGTGATGTAACACATACATAACGTGTGTGCCGCCCACGCCTTCTGGATCATAAAGCCCTGCATTTTCATAACCACGGGATTTGAGATCCGCAATGCGAGTTTCCGCATAGTGTTTCATTTCTTCTTTTGTACCGAAATGAATTGCGCCTGTTGGACAGGTTTTCACACAAGCGGGTTCTTGACCCACGGTAACGCGATCAACACAAAGCGTACATTTGTACACACGGTTATCTTCAGGGTTCATTCTTGGAATATTGAATGGACAACCTGCGATACAGTAACCACAACCGATACATTTATCTGATTGGAAATCAACGATGCCGTTTGCATACTGAATAATCGCACCCGGTGATGGGCAAGATTTTAAACAGCCCGGTTCACTACAGTGCATACAGCCATCTTTACGGATCAGCCATTCTAGACGGTCATTTTCTTCAACTTCGTTGAATTTCATCACCGTCCAAGCTTTGGCATTGAGATCAATCGGGTTATCGTATGAGCCGATACATTTTTCCGGCTCGGCACGAAGATCATTCCATTCTGAACAAGCCACTTGGCAGGCTTTACAGCCGATACAAGTGGTAACGTCAATCAGTTTTGCCACTTCAAGCTGATGATCTCGAGCGTGAGGTGGTGGTGTTAATCCCGATGTTGCAGAGGCTTTAATAATATCTTGCGATTGAATAGTTCCCATATTATGCCCCCACTTTCTCAATATTTACCAACATACATTTTGATTCCGGTGTTTGTGTATTTGCATCACCTGCACGAATGGTGAGGTTATTGGCAAAGAAACCTTGTTTACCAATACCGCCAAAGCCCCAGTGAATTGGAATACCTACGGTATGCACGGCTTTGCCATCGGCAGTGAGTGGGCGGATACGTTTGGTTACCACGGCTACTGCTTTGATGTATCCGCGTTTAGAGGTTACTTTGACATAATCCCCATTGCTAATGCCTTTTTCTTGTGCCAAGGCTTCGCTGATTTCCACGAATTGTTCTGGCTGTGCAATCACATTGAGTAATACGTTTTTCGTCCAGAAGTGGAAATGCTCAGTTAATCGGTAAGTTGTACCTACATAAGGGAATTCTTCTGAACTACCAATATCCGGTTTATCACTTTCCAAGATACGAGCAACAGGGCTAGAAACCACATTTGGATGTAGTGGGTTAGTTCCAATCGGAGTTTCAATTGGTTCGTAATGTTCTGGGAACGGGCCGTCAGCCATACGTTCACGCACGAATAAACCACTTACCCCTTCAGGTTGCATAATAAATGGTAGGGTAGAACTATTTGGTGGTGCTGTACCGAAGTCTGCCACGTCCACATAGTTCCAGTTTTTGCCATTCCATTTAATCAACTGGCGTTTTGGATTCCACGGCTTACCGGATAAGTCTGCACTTGCACGGTTATAGATAATACGGCGGTTCATCGGCCACGCGAAACCCCAACCGAGGGTATTACCTAAGTTAGATGGATCGGCGTTATCGCGATTCGCCATTTGGTTACCTTTTTGTGTCCATTGACCAGTATAAATCCAGCAAGCACCTGAAGTGCTACCATCAGCACGCATTTGTGCGAAACTTGAAAGTAGCTCGCCTTTTTTCAAGATCACATTGCCGTTGGAATCAAGGAGATCTTGTAAGGCATAGCCGTTCATTTCTTTCGCCACTTCTTCTGCTTTTGGTTCAAGCGGATTGTCATAGTTCCAGCTCATCGCTTCAAGGGTATCCAGTGATACGCCACCTTCTTTGTGATAAAGCTCGATCAATGCAGCTCTTAATTCAGAAAGAATTTCACCATCGCTTTTCGCTTCAAATGGCGGCTCAACAGCTTTCCAGTGCCATTGTAACCAACGACCAGAGTTGGCGATTGAGCCGTGTTCTTCCACGAAACAAGTGGTTGGTAAGCGGAATACTTCGGTTTGAATTTCTTCTGTTTTCACATCATTAAATTCACCGTAGTTTTTCCAGAATTCCGAGGTATCCGTAATTAACGGATCCATAATCACCAAGTATTTCAAATTACTTAAGGCTTTGATGATCTTGCCTGAATTTGGATAAGAGGCAACAGGGTTCATTCCTTGGCAGAAATAACCATTTACACGACCTTGATACATTTCATCAATGTAGCGCATTTGATCCATACCGCCTTTCGGCAATTTTGGTAAATAATGGTAGCCGAATTCATTTTCAGCAGTAGCTTTTTCACCAAAGAAGGTTTTCAGCATACTTACCATAAATTTCGGCGTATTTTGCCAGTAGTTCACCTGATCTTTCATCATTGTTTTTGGCGTAATACGGTTTAGGAAATTTTCTAAACTGGTATCCGCTTCGGTTGGCAATGGAATATAACCCGGCAACATATGTGGGAATAAACCTAAATCCGTAATCCCTTGTACATTTGAGTGTCCACGCAACGCATTTACACCACCGCCAGAAACCCCGATATTACCGAGTAATAACTGGATCATCGCCATTGTACGAATATTTTGTGAACCCACAGTATGTTGAGTCCAACCTAATGCGTACATAAAGGTTGCCGCTTTGTCAGGGGCAGAGGTTTTGGCAATTTCTTCACAGAATTGTAAGAAACTTTTTTGTGGTGTACCCGTGATACGTTCTACCATTTCAGGGGTATAACGAGAAACGTGATCTTTTAACAGATTAATCACGCAACGAGGGTGTTGTAAGGTCAGATCTCGAATAGGCTGGCCTTCCGCATCAAATTGATAACGCCAAGTTGAACGATCATATTTACGTGTTTCAGGATCATAGCCTGAGAACAAGCCGTCTTCAAACTTGAAGTTCTCATCAACGAGGAATGCCGCATTCGTATAATGTCTAACATATTCGTGTTGAATTTGATCTTTTTCTAATAAATAACGAATAACGCCAGATAAAAATGCAATATCTGTTCCAGAACGTAATGGCATATAAATATCTGCAACTGAAGCTGTACGGTTAAAGCGTGGATCAACCACCATTAACTTCGCACCATTTTGTTTTTTCGCTTCAATCGCCCAACGGAACCCAACAGGGTGAGCTTCCGCAGCGTTACCGCCCATTACGATTACTAAATCAGAGTTTTTAATATCAACCCAGTGGTTGGTCATCGCACCGCGACCAAATGATGGAGCAAGACTTGCTACCGTTGGTCCGTGTCAGATACTCGCTTGGTTGTCGGTATAAATCATACCGAGTGAGCGCACAAATTTTTGCGTTAAGATGCCCGTTTCATTACTACAAGCAGAGCCTGCTAAGAAACCTGACGTCATCCAACGATTCACAGGCGTGCCATTTTCATTGTTTAACACAAAGTTGGCATCGCGGTCTGCTTTCATATGTTTTGCGATACGCTCAATGGCTTCTTCCCAAGAGATGCGTTTCCACTCGCTTGAACCTGCTTCACGCACTTCAGGGTATTTTACACGGCGTGGGCTATTTACATAATCCAATGCACCTGCCCCTTTCGGACAAAGCGCCCCACGGCTTACTGGATGATCGGGGTCCCCTTCAATGTGATAAAGTTTACCCACGCTATTTTTTGCGCCATCACCTAAGCTGTATAACAACATACCACAGCCTACGGCACAATAGGTGCAGGTATTACGGGTTTCTTTACCGCGTAATAACTTGTATTCGCGAGGAGCTGCTAAAGCTGTTGCTGGAGCAAAGCCCAACATCGCCGCAGACGTCCCTGCCATACCACCTGCACAGATCTTAAAGAATTTTCTTCTTGTGACCTGCATAGAGATACTCCTTAACCAACAAAATTGTTGTGTTATTGTGTAGTAGTAGATTTGTTTTTTATATAGATATTCGTTCAGGTTAGCTGAATATTTCAAATTTTTATTTAGCAAAATACAACGGCAAATAGCACATTTTCACAAATGAAATAATTCAGTTACAGTATAGTTTGTTGTTAAATTGTATTACAATTAACACAACGTAATACTGTGGCTAGGATACGCCTTTTCACGCCTAAAATCTATAAGTAATCTTGATTAGAAAGGAAAAATTCTTGAGCTGGATCACAAAATCAACAGTTAATTTTTTCAAAAAATTAACAAATAATAAACATTCTCAATACACATCACTTTGGCAAGAAAAAGAAGAAACCTTAGCGGTAGAAACCCCTGTTGCCTTAGTGTATAACGGCATTAGCCACACCGTAATGATGTGTTCCCCACAAGACTTGGAAGATTTTGCCCTTGGCTTTTCTTTAACCGAAGGCATTATCGAAAAGCCAGCGGACATTTATGGCATTGACGTAGAAGAAACCTGCAACGGAATTGAAGTACAAATAGAAATTGCCACACGCTGTTTTGTCGCGCTCAAAGAACGCCGCCGAACTCTAGCAGGAAGAACGGGCTGCGGCATTTGTGGCACAGAACAGCTTGATCAAATCCACAAAAACTTGCCTATTTTGCACCGCACTTATGTTTTGGATATTTCTCTTCTTGACGGTTGCCTGAAAAAATTACATTCAGCCCAACAGCTTGGACAACAAACAGGTTCAACCCACGCTGCCGCGTTTTTCGATTTGCACGGCAATTTGCTCGCCATTCGCGAAGATGTGGGTCGTCACGTCGCCCTGGATAAACTCTTAGGCTGGTACGCCACACAACCGAAGCAACAAGGTTTTGTGCTAATTTCCAGCCGTGCGAGTTATGAAATGGTACAGAAAGTCGTAAGCGTTGGCATTGAATGTCTAGCCGCCATCTCCGCTGCGACCGCCCTTGCCGTACAACAAGCCAAACAAAGCCAACTTACCTTAATTGGCTTCGCCAGAGAGGGCAGAGCAACAGTTTACACAGGAAAAGAGCGGTTGGATTTTTTGGAGAATTTTATGCTTACTAATTTGATATCAAAAAGCTGACATCAACTTCTTGAATGCCAGCCTTATATCCTTGAGCAGATCAGTTTATTTTAGTTAGAACAGCCGTGCCATTTGGCGCAATGATTTTTATATGACTTGGAGGCTGTTTTTGTCGATGTAAAATTGCCACAATATTATCTAATTTAACAATGTCTTGGAATTTGCCTTTTATTTCATATTGAGCCGTATTCACATCAGGCAAAAAAATCAAAAATGTACTAATTTTTGTGCTACGAATTGTCTCCAGCTTAATCGCCTCTCTATTTTCTACTTGATAAACAGGCTGCTTACGTTTGCTATATTTTGCCAAGAGATCTGCATCTTGGCTTATATTTAAAATATATTGCAATTTATCAAGTTGTTTTTTATCCACCTGTTTATTATTAGCCTGTTGCGTTTGGCTTTTACTCTCCACAGTAGGCATCGGCGTTTGAGCCACTGCTGCATCATTCTTTACTGGGAGAGCGAAGGCTTTGGGGAGTCGGCTTCTGTCCCAGTGCTTTGCTTTTCAGTGGCTTGCTTATCTTTTGTGGGATCAGCAATTTCTTGAATTGTTGATTGTGGTTCAGAAGTGGGCACCCCTTTCTCTTGAAATTCAATATTTGAAAATGGTGCTTGTTTCTCCGCTTGATAAGTAATCTCACTGATAAACTGAGGTTTTTCCAACCGTTGTGTATTTTCTCCAACTAACGTAAGAACCACATTATCATTGAGTATATCAAAGCGCAGATATTGTCCTTTTAGCTGTTGATTTATATGCTCGAAAAGTTGGCTAATTGTTTCTTTTGGCGTATTTTCCAAAATAATAGGGGTTGAGCTATTTGCCTGAAAACTGTAGTAACCTATTCCTAATTTTTGAGCAAGGAGCTGTGAAAATTCCCCAATGTTTCCCTTATAATTCACAGAAAGTGTTGCATTTTCGTAATGGGATTTATCTTTTATTAAGGCTGTAGAGGCCATCGCGGTATTAAAAACGCCCCAAAATAAGCAAGTTGTAAATAAATATAATTTTTTCATTGTGTTATCCTTTTATTATTTTGAACTATTATCCAAACTTTAATTACCAAGCAAAGCCGATACCTGCACCAAACGCAACATTGCCGCGCTGCGAGGCACCTCCACTGAATTTATAGGTAATTCTTCCATTATCAGAAAGATGACTTAATCCTACGGAAATTGCCGTTGTACCATTGCTATAACCTGTACCCGCAGAAAGATAGCTTTGCCCTGGGCGTGTTGCGGTTGGCATATTTGCCATAGCGACCGCCGTGGAGACTGAACCTTTAATCTTTTTCACATCGCGTTCAACCTGATTTACGCGCCCATCTAATCGCCCAACTTCTCGATCAAATTGAGCTTTATTAATGGCGTCAGTTTGAGCGATCCCTTCAGCAATGCCCGTTAAGCGACGTACTTCACCTTGATTGTTATAAAAAGACACCAAATTTCCACCGCGCTGACCAGCCACACTAATAAGCTGCGTGTTAGGATCTTGCTTCACTAATCCTAAGCGTCCATCATCAACGGCTTTAGCCATTTGATATAGCTGACTACCATTTACCGCATCGGTACTCTTAGGGCTAATCAAACCTGCAGCCACATTTTGGATACGGCGCTCCTTACCTTTATCACCCACTGTCACGACACCTTGAATATTTTCTCCTGCTGCAAATGTATAAATAGAACCAAGAATTTCAGCAGAATTATAATCTGTTGTGCCTGCGGTTTGCTCCGTGCGCTGTGTTGTCGCTGCAGATGCATTGCCTAAATTCACAGAATTTTCTGCGGTTTGTGTAATATTTGTCCCAATGGCAACCGCATTTTTATGCACAACAATATTTTCCGCGCCAATACTCACCGCATTATCACCAGTGATTGTACTATTGGCGCCAATACCAACGGCTTTATTGCCTGAAACGCCAATTTGATCGCCAATTCCCACCGCACTTTCACCATTTACAATAGCTTTATTACCAATTGCGATAGCGCTTTCTTTCAAAGCCTGAGCTTCATTACCAATCGCAATCGCATTTTTGCCACTGGCAACAGATTTATTGCCCATTGCTACCGCATTTTCTGCACTTGCTGTGCTTTCTGTGCCAAAAGCGATGCTGTTTTTGCCAGAGGCAAAAGCATCGGTACCTTGAGCAAGAGCGTTTTCTCCTTTTGCGGTAAGCGGGGAGGATTGTAAGGTATTGTTTAATCCCAATAAGATATTACGCTGTTTCTCGAGCTCCGTTTGTAGTACCGCATATTCTGCTTTTTTCTTATCTAACTCGGCTTGAGCAGTGGTGCGATTATCATTTGCAGCATCTTCTTCTGGCGTAAGCTTGATTGACGCGATCTGGGTCTCTAGCGCCTTAATTTCATCATTGATTGCGGCAATTTCAGTGCGTTTATTGGCAATGGCATCGCCCATTTTTTCCGTTTCCGTTTTTACGGCTTGAATCACTTTATTATTAGGATCGTAAGGGCGCAGATATTTTTGTATATCGCTCAAAATAGGCAAAACCTCAGCTTTAGCTGCATTAACAGCATTGGTTACTTCACTTGACCAAGTGAGTGTTTTATTATTACCCAAAATATAAACTGAGTCGCCATTTTCTCGGCCTGCTGTGATGTCATCTTTAATTTCTTTACGCAAACGAATCACATTGGCCGTCAGCTCTTTCTGCTCCTTACTACCTGCAACGGCAGTTTCTAGTGCGGTTAGGTTGTTAGTAAGATCTTGAACTTTATCGTAAAATGCTTTTGCTCTATCAAAATGGGTTTTAAAAGCGGATTTATCTTGTAACCAATCGCTGGAATCAAAGTCAATATTGTTGAGAAAGTTTGAATAAGTTGTAGTGTACCGTTTTAAATCATCTATTTGTTTTTTTGATATTGTAGAAGTTAAATCACTGGTAATGCCTGTTAAAGTTGCAGGGAGATGGAATATAATATAACCCAGATCTAAATCTGAGATTTGTACTTTGATAGGCGGTAATTTAAGTCCTGAGAAGGCATGGCTAGTGTAACTATTAGTAGAATATGAAGCATGTCCTACACCGCTTGAAAACTTAGTATAATTGGTTAATATTTTATTTAATGTACTGCTTGAGCTTTCTGATAGTTTTTTTGTGGCTGCCTCTTCAATTAATTGGAACGTAGTGTCATTTAATGACATCTGATGACCATATTTTTGGTTATATTCCCTTTGGAGAGCCTCATTTTTTTTACGAATTTCTTCATATTTAGCGAATTCTTCATCACGATCTTTAAACGAACCCGGAGTAGGATAGGGTAATAGTTCTAGATTAGGAATATTATTTTCCTGTTCATAGAGAGTTTGATTGTTGGCATACCTTAAAATTTGTTGTGCAGAAAATGTATCCTGATAATTTTTATTATTATTTATAATACTTGTCGTCAGGCTATCTTGATGGCGAGCTGAACCATAATAACCATAACCACCAAAAGGACTGATATTGTTTAATTTGTCTTGGATTTGTGCTTTCGAATAAGCATAACTTCCTTGAATATTGATATAGCCATTAACAATATCTTCATAATCTTGTGTGGTGAAACTGGAGGCTAACTCAGAGAAATCGGTTTCAATCCCTGTTCTTAAGGTATTCACTAATGCTTCTTTACCACCCACCTCCTTGAGTTTTTGCCAATCAAGCGAGTTGACAATATTAACGAAATTAAGGTAGGCAGAACGCCCTTCTGTGGTAAAACTATTATGAGCAAAAGCATCTTCTTGATGACTTAATTCTGTTTGACGATCCGAAAGTGCGGTCTGTTTTTCCGCTTTTGCTTGATTGAGTTGCTGTTTCTGCTGCAACTTTTTTTCTACATTGGCTAGCAAGGCATTATATTTTTCAATATTTTGCGTTATTAAACCCTGATCGAGCTCATTCTTGTTCACTTTTTCCTGTGCGGCATCCACCTCAATCGTGGCTTGTTTTATTTGAGTGAGCAGTGTGGCATATTTCTCTTTCTCTTTAACAAACGCCTCACGGTCTAAATTTCCACCCGTTGCAATCGCATTATTTCCGATCGCTTGACTGTTGGTTCCTGTCGCAAAACTTGCTTCGCCGATAGCAATATTATTGATCCCAATAACAATGCCGTTCGGTAAGCTATTCGCAGCAAAGGAATAAGTTGGAAGTGCGGCATTTAATCCACAAAGAATAAGAAAAGTAAGTTGACTTAATTTAAACGTACCACTACGCTGACTGACTGACTGACTGACTGACTGACTGACTGACTGACTGACTGACTGACTGACTGACTGACTGACTGACTGACTGACTGACTGACTGACTGACTGACTGACTGACTTTCATATTAACCTCTTGATGTTTTATTGAATTTGAGTTGCAATTTTAGGGCGCATATTATACGCGAAATTTGCCTGATTGAATAGTTATTTCTGCCTGTAAAAGAAACTTGGTGACAAATTTTCGTAACTATCAAACTCTGACTTTTACCTTGACCCTAACCCTATGTTAAGGTTTATGCTATGCAAAATTTTTATTAGAAGGAGAAAAAGATGAAAACTACTGTGTTAGCGTTAAGCGATTTATCTTGCCAACATTGCGTAAAATCCGTACAGAAAACCTTAGATGGCATTTCTGGCGTGCAAAGTGCCGAAGTGAGTTTAGATAAAGCGGTTGTAGTGGGCGATGTTGATCCGCAAGTGTTGATTAATGCTATTGTTGAAGCAGGTTATCAAGCACGTCTTGCGGATAACTCGGCAAAGTAAGTTCGCTACCCGAATCTTCCACAGAAACCTTAAAACCTGATCCTGTGGTAGTTGAACAACATCAGGATCAGGTTACCCTTTTACTTGATGGCTTAAGCTGTGCCGCTTGTGTAATGAAAGTGCAAAAAGCTTTGCAAGCCGTGCCACAGGTTGCCCAAGTGCAAGTGAATTTAGCGGAACAAACAGCCTTAGTGAGTGGCAATGCCACACCGCAATCCCTTGTTGCCGCTGTACAGCAAGCAGGCTATGGCGCAGAAGTCGTCAATGATGACGTGCTGCGTGCGGAAAAACAGCAAACCAAAAGTGCGCACGAAGTAAAACAGCGTAAATGGCAAGGCATTGTTGCCCTTGGTTTAGGGGCTGCATTAATGCTTTGGGGCTTGCTTGGTGGCACAATGAGCGTGAATCAAAACAATCGTGTTTATTGGCTCGCGGTGGGTGTGCTGACCTTGTTGGTGATGATTGTGACAGGCAAACATTTTTATCAAAAGGCGTGGCAGAATTTGCTCAATCGCACCGCTACAATGGATACCCTTGTGGCGCTAGGCACTGGCACTGCTTGGCTTTATTCAATGTTTGTTTGCATTAAGCCTGAGTTTTTCCCTGAAAATGCCCGTCATTTATATTTTGAAGCAGCAGCGATGATCATTGGTTTCATCAATTTAGGCAAAATGTTTGAAGCTAAGGCGAAGCAACATTCTTCACAGGCCTTGGCGCGCTTGCTTGATCTTACCCCGAAAACCGTACATCTGGTTACACCACAAGGCACGCAAGATATTCCCCTTGCGAAAGTGCAAGCAGGAATGCAGTTACGCTTGCAAACAGGCGAACGTGTGGCGGTGGACGGCACAATTACAGAAGGGCAAGGCTGGTTTGATGAAAGTATGCTAACAGGCGAGCCTATACCCGTGCAAAAACAGGCAGGGGATAAAATCAGTGCAGGAACGCTTATTTCAGATGGTACGGTGATTTACCGCGCAGAACAAATTGGTGAGCAAACCACCTTGGCTAATATCATCAAATTAGTGCGTCAAGCGCAGAGTAGCAAGCCAAAAATGGGACAACTGGCAGACAAAATTTCAGCGGTTTTTGTCCCTGTGGTGATTACCATTGCTTTAGTCGCCGCCTTGGTTTGGTATATTCTGGGGCCAGCGCCACAATTTTCTTATAGTTTGGTGATTTTTACTACCGTCCTCATTATTGCCTGCCCTTGTGCCTTAGGGCTAGCGACACCAATGTCGATCATTTCAGGCATTGGGCGTGCCGCAGAATTAGGCATTTTAGTGCGCGATGCCGATGCTTTACAAAAAGCCGCTAGCGCCGATACCATTGTTTTTGACAAAACAGGGACGCTGACAAAAGGTTCACCAAAAATCACCGCACTTTATTGCTTTAATGATTATTCAGAAATGCAAGTTAGCCAGCTTGCAGCAAGCCTAGAACAGGGTTCAAACCACCCATTAGCCAAAGGTATAGTGCAGTTTAATCAAGAAAATCAAGGTGAGCTCAAACCACTTCACGCCTTTGCCACCTTGCAAGGTTTAGGGGTGAGTGGGGAAGTGGAAGGGCTTGAATTATTGCTAGGTAACCAAGCCTTAATGACGCAGCAAGGCGTGGATATTCAGCCTGCAATGGCGATCTTTCAGCAACAAACAGGACGTGGCGCAACGGTGGTCTTTTTCGCGATCAATCGCCAATTAGCTGGGCTATTTGTGCTAAGCGATCCTTTGCGTGAAGATTCAGTGAATGCCTTACAGCGTTTGCACGAACAGGGCTATCATTTGGTGATGCTCACCGGTGATCAAGAAAAAACGGCTCGCGCATTGGCGCAAGGCACCGTGATTGACAGCGTGATCGCAGGCGTGTTGCCTGCTGAAAAAGCGAATATCATCAAAGCATTACAGCAAGAAGGCCGCAACGTCGTGATGGTGGGAGACGGCATTAATGATGCGCCAGCCCTTGCTCAAGCAGACGTGAGTATCGCAATGGGCAGCGGTTCGGATATTGCCATAGAAACTGCAGAGTTAACCTTAATGCGCCACAATATTTCTGCCGTGGCTGATGCGCTTTGCCTTTCCAAAGGCATCTTACGCAATATGAAGCAAAATCTGTTTGGCGCATTTATTTACAACATTTTAGGCATACCTATTGCCGCTGGGTTGTTGTATCCCTTGTTTGGTATTTTGCTTAACCCAATGATTGGCGGACTGGCAATGGCGTTGTCTTCCATCACCGTGGTGAGCAATGCCAATCGCTTATTAAAATTTAAAGTGAAATAATTGATAAGGCTCATAACGAGCCTTATTTTTTATGAATTAGACAAATAAAAAGAGTATAATCCCAACATCTGACGCACAGTAAAAGTGCGGTGCTTTTTTTGAGAATTTTTGAGGCAATGATGTCATTACAATTTAACGCAATCGCCTTACTACTGGTGATTTTAATTTTGCTTGGCGTGTTAGGTAACAACAGTTCAATCACCATTTCGGCGACGATTTTGCTATTAATGCAACAAACCTTTTTAGCTAAATATATTCCTTTTATGGAAAAATATGGTTTAAATATCGGCATTATTATTCTCACTATCGGCGTACTTAGCCCGATTATTTCTGGCAAAATTCCTTTGCCTGCTTTTACTGAGCTGTTGAACTGGAAAATGTTTTTAGCCATTGCCGTGGGCGTGCTGGTGGCGTGGTTTGGTGGACGTGGGGTAAACCTAATGGGCGCGCAGCCGACTTTGCTCACAGGATTATTAGTTGGCACAATTTTAGGTGTCGCCTTTGTGGGCGGTATTCCTGTCGGGCCGTTGATTGCGGCGGGGATTTTGTCTTTGCTGTTGGGCAAAACGGGGTAAATATTAATCTTTATAAAAAATTAGCCCCTGTGTTTACAAGGGCTAATTTAAAAATTCGCTAATTTCCCACCGCACTTATTATTGAGGTGAAATTAATTTCGCATCGCATTTTTCATAATACGATCTTTGGCAACTTTCCATTCGCGATCTTTAATGTCATCACGTTTATCGTGTTGTTTTTTCCCTTTCGCGACACCAATTTTGATTTTTGCCCAAGGGCCTTTCCAATAAAGAGAAAGGGCAACAATGGTAAAGCCATCACGGTTTGCTTTGCCGAAGAGGGAAGCTAATTCTCGCTGTTTTAACAATAACTTACGCGTACGCGTTGGATCGCACACAATATGGGTTGATGCTACGCTTAATGGCTGAATGGTCGCACCAAATAAATAGGCTTCGCCATTTTTAAAAATAATATAACTGTCGCTAATATTCGCTTTGCCTGCGCGCATTGATTTTACTTCCCAGCCTTGCAAGGAAAGTCCCGCTTCAATTTCATCTTCAATAAAATATTCGTGTCTAGCACGTTTATTTAAGGCAATAGTATTTGATGTTTGTTTTGGTTTTTTCTTTGTCATTTTAATTAATTTATTCTGATAAAATTACCGCACATTCTACCCAATCTAGGGAAAAATCGCAAAAGCACTTGCGTTGCAAAGCGATCTTTATAACAATGAAGCATTAATTTTTGCATTGAGTAAGCATTGATGAAATATAAGAATTTACGCGATTTTTTGCAGCTGTTAGAAGAACAAGGCGAATTAAAACGCATTTCGCAAGAAATCGATCCTTATTTGGAAATGACCGAAATTTCCGACCGCACTTTGCGTGCTGGTGGGCCAGCGTTATTATTTGAAAATCCAAAAGGATTTGAGATGCCCGTGCTGTGCAATTTATTTGGCACGGCAAAGCGCGTGGCGCTTGGAATGGGGCAGAATGATGTGTCCGCCTTGCGTGAAGTAGGAAAACTGCTCGCCTTTCTAAAAGAGCCAGAGCCACCAAAAGGGTTTAAGGATTTATGGTCAACCTTGCCACAATATAAACAAGTGCTAAATATGCCAGCGAAAGTGTTAAGCAAAGCACCTTGTCAGGATATTGTACTCAGAGGCGATGACGTGGATTTATACCGCTTGCCGATTATGCAATGTTGGAAAGATGACATCGCACCGCTTATCACTTGGGGGCTAACCATTACTAAAGGGCCGAATAAAAAACGACAAAATTTGGGTATTTACCGCCAACAGTTAATCGGCAAAAATAAATTGATTATGCGTTGGCTCTCGCACCGTGGGGGCGCATTAGATTTTCAAGAATGGAAAGAACAATATCCAGATAAACTTTTTCCTGTTTCGGTGGCATTAGGCGCTGATCCTGCAACGATTTTGGCCGCTGTAACGCCTGTGCCGGATAGCCTTTCTGAATATGCGTTTGCTGGATTACTGCGTGGCAACAAAACGGAAGTGGTGAAATCGGTGAGCAATGATCTTGAAGTGCCTGCCAGTGCTGAAATTGTGCTAGAGGGGTATATTGATCCGAATGAAACCGCTTTAGAAGGGCCATATGGCGATCACACGGGCTATTACAATGAGCAAGAATATTTCCCCGTGTTTACCGTTACCCATATAACAATGCGGCAAAACCCGATTTATCATTCCACTTATACCGGGCGGCCGCCTGATGAACCAGCGATTTTGGGCGAAGCGTTAAACGAAGTGTTTATCCCGATTTTGCAAAAGCAATTCCCTGAAATTGTGGATTTTTATTTACCGCCTGAAGGTTGCTCTTACCGTCTTGCGGTGGTAACGATGAAAAAACAATATGCTGGCCACGCTAAGCGTGTAATGATGGGCGTTTGGTCTTTCTTACGCCAATTTATGTACACCAAGTTTGTCATCGTGTGTGATGATGATATTAACGCTAGAGATTGGAAAGATGTGATCTGGGCGATCACCACGCGTAGCGATCCTGCGCGCGATTGCACCATTGTGGAAAACACACCCATTGATTATTTGGATTTTGCCTCGCCGATTGCTGGGCTAGGTTCTAAAATGGGCATTGACGCCACCAATAAATGGCCGGGCGAAACTAACCGCGAGTGGGGCATTCCTATTAAAAAAGATCCTGATGTGGTTAAACGCGTGGACGAAATCTGGGAAAGCCTAGAGATTTTCGATTAGTGCCTTATTCAAGGCTTATCAATATTCATAGCAAATTTTTAGCAAAACAAAAGTGCGGTGCTTTTTGCAAAAATTTTATCAAAAAGCACCGCACTTATTTTTTGCTTAGATTTTTAATTTACGCTCTGCTTCTTTGGCTTTCACCAAGAATTGTTTGCGTTCAGCGGTGGACATTTGGCTACTTGTACCCGGCAATTTCACCGTGAGCGGATTAACCGGGCGACCGTTAATATGAAATTCATAATGTAAATGTGGGCCAGTTGAACGCCCGGTATTGCCGGAAAGGGCAATGCGTTCACCCCGTTTTACACGTTGCCCCGCTCGGACTAATGGGCGGCTTAGGTGCATATAAACGGTTTGGTATTCACGACCGTGGCGGATCATAATATAGCGCCCTGCACCGTTGGCTTGATATGCCACTTTTTCGACAATACCATCAGCAGGGGCGATAACCGGTGTGCCGATTGCCATTGAGAAATCCACGCCGTTATGTGGACGAATTCGCCCTGTAACAGGGTGGCGTCTTGCTGGATTGAATGGCGAGGATACACGCGCTTGGCGTTGCATAGGGTAGCGCGCAAAGCCTTTACCAAGGGTTTCCCCTTGACGATTATAATAGCGACCATTGCTAGATTGAATGGCATAGTAACTTTTTCCGCCCGAGCTAATATGAATGGCTTCCACATTACCTTGCCCGGTGAGTTTGTTATCCAAATATTCACGGGAAACGAGCACGGCAAATTTATCACCTTGTTTGAGTTTTTTCATACTAATTTGCCATTGCAAAGCGCTGCCTAATTGGCTTATTTGTTTTGAATTTAGCCCTTGTGCTTTTAAGCTGCTAGAAAATGAGCCTTTGATTTGCCCTTTTAGCACTTCTTTTTTCCATACGCTTTTTTTCTGCAAGATTTGGCGTTTAAATTTGCCTTCCGCAGTGCGTTCATAAATTCGTTCTTCTTTTTCAGAAACTAGCCAGTTTAGGTATTCTAATTCGCCGTCTTTATCTAAAATCCAATAGAATTGCTGTCCCGCTTTAAGATTTTTTAGCTCGGGATAAGCAGCAATAAGGGTTTTACTGGTTTCATCTTCTAGCCCAGATTGCTCTAGCACATCTTTCAGACTATCGCCTTTTACCACGGTATGGCTAAATTGATCTTTGATGCGAATGGCTTGATCTGCTACATCAAGTAAGTCATTAACGGCGTTTTTGGCGTCTTCAGGCAAATCGGCAAATTCATCTTCATCATCAAGATTGACTTGCTCAACTTCATCATCTTTACCTTGCAGATCATCGTCATAAGAGGTGGCTTCATCAGAATTTGGTTTTTCTGTGTTTGTGCTATCGCTTTGATTTTCTTGCGAATGTTCGGTGATATTTTCATTTGCTTGAATATCCTGAAATTCGCTATTGGTTTGTGGTTGAGGGGCTTCTTCGGTTTCATTGAGTGGCTTATACTGCACTTCGTCCGAAGATACCGCAAGCGGATCGGTTTTTGCATTGTCTTTTACGCTTAATACAATGCCAATGAAAATAGATAATATCGCCAAAAGGAAGACCGCCGCCTTAATTCGCGACTTTCTTTTTCGTCTATCCCTTGCTAGTTTAACGTGCTGCACTACCTATTTCCTTTTATATACTAATTAAAACTTGCATTCTATTAAGACCTATGAAGTGCTAAAAAATTCATTCGCACTTGCTGAAAAGGATTTAACTGAATAAATTCTAAGCATTTCAATGAGAAACTTGTTAAATCCGACAAAATGGGCTATTTTAAGCCAATTTTTCGTAATGTATAGAGATAAAATGCAAATTCACGCCATTAAACAGCCATTAATTGAATTAAAAAATATTAATGTGCAATTTGAACAACGAAATGTCTTACAAAACATTAACTTATCTCTTTATTCTGATTCCGTTCTCACCATTGTAGGCCCGAATGGTGGTGGCAAATCCACTTTGCTCAAAGTCTTACTCAAATTGATTAAGCCAAGTTCGGGTGAAGTGATTTATCACAATAATGTGCGTATTGGCTATGTGCCGCAAAAAATTCATCTTGATCATAGCTTACCTTTAACGGTAGAAAAATTTCTTGCTTTAAAAAAGGGTGTGAGTAAATCTGAGATTGAAGCGGCGTTAGCTCTCCTTTCCATTTCCCATTTAAAGCAAAATGCAATGCAAAAGCTATCGGGCGGTGAAATGCAACGGGTGTTGCTCGCTAGGGCCATTTTGAATAAACCGAATTTGCTCGTGTTAGATGAACCCACACAAGGGGTGGATATTACTGGGCAGGCGGAGCTTTATCAGCTCATTCATCAAACACGAAAACAACTAAATTGTGCGATTTTGATGGTATCGCACGATCTACATATTGTGATGGCGGACACCAACGAAGTGCTGTGTATTAATCAACATATTTGCTGTGCCGGCACGCCTGAAATTGTGTCGAATGATCCGACATTTATGCATTATTTTGGTAACCAATTTTCGCAAAATATTGCCCTTTATACTCATCATCATAATCACAAACACAATATGCACGGCGATGTGTGCTGCGGCAAAAATTTTCAATCGCAACAATGCGAACACAAAAAGCATCATTAAGGAACTGAAATGTTTGAGATTTTACTTCCCGCTTGGCTTTCGGGTATTTTGCTCTCGTTTATCACCGCACCTCTAGGGGCATTTGTGGTGTGGCGAAGAATGGCGTATTTTGGCGATACGCTTTCCCATTCCGCTTTGTTGGGTGTGGCAATCGGGATATTTTTACAAGTTGATCCTTACCTAACCATCTTAATTCTCACGCTCTTGCTCGCCTTAGGAATGGTCTGGCTAGAAAGCAACACGCAATTTTCCGTGGACACCTTGCTCGGCATTATTGCACACAGCTGCCTTTCTTTAGGCGTAGTCACCGTGGGGCTGCTGCAAAATGTGCGGGTGGATTTAATGAATTATTTATTTGGAGACTTACTTGCGATTAGCTATGAGGATCTTTATCTTATCGCCATTGGTGTTCTCGTGGTGGTGGGCTGCTTGTGGTATTACTGGAAACCACTGCTTTCCACCACGGTTAGCCCAGAGCTTGCGCAAGTGGAAGGCATTAACATTCGCAAAATGCGTTTTGTATTAATGATTTTAACCGCTTTAACCATTGCCTTAAGTATGAAATTTGTTGGTGCTTTAATCATCACCTCCTTGCTGATTATCCCCGCCGCCACCGCACGGCGTTTTGCCCGTACTCCAGAAGCAATGGTAGCGATTGGCGTCATCATCAGCATTCTTGCCGTATCATTTGGCTTAATGCTCTCCGCTTTCTACAACACTGCCGCAGGCCCTTCTGTGGTGATTAGCGCAACTTTCTTTTTTCTGCTTTCTTTGTTTAAACGCGAAAGCGCCTAGCTTCAACAAAGTGATAAAAAGGGCTAAATCTTAAATTTAGCTCTTTTTTCTGCCTCAATGCTACGCTTTACTCAACTCATCTGCCACCACTTCGGCTTGTTTGAGCATAAACTCAATGGCTTCATCTTTGTTCTCTGGTGGGTATCCATATTTTCTGAGCGTTCTTTTTAGCTGTCTTCGCATTTCTGCTCGTACATTTTCCTTATATTGCCAATCAATGGTAACGGATTTTTTCAATTTATCGGTGATTTCTTTGGCGAGATTGAGCAACACTTCATCGCCTAAAATTTCCACCGCACTTTGGTTTTGGCTTAAGGCATCGTAAAACGCCAGCTCCGCCGTGCTAAGACCTAATTCTTGCCCTTTGCTGAGCTGATCTTGAAGTTCTTTTGCAAGTTTTAATAATTCTTTGATCACCTCGATCACGGTTAAATTATGCGCGTTATATTTATTCAGGGTTTCTTTGAGTTTTTCTTCAAAGGTTTTTTGCACTGCAATGTTGTTGCCTGTAAGATAATATTGAAGATTTGGGTTTACGCAATGCCTTAATCGGCTACCGTCTGCAAGATCGTGGCAAACTGCTTAAAAACACGATTTTCAATCATCTACAAATCGCAGGTTACAATTCCAAAATCGGTGGTTTAAACAGCCTAGAAATCGACTTCATCGCAGAAAAAACGGTGAACGCATTTATGTACAAGCCGAGCTGACCATTAACGAAGAAAAAAACACTAGGGTGAGAACTCGGCAACCTGCTGAAAATCCAATACAACTACCCGAAATAGGTGGTAACGATTGACGAATTTGATGGAAATGCGTTTGACGGGGTGGAATGTTTGAGCCTGAGGGAGTTTTTAAAGATTTTATGATGAATGTGTCATTATACAAGGTTAAAATTTGAGTTATTTAATAAGGAAAAGAATATGTTTGAAGAAAAAGTACATATACCTAAGAAATCTGAATTAGATTCAGAACAACAAAGTGAAGAATTAACTATTAAATCTAGCGAGACTACAATCATTATTGGCGCTAATGGTTCAGGAAAAACAAGACTAGCTGTTTACTTAGAAGAAAAACTAGGCGAAAAGGCACATAGAATTGCTGCGCATAGAGCATTAACATTAAAATCAGATCTTCAAAAAATTACAGAAGATAAAGCTAAAAAACTTCTTAAATATGGATCGGATTCTGGCACTTTATGGAATAGAAACGGATGGAGATGGCATAGTAATGCAAGCGTGGCATTATTGAATGATTTTGATAGTTTACTCCAATATTTATTTGCAGAACAGGCTAATATAGCCATTGATTTTTATCAGGATAATCTGGGAGGAAAAACTACCAAAATAAAAAAATCTAAATTTTATCAATTAAAAGAAACATGGGAAATTTTATTGCCACATAGAAAATTACATATTACAGCAGATAATATTCAGGTGTCTGGAATAGATAATGAAAATTTAAAATACTCCGCATCAGAAATGAGTGATGGTGAACGAGCTGTATTTTATATTTTGGGGCAGGTAATAGCAGCTAATGAAAATTCCGTTTTAATTTTTGATGAACCTGAATTACATATTCATAAGTCTATTATCTCAAATTTATGGGATCAGATTGAACAACTTCGCCCTGATTGCTCATTTTTAATGATTACGCATGATATTGAATTTGCAGCAACTCGTTCAGCTAAAAAATATGTTATTCGTAATTACTTCCCCGATCCTGCGTGGGATATTTCTCAAATGCCTGATAGTGAGTTTGATGAGCATACAATTACATTAATTTTAGGTAGTCGTAAGCCTATTCTATTTATTGAAGGAAATAATTCGAGTTTGGATATAGAAACTTACCGTTGCTGTTACCCTGAATGGACTGTAATTCCCAGAGGTTCTTGTAAAGATGTGATTCAAGCAGTTTCTTCATTACAAAAATTAAATAAAGATATGCCATTATTAAACCTAAAATGTACAGGTATAGTTGATCGTGATGCCAGAGACGAATCTAAAATTGAATATTTAAATTCTTTAAATATTCAAGTATTACGTGTTTCTGAGATCGAAAACATTTTTAGTTTATCTTCTATTGCAGTAGAGATCTTAAAAATGGAAGGATATAATGATCTTGAACTAAATAATAAAATGACTGAATTTAAGAAAGGATTATACGATTTCATTTCTAATGATTTACTATACAATAACAAACGAGAGCAATTTGTTATTAAACGAGTTCAACGAAATATTGATGATTATCTGAAAAACGTTGATGTATCAGAATCTACAACAAGCGAAACAATGAAACAACAATTGGTTTCAGCAATTAACAATTTAACAGAAAAAATGATAGAAATTTGGATTTCAGATATGGGATATAAAATTCAAGAATGCTTAGATAGTGAGAATATTGATGAATTATTAACAATTTATGAAAATAAAGGGCTTTTATCGAAAACGGCTAGTTTACTAAAAAGTACCAGAAAAGACGAGTTTGAAAAGTGGCTAATGCGAAAGTTAAAAGAAAAAGATTCTTCTCTTTTGCAAGCAATTAAGCAAGTCTTACCAAGCTTGTAATACAAAATGCCGTCTGGAAAAATTTTTTTCGACGGCATTTTTTAGTTTGATTTATAACTCGGATTCAGCAGTTCTAACAATTTCGCATTGTGTTTGTGCTTTAATTCCACCTTATTATCAAAAATTGCTATGCTGTAGTTTTCCTTAGAAAAAATGTAGCGATATGACATTTTTTCGTTGAGATAAGAGCAAAATCTCAAAAAGAATTGAAGAAAAACAAAGGTATCTATTACTATCAAACACTAATATTCGATAGCAACAAACACTTTGCTTTTCTCTCTATTTTTAGCATAAAATAGCTTTCATTATTATCAAACACTTTTGTTTGTTACTAACGAACAGATTGATAAGGAATTAGTTTATGCTGTTAAAATCAGAAATTAGTCAAGCTATTACAACCCAGCAACAGCAGTTATTATCGCAGCAGACCTATCCACGCAAAATACTGGAAAAAATCCAAATTCTGCCTAATTTTGCTTTGGTAGTGTCGGGTATTCGTCGTAGTGGGAAAAGCACATTGCTCACTCAACTTATTAAGAAACAAGCAGAAAATAATTATCTTTTTCTCAACTTCGATACCCCGCAACTTTTTAATTTTGAGTTTAGCGATTTTGCCTTACTCGATGAAATCATTGCAGAAAACCCACAGATTCAAACACTCTATTTTGATGAAATCCAAGTGATTGACGGCTGGGAAGTGTATGTGCGTGGCAAACTTGATCAGGGCTATCAAGTGGTGGCAACGGGTTCTAATGCCTCTTTGCTCAGCCGTGAGCTCGGCACAAAACTGACAGGGCGACACATTAGCAAAGAACTTTTCCCTTTCTCTTTTGTGGAATTTTGCGAATTTCTCGGCAAGGCAAAAAATGCCGAGGCGGTCTCAGATTATTTGACTCTCGGCGGTTTTCCGCAATATCTGCAATTTAATGAAGATGAGATTTTAAACGCATTGATTAACGATATTTTATACCGCGATATTATCGTCCGTTTCGGCATTCGTGACGAACGTGCGATGAAGCGTCTGCTACTTTTTCTGGCGGGTAACGTGGGCAATTTAATCAGTGCAAATAAACTCAAGCAAAGCCTTGAAGTAAAAAGCACTTCCACCGTACAGGAATATCTTTCGCATTTAGAGCAAGCCTATGTGATCCATTTGCTACCAAAATTTGCTTATTCCTACAAAACCCAGCTCGCTAACCCACGAAAAGTCTATTTTATCGACAATGGTTTACAGCGTGTAATTAGCCCATCTTTCAGCCGAGATCTCGGCAGAAAATTGGAAAATGCCATATTTTGGGAACTTAGACGACAATTTTCCGAGCTGTATTACTACAATGAAAACAACAAAGAATGCGATTTCGTGGTCTGCCAAAACAGCGCCCCAACACAGCTTATCCAAGTCTGTTGGCAGCTAAACGCCGAAAATATCGCCCGAGAACGGGACGGCTTAGTTGATGCGATGAATTTCTTTAAATTGGAGCAAGGCGTTATCGTTACCTTTGATCAGGAAGATAAAATGATTGTTGATGGCAAAGTCATTGAGATTGTGCCGTTTGGGAAGGTGTTTGGGGAACAAAATTATGGCTAAAATACATTTATTGAATGAATACAATCTTGTAAAAGCTAGCCGTAAAAGAATGGAAAATCTGAAATAAAAAATACGTGAAAAAACCACCGCACTTTTTATATTAACAATAAAAATAGGCTTAATGATTAAGCCTATTTTTTATCCATCAATTATGCTTTACTTAGCTCGTCTGCCACCAATTCGGCTTGTTGAATGATAAATTCAACTGGTTCTGGTCCTTCGTCAGGAGGTGGATATTTATATTTTCTAAGCGTTCTTTTGATCAGCCCACGCATTTTCGCTCGCACGGATTCCTTATACTGCCAATCTATGGTAACGGATTTTTTCAATTTATCGGTGATTTCTTTGGCGAGATTGAGCAACACTTCATCGCCCAAAATTTCCACCGCACTTTGGTTTTGGCTTAAAGCATCGTAAAACGCCAGTTCCGCTGTGCTAAGGCCTAATTCTTGCCCTTTGCTGAGCTGATCTTGCAATTCTTTTGCAAGTTTTAATAATTCTTTGATCACCTCGATCACGGTTAAATTATGCGCGTTATACTGATTCAGCGCTTCTTTGAGTTTTTCTTCAAAGGTTTTTTGCACTGCAATATTATTGCCTGCTTTGTCGCGAATTTCCCGTTTTAAATAACTTTCAATGGCAGAAGCCCATAAATTTGGCTTGCCACTTTTTTCAACGATACCTAGAAAATTGTCCGAAAGAATGGAAATATCAGGGTGTTCTTCACCCATTAATTCAAATAAATCTACTACGCCGTCTGATTGCACCGCTTGATTGAGCAGGTGGACGAGCTTGATTTGCTTTTCTTTTGGCGAACTTGGCGAACCTTGCTGATTTGCCGTTTTGATAATGGTGGCACGCACCGCATCAAAGAATGCAATTTCTTGCTCATAATGCTGGGCTTCAGCCATAGAACGGCAAAGGGCAAGGCCTTTTTTGGCGAGCGAAACCGCCTCTAAAAAGGCTTTTTTGCGCGGTGTTTTGACCTTTTTAGCAAAATCTTGCGAAATTTCCCCCGCACTTTGTGGATCATCGGGTTTCTTTTCTTGATGATCTAAGGCTTCAATATGATTTGCGGCAGCCCCAATGGCTTCAAGTAATTGCTTCGGATTTCGCTCTTGCAAGGCGTGGGCTAAATCAAAAATCTTGCCTCCAACTGGCGTAGCAAATTGTCCACGGATAATGTCCAGATATTCCAACATTTTTTGAAAAACTTGCTCAATATCGGTTTTCACCTGATCACTACCACCTGCGTTGGTATATTCTTCCGTGGCGGCTTTCAGTTCTTCTTTCAAGCCCACATAATCCACAATTAGCCCGCCATTTTCACGGCTTTTATTGCGGAACACACGGTTTACCCGCGCAATTGCCTGCATTAAATTATGTCCTTGTATTGGCTTGTCGATATACATTGTATTACACACAGGCGCGTCAAATCCTGTCAGCCACATATCACGCACGATCACGATTTTGAGCGGATCATCAGGATCTTTAAAGCGTTTTTCTAAGGTTTTATGCTCAGGCTTAGAATAACTATGGGCTTGCATACTTTCAGAATCTGAAGCACTGCTCGTCATTATCACCTTAATCGCCCCTTGATTGACATCATCGCTATGCCAATCTGGGCGAAGTTTGACGATTTCATCATAGAGTTTCACGCAAATTCGGCGGCTCATTGCCACCACCATCGCCTTGCTTTCAATTAGCTCGTTGCGTTTTTCAAAGTGTTGCACTAAATCTTCCGCTAATTTTTTGATTCGCGAATCACTGCCCATTAACTGCTCACGCACACGGAACGCATAGCTATTTTCGTCATCATCAAGTATTGTTTGCGCTTCTTCCACCGCTTGCCCAAAGTCCTCGCTTTCATTTAGACGAATTTGACGCGGTTCATAGAAAATCGGCACAGTTGCGCCATCGTTCACCGCATCTTGAATATCATAAATAGAAATATATTTGCCGAACACATCTTGTGTATCACGATCTTCAAGGCTGATGGGCGTGCCAGTAAAGCCGATAAAGCTCGCATTGGGTAGGGCAGTGCGCAGATATTTCGCATAGCCCTCGCGGTATGCCCCTTGCGCATTCACTTTTTGGTGAAAACCATATTGCGAACGGTGTGCCTCATCGCTAATCACAATAATATTGTGCCTTGTATTCAGCACAGGGAATTGGCTTTCTGTTTCATTTAAGCCGAATTTCTGAATGGTGGTAAAAATAATCCCACCGCTTTCCCGTTTTGCCAATTCCATACGCAGGGCTTCGCGATCTTCCACTTGAATTGGTGTTTGGCGAATAATATCTTGATCTTGGCTGAATGTGGCGAAAAGCTGACCGTCTAAATCATTGCGATCCGTTACCACCACAATGGTGGGATTTTTCAATTCAGGCTGGCTGATCAGTTTGCCTGCATAAAACAACATAGAAAGGGATTTGCCCGAACCCTGCGTATGCCATACCACGCCAATTTTACGGCTATCGCTTAACTGCGCGCCAATGGTGGCTTCCACCGCTGCATTCACGCCATAAAATTGGTGATAGGCGGCAATTTTTTTCACCGTGCGCCCTTTGTTATCGCTTTCAAACACCACAAAATTATGCACATAATCGAGCAAAGTTTGCGGAGAAAACAGCCCTTTCAACAAGGCTTCAAGTTCATATTCGAATTTCACACGCTGGCTTTTTTGGCTTTCATCGACCACACGCCACGGCAAAAAACGCTGAAAATCTGCCGTGAGCGACCCCACCCGTGCCATTGTGCCATCTGAAATCACCATTAGCTGATTAAACACAAAAAGATCGTCAATTTCGTGCTTATAAGTTTGTAGTTGATTAAAGGCACGATCCAAATCCGCATTCACCTTAAAGGGATTTTTTAGCTCAAAAATCACCAAGGGTAAACCGTTCACAAAGCACAAAATATCGGGAATCCGCTTGCCTTTATTGCCCTGAATATCGAACTGATTGATCACATAAAAAAGATTATTTTCAGGCTGTTTAAAATCCACCAACAGCGCCACATCGTGCTTTTCCTGATCGTTTTGCTGATAACGCACCTTTACCCCTTGCTTTAACAGCTGGTAAAACTGCTTATTGCGTTCTTCCACTGGCAAAATATCGCTTTTGCACACCAACTGCACCACATCCAGCAAAACTTCCTCGGGCAAGTGCGGGTTAATTTTGCGTAAACTTTGCAATAAATGGGGCTTCAGCACCACTTCTTTCAGGCTCTCCCGCCAAGGGTAAGCCAGCTCAGCCAACACCTCCTTGCCATAGGCATATTGCCAACCAAGGGATTTCAACTGTTCAATGGCGAGATTTTCAATGGTGGATTCGTTTATTCGCATTGGGGATTCCTTTTGTTGTTTGTTAATCTCCCCTAACCCCTCTTTACAAAAGAGGGGGATTAGTTAGTGGGAGAATAATTTATTTCTGAAAAAATTAATTATTTTTGACCGCTCTTTTTTTGTTAATTGTTACCAAAATCTATTTATTCCCGATGGAATGTTCCCCTCTTTTGTAAAGAGGGGGCAGGGGAGATTTATTATTCCTGCGTAGGGGCGAACCTATGTGTTCGTCCGTGTTTATTTTCCCATTTGTTGTTTGGAAAATATTGTTTCGGGCAGACACATAGGTCTTCCCCTACGGGCAAAGAGAGCGGTGAAAAATTAATGATTTTTTACCGCACTTTTATTTTTATTGATTTTCCAAAATCTATTTATTCCTGTGTAGGGGCGAACCTATGTGTTCGCCCGTGTTTATTTTTCCATTTGTTGCTTAGAGGATATTGTTTTGAGCAGACACATAGGTTTGCCCCTACGGGCAAAGAGCGGTAGAAAATTTAATGATTTTTTTACCGCACTTTTTATTAATTATTGCCAAAATCTGTTTATCTCCATTGGAACGTTCCCCTTTTTTGTAAAGAGGGGTTAGGGGATACTTTTAGTTATTTTTTAGACAATTTATATTCAAATCCAGAATATTCATTTTCATAAAATTCTAAAAATTCACTTCCTAAATGTTGGAAACCATCTTTTAGAAAAGGAACATTATTTCCTTGAGAATTTTCGGAAATGATATTCGGTAAGTCATTATCTGAAATATTCTTTTTATTCATAAATTGATTAACAATTTCATCGAAGCTAGGACGAAAATGTTCTAAAGTATATTCGTTAAGATTCCCTGTGAGAGCTTCCTTAGCCATTTTATCTCTTTTTATTTGTAATTTCTTATCTATTAAAATATAAGATATGAATTGCTTAAAATTCGATTTTGGCGTTGGTGGGGTAAACCTTGTAGTAGAAAATTGTTGTGGTGGTTCTTCACCAATCTTGTAATGCATACAAGGAGTTCTATATCCTGGCGCTTTATCAGCAAAAAAAACGATTTCTTCCAAATCATCACCAAAATGAAAGCGTTCATTATCTGGATGATAATCCTCCAAATAATCTTTTAAGTCGTTTATTTCTTCAATGTCAGCAACATTTTCTTTGCTTTGGTAGCTTTTATCTCTTATGGAGATAAGCCATTTTTTAAATGCAGTTTGTGTATTAAAAAACTTATTATTGCGTTTTAAATAATATCTAATAGCCATTTGTTAGTTCTCCATTCAAAAGCTTTGGCAACAACAAATCTCTTGTTTTTGCCAATTTTTCGTTAGTATTTAAATTTAAAGCAATTTTTGAAAAGCTATCTTTCACTATATTGCCAAAAAATTCCGTTAATTCTTTAGGTGGAACAACAATTTGTTTGATTAAAAAATCAGGAAAATGACCTTTATATTCAACAAACTTTTGTTTTCCTAAAGTTGCTAAATATAGCCAGTAAATATTAACATCTTGACCTTTAAAGGCGAATACATTTTGTATCGCGCTAAAGTCAAAGTGTATTAATCGCATATAGCAAGTATGATTGGCAAATACGATGACGGGATCTTGAATACTTGCTTTAACGCCAGCGGTATCATTATGAAAACCAATAATGCCTGATTTGCCTTGATCTAAGACAGGAATATGACCTTCTGGAAATGTATTTTTTTGACTATACTTCTTGCCAACAGGAATTTTCTTTATTACTTGCTCTATTTTTAAACATTCCCACCCCCTCGGCACTTTCCCCATTTCCGTTTCCACAAATTCCCTTGGGAAAGCGGCGGCGGTTTGTTGCAGTTGGTGGTAGGCGGTGGGATCTTGGGTTTTTAGTGCGGTGATTTTTTCCACAGTTTTTCCGCTTAAACAAGCCATTGCGGCCAGTTCTGCTTGTTCGGTGGTTTCGCCGCGTGCCAAGGCGTTGGCTTTGGCGTGTACAGGGGCGAAGTCGATAAACCAGTGTTTAAAAATCCCTTGTGCGATTTGCTCTAGGGTTTGGTTGGTTTGGGTGTTTAGGATGATTTTTTGATCTAAACTTTCCAAAATATTTGCTATTTTTATTTGTAATTCTTTCTCTGGAATTCTAAAAGTTAGCTCTTTTACCATTTTTACACTAATATTTTGTTGCGCAGCACCAGTAGCTAAGTTTTTAATTTTGGTTTTATGCAGTATTAGTAAGTAAAATAGAAAGCGATAATCTACTATATTTTCATTCACAATCATTGCACAACAGGCTTGATTGCAAGCCATTTCTTTTCCTAGAATTGCTGTTTCTCCGACAGTTGCTCCGTACATTGCTAATAGGACAGTGTTTTTGGGTAATAATTTTGCAGAAGACTTTCGTATGGCATTTTCTGTGATTTTCTCTTCGGTGTCATAAATATAGAAATTATTAAGCTCTTTTGTTTTTACCCAGCAAATATTCCCATTACTATAATATTCTGAAATAGAACGACTAGGTGTTCCGCCAGATGTAATTGATATACAGATATCTTTTATTGCTTTTTCTTCCCAGTTACTCATAATTATATTTCCTTTAAATGCCCAAACTCTTCTTAATCTGCTCTTCCAACTCTCGCCCTTGTTCAAATTGTTCACTTAAAAGTGCGGTGAGTTTTTCCATTTTTTCGGCGAAAGGAATGCCGTCATCTTGTTGCTCTGCGGTGCCGACATAACGCCCTGGGGTGAGAACAAAATCATTATTGGCGATTTCATCAAGGCTGGCGGCGTAGCAGAAGCCCGCTTGGTTTTCATAGCCGTTGTTTTGCTGCCAAGCGTGGTAGGTGTTGGCAATGTGGGCGATGTCCTCAGGGGTGAAATCGCGTAGGGTGCGGTCTTTCATATAGCCGATTTCTCGTGCGTCAATAAACAGCACTTCTTTTTTGCGTGCTTTGTTTTTGTTTAAAAACCAAATGCAGGCAGGGATTTGGGTGTTGGTAAAGAGCTGGTTTGGTAGGGCGACCATCGCTTCCACCAAATCTGCTTCAATTAGGCGTTGGCGAATTTCGCCCTCGCCGCTTGATTGACTGCTCATTGAGCCATTTGCCAGCACAATGCCCATTCGCCCTTGTGGCGCAAGGTGGTAGAGCATATGCTGAATCCACGCAAAGTTGGCGTTGCCTTTTGGTGGCACGCCGTATGCCCAGCGTGGATCGCCTTGTAGGGATTCGTCCCACCAATCTTTAACGTTAAAAGGGGGATTGGCCATTACAAAATCCATTTTCATATCAATATGTTGTGGATTGGTGAAGCTGTCGCCGCGTTTGCCAAAGTTAAATTCTATGCCGCGGATTGCCATATTCATTGCCGCCAATTTCCAAGTGGTGGGGTTGTATTCTTGTCCATAAATTGACACTTGATTAATGCTGCCTTGGTGTGCGCGGATAAATTTTTCTGTTTGCACAAAGAAACCACCCGATCCCATTGCAGGGTCGTAAATGCGGCCTTGATAGGGTTCAAGCATTTCAACAATCAGGCTTACAATGGATTTTGGGGTGAAATATTCACCGCCTCGTTGTCCTTCTTTAGCAGCAAATTCACCAAGGAAATATTCATAAACGTGGCCTAGAATATCTTTTGTTGCCATTGAAATGGGTTCGCCGTTGTAAGTGGGCTGGCTGAAATTGGTGTCAGAAAAGGTAGAAATTAAGCCGCTGAGCGTTTTGTCGTTCACATCAAAGCCTGAAATGCGTTGGATAATGCCTTTGAGTTTTGGGTTTTTATCTTCAATGGCGGTAAAGGCATTATCAATCAGATTTGCCACGCCGCGGAATGTGCCACCCCAAGGCAATGCTGTTCCTTGATTTAAGGTCGCGATGCTACGAATGGTTTCCCAACGAGCTTGCGGTGGCACCCAGAAGATGTTTTCTGCCGCATAGTTATCTTTATCTTCCATTTCTTCATCAAGGACGGCTTGATATTCTTCAGGGGAATATTCTTTCGGATCAATATAAAGTGGGCTTTGTGGATCTTGTAGCTCGGTGAGAAGCTTTTTGCGATGGGCAGTAAAACTATCAGAAATATATTTTAAGAAAATTAAACCAAGAACGATGTGTTTATAGTCGGAAGCGGAAAGTTGGTTACGCAGTTGGTCGGCCGCAGTCCAAAGACGGGCATCTAATTCTTTTAAAAACGCTTGCTGTTGCGCGAGGCTGGCACTAGAATCTTGCTGTGCTGTGCTGTGCTGTGCTGTGCTGTGCTGTGCTGTGCTGTGCTGTGCTGTGCTGTGCTGTGCTGTGCTGTGCTGTGCTGTGCTGTGCTGTGCTGTGCTGTGCTGTGCTGTGCTGTGCTGTGCTGTGCTGTGCTGTGCTGTGCTGTGCTGTGCTGTGCTGTGCTGTCATTGGATTACCTCTTTTTATCTCTTTAATTGGTTTCGATACTTAAAGACCGCCGAATTATAACAAAACCCCTTGTATTTTAAATTATCTTTTTTGCCTAAAGTTTAGTCAGGCGTGCGTGTTTTCGGTGTCTATCTTTACGGAACAATGCGTTGGCACTTTTATTTTTCTTCTCTATCTCTTTGATATTTAAGGCTTCTATATTGGTGTAGGTTAAAAATGAAGCAGAAAGCAAAAAATTTGTTTAGTTGCCCTTGAAATTTCTCTTTCAGCCAACATTTTACTTCCATCAGTGAGTTGGGCTGAAAAATGTGGAAATTTTCCACCGCACTTTGAATTTTACCCGTGTGTGAAAAAATGCAAAAAATTTGCAACATTGCACTTGAAATTTTTAAAGCCAGCCCAATTTAATCAATCGTAAACGAATTAATCGAATTTTATTAGGAGAAAACATATTATGGGAAAAATTATTGGTATTGACTTAGGTACAACAAACTCTTGTGTGGCTGTAATGGACGGCGACAAACCGCGTGTTATTGAGAATGCGGAAGGGGATCGTACAACTCCGTCAATTATTGCTTATACAAATGATGGCGAAACCTTAGTAGGTCAGCCTGCGAAACGTCAAGCAGTAACAAATCCAAAAAATACATTATTTGCAATCAAACGTTTAATCGGTCGCCGTTTTGAAGACCAAGAAGTACAACGCGATGTGAACATTATGCCATTTAGCATTGTGAAAGCAGACAACGGCGATGCGTGGGTTGAAGTGAAAGATGAAAAAATGGCACCACCGCAAATTTCTGCTGAAGTGTTGAAAAAAATGAAGAAAACAGCAGAAGATTTCTTAGGTGAGCCAGTAACTGAAGCGGTAATTACTGTACCTGCTTACTTCAACGATGCACAACGTCAAGCAACCAAAGATGCAGGCCGCATTGCAGGTTTAGATGTTAAACGTATTATTAACGAACCAACAGCAGCAGCGCTTGCTTATGGTTTAGACAAAGGTAAAGGCAACCACACTATCGCAGTATATGACTTAGGTGGTGGTACATTTGACTTATCTATCATCGAAATTGACGAAGTAGATGGCGAAAAAACCTTTGAAGTGTTAGCAACCAATGGTGATACTCACTTAGGTGGTGAAGACTTTGATAACCGTGTAATTAACTACTTAGTTGACGAGTTCAAAAAAGAGCAAGGTGTTGATTTACGCAACGACCCACTTGCAATGCAACGTTTGAAAGAAGCAGCAGAGAAAGCGAAAATCGAACTTTCTTCAGCGCAACAAACTGATGTGAACTTACCTTACATCACTGCAGATGCAACAGGGCCAAAACACTTAAACATTAAATTAACTCGTGCGAAATTAGAAGCCTTAGTAGAAGATTTAGTAGCACGCTCATTAGAGCCTGTGAAAGTGGCATTGAAAGATGCAGGTTTAAGCGTATCAGACATTGATGACGTGATCTTAGTAGGTGGTCAAACTCGTATGCCATTAGTACAACAAAAAGTGGCTGAGTTCTTTGGTAAAGAGCCTCGTAAAGATGTGAACCCTGATGAAGCTGTTGCAATTGGTGCGGCAATTCAAGGTGGTGTATTAGCAGGTGATGTGAAAGACGTATTGTTATTAGATGTAACCCCGCTTTCATTAGGTATCGAAACAATGGGTGGCGTGATGACTACCTTAATTGAGAAAAACACAACGATTCCAACGAAGAAATCACAAGTGTTCTCAACCGCTGAAGATAACCAAAGTGCAGTAACCATTCACGTGTTACAAGGTGAGCGTAAACAAGCGTCTGCAAATAAATCACTAGGTCAATTTAACCTAGAAGGCATTAACCCAGCACCACGCGGTATGCCACAAATTGAAGTAACTTTTGATATTGACGCGGACGGTATTATCCACGTTTCAGCGAAAGATAAAGGTACAGGTAAAGAACAACAAATTACCATTAAAGCGTCATCTGGTTTAAGCGAAGATGAAATCCAACAAATGGTGCGTGATGCAGAAGCCAATGCAGAAGCTGACCGTAAATTTGAAGAATTAGTTCAAGCGCGTAACCAAGCTGATCATCTTGTTCACAGCACACGCAAACAATTAGGCGAAGTTGGCGATCAATTATCTGCTGATGATAAAGCCCAAATTGAAAAAGCCGTGAGCGAACTTGAAACTGCAGCGAAAGGTGAAGACAAAGCTGAAATCGAAGCGAAAACTAAAGCGTTAGTGGAAGCATCACAAAAATTAATGCAAGCCACAGCACAACAAGCTCAAAGCGGTGAACAACCACAACAAAACAACGGTGATGATGTGGTAGATGCTGAGTTTGAAGAAGTGAAAGACAATAAATAATTCACATTCAACAATAATCCAAAGGGCATAGTAATATGCCCTTTTAGCGTATAAAAAATAGGATAAAAATGGCAAAACGAGATTATTATGAAGTGCTTGGCGTTGAACGTGGTGCAGATGAAAAAGCGATTAAAAAAGCCTACAAACGCCTTGCAATGAAATTACACCCCGACCGCAATCAAGGGGATAAAGAGGCTGCCGAGAAATTCAAAGAAGTGCAAGAAGCCTATGAAATTCTAGGTGATAAAGAAAAACGAGCTGCTTACGATCAATATGGACACCAAGCCTTTGAACAAGGTGGATTTGGTGGCGGCGCTGGCGGTGGTTTTGGTGGCTTCAGCGGTGCGGATTTTGGCGATATTTTTGGTGATATGTTTGGCGATATTTTCGGTGGTGGTCGTTCACGCCAACAGCGTGTTGTGCGCGGTGAAGATTTACGCTACGACATCGAAATTACCCTAGAAGAAGCAGTTCACGGAACGAAAAAAGAAATTCAGTTTGATACCTTGGCAGAATGTGATCATTGCCACGGTACTGGGGCCGAAAAAGATTCTAAAGTGGAAACCTGTCCAACCTGTCACGGAGCAGGTCGAGTGCGTCATCAACGTGGTTTCTTTGTGACGGAAGATGTGTGTCCAACTTGCCACGGAACAGGTAAAAAAATTGAAAATCCGTGTAAAAAATGCCACGGTGAAGGACGTGTTTACAAGAAGAAAAATCTTTCCGTTACCATTCCAGCTGGCGTGGATACCGGCAACCAATTACGCTTAGCTGGTGAAGGTGCAGCAGGGGAGTTTGGTGCGCCAGCGGGGGATTTATATGTGGTGATTCACGTTAAACCGCACCATATTTTTGAGCGAGATGGCAATAATCTTTACTGCGAAGTGCCAATTAGTTTCACAATGGCAGCGCTTGGCGGTGAAATTGAAGTGCCAACCCTTGATGGTCGCTTAAAAGTGAAAATCCCAGCAGAAACTCAAACAGGTAAATCCTTGCGTTTACGCGGTAAAGGCATCACGTCTGTGAGAACAGGTTATACCGGAGATCTCATCTGCAAAGTGATTGTGGAAACCCCAGTGAAACTTAACGCTGAACAGAAAGAGTTATTAAGAAAATTTGAAGAAAGCCTTGAAAGCGGTAAGAAAAAACACCGCCCGAAATCCTCAAGTTTCTTTGACGGCGTGAAAAAATTCTTTGATAATTTAGGCAAATAGCTTGTTAAATTCGTTGAAATAGTAAATTCAAGCAGGATTATTTGAACTAAACTAGTCTTCAAATTAAAAACGATCGCATTTTATAAAGTGCGGTCGTTTTTTTACGTTTTTTGTGATGGCTATCACGGTTGTGCTTGAATAAGCTATTGCATAATAACCATAAATGCTATAAAATTCGCCCGTTTTTGCTTTAGATAAAGCAAGTGAAATTTCGTTCTTCTGCGTTGCAGAAAATTGTTTTAATCATATAGAGGAATAAGATTATTAAAACCGTAAAAAAAGCACCAACAACAAATCGTCCAAATCGCATTAACGAAGAAATTCGGGCGAAGGAAGTTCGCTTGATTGACCAAGATGGTGAGCAAGCAGGAATTGTCAGTCTGCAAGAGGCTTTAAATAAAGCGGAAGAAGTAAATCTCGATCTCGTGGAAATCAGCCCAAATGCTGAGCCACCAGTTTGCCGTATTATGAATTACGGTAAGTTTCTTTATGAAAAAGGCAAAGCAGCAAAAGAGCAGAAGAAAAAGCAAAAAGTTGTTCAAGTTAAAGAAATTAAATTTCGCCCTGGCACAGATGAAGGTGATTACCAAGTTAAATTGCGCAGTATCTTACGCTTTTTAGAAGATGGCGATAAAGTAAAAATTACCGTACGTTTCCGCGGACGTGAGATGGCTCACCAAGATATTGGTTTAAATGTGTTAGAGCGTGTTAAACAAGATACCTCAGGAATCGCAATGATTGAGTCAGCACCTGGGAAATTAGAAGGTCGCCAAGCTGTAATGGTGATTGCACCGAAGAAAAAATAATTTTATTTCTTGCGTAAAACGGATGGATCTTATAGAATTCATCCGTTTTTCTTTGCAGAAAAACAAAGTGATAATCAGGTAAACTACGCAACCTGATTTCCTTGTGTATTGATAGCCTTTGGCTAATAAATAGAAATAATTAGCGCTTTACAAGTAGTTTATTACTTAGCTGATAAATTCGCCTAATTATCCAACCTAACTTAAACAATGCGGAGTTATTTAAACAATGCCTAAAATTAAAACAGTACGTGGTGCTGCGAAGCGTTTCAAAAAAACAGCTTCTGGCGGTTTTAAACGTAAACAATCTCACTTACGTCATATTTTGACTAAGAAAACCACTAAACGTAAACGTCATCTACGTCATAAATCAATGGTTGCGAAAGCAGACCAAGTTTTAGTTGTAGCCTGCTTGCCATACGCATAAGCGTAAACAAGTAAAGCGTACGTCAAGTGAATTTTAGTTAATAATATTGTATAGGAGATTAAATAATGGCTCGTGTAAAACGTGGTGTTATTGCAAGAGCTCGCCATAAGAAAATTCTTAAGGCAGCTAAAGGTTATTATGGTGCGCGCTCACGCGTTTATCGCGTTGCGTTCCAAGCTGTAATTAAAGCAGGTCAATATGCTTATCGCGACCGTCGTCAACGTAAACGTCAATTCCGTCAATTATGGATTGCGCGTATCAATGCTGCGGCACGTCAAAATGGCTTATCTTACAGCAAATTTATCAACGGCTTGAAAAAAGCATCTGTTGAAATCGATCGTAAGATCCTTGCTGATATTGCAGTATTCGACAAAGTTGCATTTGCAGTATTAGTTGAAAAAGCAAAATCTGCGCTTTAATTTTAAAGACTGATTGTGAAAGGACGCTACATAGCGTCCTTTTTCTTATAAGCCGATTTTACCCAAACACGCATAAGAATGATTTATCAAGGTTTTTTATCCTTTAAAGAGCGGTGAAAAATGATGAATTTTCCCACCGCTCTTTGCCTTGTAGGGGCAGACCTATATGTCTGCCCGAAACAATATTTTCTAAACAACTGATGGGAAAATGAACACGGGCGAACACATAGGTTCGCCCCTACGAAGAAATAATGATAAATCTGCCCAACCTCCTCTTTACAAAGAGGGAGGAACTTTTCACTGGGAATAAATAGATCTCGGTAAAAATTAATAAATAAAAAAAAAGTGCGATAGAATTTTAGCTATTTAAAAAGATCCCTGTAGGAACGAGCCTATGCGTCCGTCCGCATAAAACGAAAAACAAAGTGCGGTGCAAATTTTATTTATTTTTTGATTGTTTTTAGTAAACTTGCCCACAAATAGATAAACAGAAAATCTTGAAAATCATTCATACAATTTATCATTTCACGCCTAATGAAAACGGACGTGATCCTATATATAAAACCAATGAAAAATACAAAACACAAACAACCATTTAGCCCATTACAAAAAGCCTTATTTGCTCAATTAACGGAGATGATGAACGTGGATTATCGCCGTCTGCAAGGGCGAATTAAAGGGCTGCATCAAATCAAAAATCCACAAACCCAAGAAAAAGTTGCTGCAGAAATTCAGTTACAAATTCAGCAGGCGCAAGCACGTTTACAGCAACGAGAAAGTGCGGTGGGAAAAATTGAATTTCCTGAAAACTTGCCAGTAAGCCAGCGCAAAGATGAAATTCTCAAAGCCATTGAGCAAAATCAAGTAGTAATTATTGCGGGGGAAACAGGGTCAGGTAAAACCACCCAGCTGCCGAAAATGTGTCTTGAGTTAGGACGTGGAAAAAAAGGCTTAATTGGACACACCCAACCGCGCCGCATTGCTGCACGCTCTGTGGCAACACGCATTGCCGAAGAACTACATTGTGAGCTAGGAACGCTGGTGGGTTATAAGGTACGCTTTAACGATCAAAGCAGTGATGACACCCAAATTAAGCTGATGACAGATGGTATTTTGCTCGCTGAAATTCAAAGTGATCCTTTTTTAAATCAATACGATACTTTGATCATTGACGAAGCTCACGAACGCAGCCTGAATAACGATTTTATTCTTGGTTATTTAAAACAGCTGCTGCCAAAACGCCCAGATTTAAAAGTGATTATCACCTCGGCAACCATTGATGTGGAGCGTTTTTCGCGTCATTTTAATAATGCGCCAATTATTGAAGTTTCGGGGCGAACCTATCCTGTGGAAGTGCGCTATCGCCCTGTGGCGGAAACGGAAGAACAAGATCAAATCCAATCCATTCTTAATGCCGTTGATGAATTGCAGGCAGAGGGGCGGGGCGATATCTTGATTTTCCTAAATGGTGAGCGTGAAATTCGTGACACCGCAGAAGCCTTGGAAAAACAGCATTTAAAACACACTGAAATTCTACCGCTCTTTGCTCGCTTATCGGCGCAAGAGCAAAATAAAATTTTTCACCCAAGTGGCTTAAATCGCATCGTGCTTGCCACCAACGTGGCAGAAACTTCACTGACCGTACCAGGGATTAAATATGTGATCGACCCCGGCACGGCGCGCATTTCCCGTTATAGCTACCGCACCAAAGTACAACGCTTGCCCATTGAGCCGATTTCACAAGCTTCGGCAAATCAACGTAAAGGCCGTTGTGGACGGATATCTGAAGGGATTTGTATCCGCCTTTATTCGGAAGAGGATTTTAATCAGCGCCCAGAATTTACCGATCCTGAAATTTTGCGTACCAATCTTGCCTCGGTCATCTTACAAATGACTGCCCTTGGGCTAGATGATATTAGTGCATTTCCTTTCGTCGATGCCCCTGACAAACGTCATATTCAAGACGGTATTAAGTTGTTGGAAGAATTGCAAGCTTTCCAAATCGTGAAAACCAAGCACGGCGAAAAACGCCAGCTCACGCAAATTGGACGCCAGCTTGCTCAGCTACCAGTTGATCCTCGTTTGGGGCGAATGATGATTGAAGCGGCGAAGCTCGGTTGTTTGCACGAAGTGATGATCATCGTTGCCGCCCTTTCCATTCAAGATCCGCGAGAACGTCCACAAGAAAAACAGCAGGCGGCAGATGAAAAACATCGTCGTTTTGCGGATAAAAAATCCGATTTTCTCGCGTTCTTAAACTTGTGGAATTATCTGCAAGAACAGCAAAAAGCCTTGAGCAAAAACCAGTTCCGCCGTTTGTGTCAGAAAGATTATTTGAATTATATCCGCGTGCGGGAATGGCAAGATATTTATCATCAAATTCGTTTAACCGTGCGTGAAATGGGTTTGCCGATTAATTCGCAAGCGGCAGAATATCCGCAAATTCACACCGCACTTTTATCGGGTTTGCTTTCTCATATTGGTATGAAAGAAGCGGAAAAACAGCAATATTTAGGCGCAAGAAATGCCCATTTTGCAATTTTTCCTAATTCCGTGCTATTCAAGAAGCAGCCAAAATGGTGTATGGCAGCAGAATTAGTGGAAACCTCTAAATTATGGGGGCGAATGGTGGCAGAGATCGAGCCCGAATGGATTGAGCCATTGGCACAGCATTTAGTGAAAAAATCTTATGCTGAGCCACGCTGGTCAAAATCCAAAGGGGCGGTTATCGCGAATGAAAAAGTGACCCTTTATGGCGTGCCGATTGTGGCAAATCGTCCTGTGAACTATGGCAAAATTGATCCGGCGGTAAGCCGTGAAATTTTTATTCAATCTGCCTTGGTGGAAGGAAATTGGCACACGAAACACACCTTCTTCTTGCAAAATCAACGGCTGATTCGCGAAGTGGAAGAGTTAGAGCACAAAACACGCCGCCGAGATATTTTGGTGGACGAACGCCGTTTATTTGAATTTTATGATCAACGCATTGGCACAGAAGTGGTGTCGCAAAAGCATTTTGATACTTGGTGGAAAAAAGCGCGGCAAAAAGATCCTGAATTGTTGAATTTTGAAAAAGCCTTTCTCACCAATGATAACGCCAATGTCAGCGAGCTAGATTTCCCTAATTTCTGGCATCAAGGCAATTTAAAATTAAAGCTTAGCTATCAATTTGAACCGGGTATGGAAGCCGATGGCGTAACCGTGCATATTCCTTTGCCACTGCTTAACCAAGTGGAAATGCAGGGTTTTGACTGGCAAATTCCGGGCTTACGCAAAGAATTGATTATCGCCCTGATTAAATCCTTATCAAAAACATTACGCCGCCATTTTGTGCCAGCACCGAATTATGCGGAAGCCTTTCTTGGACGCGTGAATGATTTGGATAAACCCTTGCTAGAAACGTTGTCTGCGGAATTGCGTAAAATCACAGGGGTTTATGTAGCTCCTGATGAATGGAATCTCGCGCAAATTCCACCGCACTTAACAATGACATTCCGTGTGGTTAATGAAAAAGGTAAGAAAATTGCCGAGAGTAAAAATTTAGATGAACTCAAAGTAAGTCTGAAAGAGCAAGTGCAGGAAACTTTGTCAGCGGTGGCAGATGAAGGTATTGAGCAAACAGGGATTCATTTATGGAATTTCGACCAATTACCGCAATATTATGAGCAGAAAAAACAAGGCTTTACCATCAAAGCCTATCCTGCCATTGTGGACGAAAAAGATTCTGTTGGGATTAAATTATTTGAAACAGAATTTGAGCAAGCCGTCGCAATGGAACAAGGACTACGCCGCTTATTATTGCTTAACGTGCCATCGCCGATAAAGTATCTACACGAAAAACTGCCTAACAAATCAAAATTAGGGCTGTATTTCACACCATTTGGCAAAGTGCTGGAATTGATTGATGATTGTATCGCCTGCGCCGTGGATAAATTGGTGCAAGATTTCGGCGGTTTTGTGTGGAATGAACAGGATTTTGAACGCCTAAAAGACTATATTCGAGCCAATTTAAACGAAACCACAGTGGATATTGCCAAACAAGTGGAAGAGATTTTGACGCTCGTGTTTGAAATCAACAAACGCTTAAAAGGAAAAATGGATTTCACCTTAGCTTTTGCCCTTTCGGATATTAAAGCGCAAATCAATCATCTTATTTACCCAAATTTTGTGCAGAAAACGGGCTATCAACGCTTGCCAGATTTATTACGTTATTTGCAAGCCATTGATAAACGCATTGACAAATTACTGCAAGATCCCAACCGTGATCGTGCCGCAATGTTGCGAGTAGAAAACGTAGAAAAGGCGTATCAGCAGTTATTATTAAAATTGCCAAAATCCAAGCCAATCCCCGCAGAAGTGGCAGAGATCCCTTATATGATCGAGGAACTACGCGTCAGCCTATTCGCCCAACAACTTGGCACGAAATATCCTATTTCGGATAAACGAATTTTGAATGTGATTAATGAGGTGGGGTAGATGTACAATTATTGAAAAATCACCGCACTTTATTTATTGCTTTTTTTCTTGGCGTAGCTAATGGGTTTCGCCGTTGGCGATTTTCTTTCTTTTGCGTTCCCAAAAGAGAGTAAGCAAAGAAAAGAACCCCGATCATCGTCAAATTTCTCTTACTTTCTGACTGCGTTATTTTGTCTTGCCGTACTGGCGTACTGTCTTCGACAAAATGCCTTGTCTGTAAGTGAGAAATTTGACGAGCTTGCTTTTTCCTCATTCCAATAAAATTTTCTTCACGAAAAATCAGCCTGATGTTCGCTTCGCTCTCGCTCGGCGTGATTTTCCTAAAAATTTTATCTCCATTCGGGCAGTCTGGACGGGGAATGTAACGCTAAATTTTAAGGGCGGTGGTTTTTTTGAAATTTTTAAAATTTTGTGAAAAATGACCGCACTTTTGCTCTTACAAAATAGGAAAATTCTACTTTGCTCTAATTTTCAAACAAAATGTAGAAGAGAGAAAGAATTAATTTCCCGTGTAAATTGCCTTCATTTTTAACAAATTTTTAGAAAAGTAACGCCTGAACGCAGCGAAGCGAGTATGGGCTTACTTTTCGTTAAGAAAATTTGTCAGAAATGAAGATAAGCAATTTAGTCGGGTGCTTTTTTCTTTGCCTACTTTCTTTTGAGCAAGCAAAAGAAAGTAGGTCGCTCAACGAGCGAAACTGGTTATAAACTTCAAAGAAAAAAGCGATTTAACGATGAAGCCAAAACTTTACTTTTCTCTTTTAAAAATCTCAGAAAATTACACCGCACTTATTATTTTCTATGATTTAAACTTAAACATCATAAGTGCCCATTACGCTCGCTTGCGCAAGGATATGGTTTTGCATTGCGAAGTGTAAGTCATTAAATCTAAAACCTGCTTTAAGATCGAGTTTGGTGTCTAAGGCGTAAACGATTAATTCATAGCGGTGGCGGCAATTTGGTGGTGCCATTCCGCCGTAGAATGAGGCTTCAGCGATGTCAAATTTGCCTAATACACTTGCCCAGCTGTTTGCGCCTTGCACATAATCTGTCGCACTTTGGCTTTCATTTTCTTGCACGGAGGTGCGTTCTAAATTGGCAATGAGCCAATGTATCCACACAAAACCGCTGGCGGTAATGGCGTCTTTATCTTCTAACACTACTGCGAAAGATTTTGTTTCTTCTGGCACATCTTCAATTTCAAATGGAATAGAGTAAGTTGGCATTCCGTTTGGGCTAAATTGCGTGCCGCGTTTTCCATATTTATCCAAAAAGACGCCTTGTTCAATGGCTTGGCTGGTTACTTTCATCCTGTTCTCCTTAATGAAAATAGTTGATAGCAAGAAATTAAAAATGAAAAGTAAATAATAGTTTTAACCTTTCATTAATAATTTATCGGAAAAAATAAATCAAAGAAGTCATTTATTTGAATGGGATCACAGTAAATTCTAAGCAAGTTTTTTATATTAAACAAGCAGTAATCAAACAGTTTGAGGTTTTATATGGGAATTAGACAACTTTGGCAAGGAATGCAAACCTTGAATAATAAAAAACTTTTTTGCTTTCTTTTTTCTATTATTTTTGCTTTATTGCTTACCTTGCTTTCTTCCGATGCAAGTTTTACGAAAATTCAAAATTATGTGTTATTTCTCCTATTTTTTTCCATTAGCTTGTGGGTAACCGAGGCGATTCCCCCTTTTTCCGTCAGTATTTTAATTGTGGGATTCCTTGTATTGATAATGGGAAAAAGTGAGGCTTATGATGCAATGAAATATTTGCAAACTTGGTCAGATAGCGTGATTTGGTTGTTTTTAGGGGGATTTTTTCTTGCTGAAGCAATGAAGAAAACAAAACTTGATTTAATGCTGCTAAAAGCTGTGCTACCAAGATTTGGCACAAACCCCTGTAATGTGCTGTGGGGATTGATGCTTGTTACTGCGGTAATGTCGATGGTAATGAGTAACACCGCCACCACGGCAATGATGATCGCCACCATCAGCCCGTTATTCTCTCGTTTATCGGAGCGAGGGCATTTGTCTAAAGCCTTGCTATTAGGTATTCCCGCTGCAGCTTCTGTGGGAGGAATGGGGACAATTATTGGCTCGGCACCTAATGCCATTGCGGTGGGAGCATTAGAAAAATTGGGCTATCCCATTTCATTTTTAGAGTGGATAATGGTGGGGGCACCTTTAGCATTTTTATTGCTTTTTATTTTCTGGCGAGTGCTAATTTATAAATACAAATTAAAATATCAAGCCCCTTTGCATTTTGATTTTTTAACCCAAGATGAAATAGAGGTTAGCAGCCAAGAAAAATTACACAAAACCATTGTACTCATTATTTTAGCGATCACCTTATTTTGCTGGCTGACCTCCAAATGGATTGGTATTCCCGTTGCCGCAGCTTCGGGGATTCCTATTGTGGCTTTAACAATGACAGGCGTGCTAGAAGCAAAAGATGTCCGCCGCTTACCTTGGGATACCTTAATGCTGGTTGCAGGCGGTTTGGCGTTAGGGCTTGCGATTGAAGAGCAGCAAATTGCAACGCATTTTGTGGAGAAAATTAGCCATATTCAAGTGAGTTTTGTGTTATTGCTTATCTTATTTGGCTTTATCACGGTGTTATTATCGAATTTTATGAGTAACACTGCTGCCACAACCATTCTCATACCAATGGGGATATCTTTGCTCGCAATGGTGGGCGGAGGAAATGTCAATCCAACAATTTTGCCCTTAGTGATCGGGCTAAGTGCTTCTTGTGCGTTATTTTTACCCGTTTCCACACCACCAAATGCCATTGCTTTTAGTACAGGCTTGATCAAACAATCTGAATTTCGTTTAGGCGGGGTCATTATTGGGCTGCTTGGGCCAGCATTAACGATTGTGTGGATAATGTTGTTATCCGCTGTTCATTTAGTTTAGCGGCGAATTACAGCAAGGTAGGGCTCTTTTCTAGAGAAAAATCGCAAAAAAACACCGCACTTAAGTGCGGTGATATTTTCTCAATTTTTTAGTTTTTATTAAGCTAGTTCAGCACGCAATTTCTTCGTCACATCAACCATCACTTGAAGCTGTTGTAAGGTTTCTGTCCAACCGCGAGTTTTTAAGCCACAGTCTGGGTTTACCCATAAACGCTCTTTTGGTACCACTTTCAAGGCTTTGCGTAGCAGATGTTCAATTTCCTCTGGTTTTGGTACGCGTGGGCTATGAATGTCGTACACACCCGGGCCAATATCATTTGGATATTTGAAATCAGCGAACGCGTTTAACAATTCCATATCCGAACGTGAAGTTTCAATGGTGATCACGTCCGCATCAAGTGCCGCAATGGCTGGCAAGATGTCGTTAAATTCGGAATAACACATATGGGTGTGAATTTGTGTATCATCTTGCACGCCCATTGAGCTTAAGCGGAACGCTTCGCCTGCCCATTGGAGATATGCGTCCCAATCCGCACGCTTAAGCGGTAAGCCTTCGCGGATCGCAGGCTCGTCAATTTGGATCACTTTAATGCCTGCTTTTTCTAAATCTAACACTTCGTCAGAAAGTGCCACGCCAATTTGTTTACACACGGTGGCGCGTGGAATATCGTTACGCACGAAAGACCATTGTAAAATCGTAACAGGGCCAGTGAGCATTCCTTTCATCACTTTGTTGGTGAGGCTTTGGGCGTATTGCGACCAGCGTACTGTCATTGGTTCAGGGCGTACCACATCACCGTAAATAATCGGTGGTTTCACGCAACGTGAACCGTAGCTTTGCACCCAACCGAATTTGGTGAAAGCGAAACCGTCTAATAATTCACCGAAATATTCCACCATATCGTTACGTTCCGCTTCACCGTGAACGAGGACATCAAGGTCGAGTTTTTCTTGCTCACGTACTACCAACTCGATTTCTTTTTTCATCGCCGCTTCGTAATCTTCAAGGCTTAGCGTCCCTTTTTTGAATTGGGCGCGAGCTTGGCGGATTTCGCTGGTTTGCGGGAATGAGCCGATATTTGTGGTTGGTAATAACGGTAAATTTAACCACGCATTTTGTTTGGCGATACGCTCAGCAAATGGCGATTTGCGTTGATCCGCACCTTCTGGCAAGTTAGCTAAACGTGCAGCCACTTCAGGGCGATGAATTTCTTTGCTGTTGGCACGCGAATCAGCCGCTGCTTGGCTTGCATCAAGCTCTGCTTGCACGGCAGCATGCCCTTGTTCAAGTGCGGTCTTAATTACCGATAATTCTTGCACTTTTTGAAGCGTAAACGCCAGCCAGTTATAAAGCTCAGGTTTGTTCTCTTTGAGTTGCACTTCCACAGAAAGATCATAAGGGGTATGCAATAAAGAGCAACTTGGTGCAATCCATAAACGCTCGTCCAATTTGGCTTTTAACGGTTCAAGTACATCTAACACCTGATTGAGGTTGGCACGCCATACGTTACGGCCATCAATCACACCGGCTGAAAGCACCTTGTCATAATCAGCAAAGGCAGCCAGTTGCTCAGGCGCACGCACTAAATCAATGTGCAAACCGTCCACAGGTAAGGCTTTGAGCAATTCCGCGTGTTGTGCTACTGAGCCAAAATAAGTCGCGAATAATAATTTTGCGTTTACTTTTTCGCTTAATGTGGCATACACCGCTTTGTAAGCCTCAACCCACTCAGGGGCTAAATCCACCGCTAAAGCAGGTTCATCAATTTGAATCCACTCCACGCCCTCATCCGCTAACGCATTGAGAATTTCCACATAAACAGGCACAAGTTTGTTTAATAACTCAAAGCGGTTAAAGGCTTCGCCTTTCTCTTTCCCTAAATGTAAGAACGTTAATGGGCCAACAATGGTCGGTTTCACATTTAAACCAAGGGCTTTTGCTTCGCGAATTTGTTGCACATAATGGGCGGGATTGGCTTTAAATTCGGTATTTTTGTGAAATTCTGGCACAAGGTAGTGATAGTTGGTGTCGAACCATTTTGTCATTTCAATGGCGAATTGATCTTTATTCCCACGCGCCAGTTGGAAATATTGGTCAAGGGTTAAGCTCTGGCTGTCGAAACCAAAACGCGCAGGAATTGCCCCTGTTGCCACTTGTAGATCTAAAATATGATCATAAAAAGTGAAATCGGCCACCGCGACATAATCCGCATTCGCCGCCGCTTGGTGCTTCCAGTTGATCTCACGCAATGCTTTTGCGATGTCTAATAAATCTTGTTCTGCAATGTCCCCACGCCAATAACGCTCTTGAGCAAATTTAAGCTCACGTTTTGCACCAACGCGAGGAAAACCTAAAACGTGAAATGTTGTCATAATCAAACTCCTGTCTTTGTAATTTAATCAAATAGACGTCTAAACGTCTTTCTTGTGTTTAATAATGCCGAAAGGCTCAGTATTATGCAACGTCATAATTTTCACGTTTTGTATGAATTAAATTAATATTCATATAATGGAAAAAAATTTATTAAAAAAGCACCGCACTTTAGCTAGTGTGCTTTGTTTATATAAATCATTGTGTTGTGCTACAATCCCGCTCATTTTAATCTTTTAGGATCATCAAAATGAAAAAAGCCCTATCACTCATTGTGTTATACAGTGTGCTATTACTTGGAAGCGAATTGCTATACCGAATGATGTTTGCTGTGCCAGCTTTGCCTGTGGGCAAATTAGCGGAGAATTATGCGTTTCTTTTGGTATTTGTTGCATTGTTATATAAGAGTCGTACAATGCTTACTTCTTGCTTTCTTTGCAATGAGTTTTATTGGTAACAATATCCATTATGCCGCTTATCAAGGCTGGGTTACGCCAATGAATTTATATTTGCTCTTTAAAGAATGGCACGAAGTAATGGGGGCAACTAACTCATTGGTTGGAAAGACATTATTTCCAGCATTATGGGGTTTGTTAGAAGTTATTTTTGTCAGCTCTATTTTATGTTTTCAACGTAAACGTTCTTGGATTGCTGATGGAGTATTTTTTCTCTTGATGATTTTTGGCCTTGTGCGTGTGGCTTTAGATGAGAGTAAGAGCATTATTTCGCCGAAATTGTCTTATGGACGCATTAAAACGAACTATCTCAGTTTAAGTTCATTTGTGGGGCATACCTTACCTTATAAGGTGTTACACCTAAGCGTTGTGCCTGATTATCAAATGGCTGAGCCACAGGTGGTGAGCAAACCTAAAGTTCGCAATATCATTTTTTTACTCGGAGAGAGTGAAAGTGCTAAACATGTCAGTTATTTTGGTTATCATCGCACAGACAAACAACACCATTTTTGGATTGGTTTGCCCACTCTCCGTTTAATCCTATTGTAAAAGAAACCTATTCCGCAGGTTTGCTCACCGCAATTTCATTGCCTTCTTTATTTAATACCATTGAATATCCAAACGGCTTAGCGCAAATAGCTAAAGGTACGACCAATTTATTTCGTTTAGCCAAACACAAGGTTATCAAACGTATTTTTATACCGCTCAAGCAGAAGGTGATATGGATTTGATGAATTTGCTGGGTAAAACTTGGATTGATGAATTGAAATATCCTACGGATCTTGGCTTCGGGTTTAAACAGCATATGTCTGATAGGGAGCTATTACCCTTATTGAAAAAGATTAATTTACAGAACGGTAATCATTTCATTATTTTACATCAGCGAGGTTCGCATATGCCTTATGGTAAGATTTTAACTGCCGAGCAAAAAGTATTCGGTGATAAAACAGCAAATGATGAATATGACAATACTATTTATGCCACTGATCAGCTAATGAAAGCCGTTATTCATTATTTACAGCAACAAACTGAGCAAGATTGGCTGTTTATTTATACTTCTGATCACGGACAATTTGTTACGCCTGAGCGTCATATTCAGGCGACAATGGACGAGGATAATTATCTTGTACCAACTGTGTTGTATAGCCCTGACAGCGTAGTGCAACAACAATTGCAGCAAGCTTTTTCACAATGTGATCGTTTATTTCATCAGCAAATTGCTACGTTATTGTTAAATAGCTTTGGTTATCAACAGCGAATTAGTTCTTGTGAACAAGGGTATGTCAATAATAATGATCTTTCAGGCGATCAGGGTTATTTACAAATAACGCCAAATGCAATCAAGTGGGTGAATCCTAGCAAATCTCTTAAATAAAGAAAATGAGGTAGAGTAAAGCGCTACCTCATTTTTGATCTTTCTTCTCTGTCAATTCTAACCTGTACAGTACTCCTATTTTTGTGTTTTGACAAAGCATACGCAGTTAAAAATAGAAGTGCCATTTCATAAAAAAATTTGGGGCTGTAGTAGATTAGCCCTAAATTTCACACCATTTTCGCAATATTTTTAACTGCTCTTTTGGTGTCCCAAAGTTAAACCGAAATTCACATTCCTTCAAGAATAAAGGAAAGTTTTTTCGGTTAATTCCATTATATTTTCGCAGTATCCGCTTCGCCTGATTCCAAAAATTTTCAATGCCATTAATATGATTTTGTTTCACCGCAAATAGCTCGGAATGATTGATTCGTTCGTGGTGAAATTCACTCACATCAAGCGCATCATAACTGCGATAAGTGTCCGTATAAACCCAGCTATCAGGCTTGATTTTTCTTTTAATAACAGGGAGTAATGTTTCACTCTTGGTGTTTTCAACCACAACAGTAAATACCTTTCCTTGTCGTTTTAGTAACCCAAAAACAGCAACTTTTCCAGCCGCTCCTCGTCCTCGTTTTCCCTTTCGATGACCACCAAAATAGCTTTCGTCTAGTTCAATTTCCCCCTCAAAAATCTCGTTAACTTCAAGGGATAAATGATAGCCAATCACAAGCCTGATTTTATGGTAGAACAAAGCGGCTGTATTCGGTTGAATATCTAGCAAATTTGCTGTCGTTCTTGCAGTAACTTCTGCGACAAAAAACTCAAGCAGTTTTTTCTGTATAGATTTCTTTAATTTACAATATGTTATCTTCATTTTTGTAGTATAGCATTGTTGCTAATCTACTACAGCCCCAAAAATTTTATGTTGTTTAACGATGCATTTACTTCCTGATATTTTGTGTTAGGATAATAACTTATTTTTCTTTAAAAAATAAGGTGTTTTGTAATGCAACTTTTTGATTCTAAATATTTTTCTTTGAGTTTTTTCGCGTTTTTTAGTGCGTGTTATTGTTATGGGCAGGAAAATGTTGAAAGCACACAGCAACTCGCTCCAATTTTTGTTGAGGCTGAGGCGGTGAAAAATGCTGTGCCAGATCATTATCTCAATACGCAGTATCGTATAAATCAAGCTCAACTTAGCAATAATCATTCCACCACATTAGGGGCTGTGGTAGAGAAAGTATCTGGTGTGCAAAGCAGTGCCTTTGGGCCAAATTCTTCTCGTCCTATTATTCGAGGTTTGTCGAGCCAGCGTGTGGCAGTGTTAGCGAATAATATGCCAATTAATGATTTAGCCGTGGTGAGCGGTAATTTGGCGACTTCAATTAACCCGTTAAATGCTACGGGGATTGAGATTAGTAAGGGCGGTGCCGCGGTGCTTTATGGCGGAAGAAGCCTTGGTGGGGCAATCAATATTTTAGATGATGCTATTCCAAAACAAATTTCACAAAATAAAATAAGTGGTGAGGTTAGCCTAAATAAAGGTTTTAATGCGCCTAATCAAGGGGCTTTTAAACTGAATATTAATAATGGTGAACATTGGGCATTTTATCTTGATGGTGCAATGAGTAAAATTTCGTCAATAAAAGTACCGCACTTTAGTAAAGCGGGTGTGTGTTATGATAAGGCTTATTTGCAGTCTCGCACGGATTTACAGCGTCAATGTCAAGTGAGCATTCCTGTGTTATCTAGCCTTAATCCTGCTTATTTTAAATATATTAGCCAATATTATTTGGATAATTATCAAGATAAAAGTTTGGGGCTAACTGAAGAAGATAAATATACCAATCGTCGTGGGTTTATGGGGGGAAATCCTGAGAATCCACTTTATGTGCCAAACAGTCCTTACTATATGGAAAAATTTGGTGATTTGAAGGAATATCACTCCTATCCCAAAGGAAGAATTCCGAATAGCCATTCTGCAACACGCACTTTTACTTTAGGCAGCAGTTATATTGATCATTTTGGTTATACTGGGGTGTCTTGGCATTATTTTGATACGGATTATGGTGTGCCGGGCTTTGCTTATTTAGCTAGCCAAGCGAATGAGGGATATGCGCCTGTAACAGTGAAAAACCAAACCCACCGTTTGAATTGGGATACCCATTGGGTGATGCCGATCAAAGGAATTGAGAGCGTAGATTTTCAAGTGAATTATCAACACGCGAAGGATCAAGAGTTCTTAGGGGCTGTGATGTCTAATGGTTTTTTGTCTGATAATTATGCTTATCGATTATCTGCAATTCACGCCCCTTTATTTGAGCGATTAATTGGAACTGTTGGTACGGATTTTTCATATCAAAAGGTTAGCGCCAAAGGTCAGGATAGCTACCTTCCCGATTTAAAACGCAAAGCATACAGTATCTTTGCGATTGAAACCCTTGATCTTGCTCCTTTTACGTTGGAGGTTGGACATCGTATTGGAAAAGTGCGTTATCAGTTAGGAGAGTTGCATCGCGAGAGATCGCAAAGTGTTGGTGCTTACTATGCAAAAGATCGTCATTTTTCCTTACAAAATACTCATTTCGCTTTTCAATTTAATCCTAGCGAAAGTAGTTATATTAAGCTTCAGCGTACTTTTGCTGAACGGGCATTAGAAATGAATGAATTGTATGCTAATAATAACCATTATGCTCTGTTGATTGAAGAAAATGGTGATGCACGTTTGCAAAAAGAGAAGAGCCATACTTGGGAAATTTCTGCCGGTATTGGGCAAAATGGGTTCAATGGGGCGGTGAGCTGGTATCGAAATCATTTTGATCATTTCACTTATTTAGGTTACACCGGTCTTGTGCGCAATGGTTTAATGGTAAAACAATGGCGTCAAACACCGCTCATCTTAACTGGGTGGGAAGTGGATTTAAGTTACCAATTAGAAACATCGCATTGGGGTGTTTGGAATTGGCATCTCTTCTATGATCATATTAAACAAAAATTGCCACAGCGTTTAACGGGATTAGGCAATTATTTACCGAATTTACCGTCTTCGCGTTTTGGTGGGGATGTGAATATTGAGTATAAAAATTGGCGCGCCTTTCTTGCGGCAACGCATTATAAAACACAGAAGTATGTGAGTAATGAAGTTGATGAGAAGCTAGTTAATCCATCATTTACTTTGGTAGATATGGGCATCAGTTATGTTTACCCTTGGAAACAAAGTGAAATGGAAATTTATTTCCATATTAATAACTTAACCAATCGAGAAGCGCGTTCAAATACTTCTCCATTAAAATTTCTTGCGCCACAGGCTGGGCGAAATGCCGTATTTGGGATAAAAGTGAACTTTTAGCTTTATGCTCCCTCATCGTTGAAGGTGGGGGAGTTACACAAAGATAAATTGGATAAGTATCATATACAAACCTGTGCCGACAATCATTGATAAAAACATATTCTTTTTCCAAAAATGTAAGCCTAAAACCACCGCACCTGCAATAAAATCAGGTGCGCCTAAATAGGCAGTTGAAAAATCAATGTTTTTATAACAATACACCACTAACATTCCAAACATTGCGGCAGGCAATACTTTACCTAAATAGCGAATATAGGGAGGAGCAGAGCGATGTGCAGGAAAAATAATAAAAGGTAAAATCCGACACAGTTGCACGGCAAAAATGGCAATAATGATAGTAAGGATTTGTTCTGTTAAGGTCATTATTCCACCTTGTTTAATTGGCTGGTTAATTTAGGTCGCCAAAGGGTTAGCGCGGCTAAGATTCCGATAAGGGTTGGAATGAGAAAATGATTTTTACCAACCACAATTAAGCACACTAACGCGATACCTAAGCCTAACAAAGAACTTTCGTGTGATTTTTCTTTCAGCCAATTTTCCGCAAAAATAACCAGAAAAAGTGCTGTCATCGCAAATTCAATGCCTTTTAAGTTAAACGGCACGAGATCGCCAAATAAATTGCCGATCACCGCACCAAGCACCCAATAACAATGCAAATATAAACTCACAAATAGCATATACCAGCCTTTATCTAAGCGCGGTGGGATTTTTGCCATATAATTGAGTGAAAAACTTTCATCTACCAGCGAGCTAATCAGGTACCAACGTTTTTTGCCTAACTGGAAACCATACTTTTCTAACATTGAAATGCTGTAAAAAATTTGTCTTGCACTCACCATTAACGTCAGCAAAAAAATATGCAGTGGCGCAAAGCTCATCACTAATGCCCCTGCAACAATAAACTCAACGGATCCCGCATAAATTAACGCCGCCATAAACAAGGGATAAAGCACACCAAAGCCCAATGCCTTCATATAAAGCCCATAGGCCACACCAAGAAAAAGAAAGCCTATCACCATTGGCAGAGAATAAGGAAATGCCGCCTTGGCTGCCGCCCAAATTGGGCTGTTATGTTGTGCTGGTTGGTTACTACTACTCATCTAAAACAGATAATCCCGGTAAGGTAGAAAAACTTTGTGCTTTTACGGTTTGATAAAAATCATCAACAAACGCCACGTCAGCGTCCATTTCACGAAATGCCGCATAAAGATTGCTGTATAGCCCTTGATTGGTAATTTTTTTCGCCACAATATAACCACGATCTAAATAAGGTTTGGCCGCCCAAAATGGCAACGCCGCAATCCCACGTTTGCTCGCCACTAACTGAATAATCGCAATGGTTAATTCACTGGTGCGGCGTGTTGGATTAATGCCTTTCGGATTTAACACTTTTTTCAGCAAATCCAGCATATCATCAGGCACAGGATAGGTAATTAAGGTTTGATCGATAAAATCTTCCGCTTGCCAAATGTCTTTATTCGCTAAAGGATGATCTTTGGCACACAAGCCCACCATTTCATAAGAAAACAACGGCTTATGCACAATGCCTGCGGTTTCTTCAATTTCCGAAACCACCGCCCAATCGGCACGATGGCTGAGCAGCAAGCCCACCGTATCCGTATGAAAACCCGATACAATATCCAATTCTACCAACGGCCAATTCTGACGAAAGCTATCCATTGCCGGCATCAGCCAATCAAAACAAGTATGGCACTCCACCGCAATGCGCAACTCACCCGCCTCACCTTGCTTAACTCGCGCCAAATCTCGCTCCGCCTCCACCACTTTCGGCAAAATATCATTCGCCAACTTAATTAACCGCTCCCCCGCCGAAGTAAAACGCAGGGGCTGGCTTTTACGCTCAAATAACGGCAAACCATATTGCTCTTCCAACAATTTAATTTGATGAGAAAGAGCCGATTGGGTGAGATACACACGTTTAGCCGCCAAAGAAACACTGCCCGTTTCTTTCAAAGCTAAAAGGGTTTTCAAATGGCGAAGTTCAAGGAATATGGGTTTCATTTAATAACTTATTAAAACAACAGAATGTGAGGGATTATACAATAAAAATCCACGAACGAGGCGGGGAAATTTTAAGAGAATTCTTCTTTGTAAAAGGGAGGAATATTCAAGGAAAATCAAATCGTCACCAACACAATCTGTTCAGGATCAATATAGCAAAACAGCTTATCACCTTGTTGGAAATTTGCGTTATCGTCAAGGCTGGCGGTGCATTGTAGGGTTTTGCCTAAGGTGAGTGTGGCTTCTTGGGCGTTGGGTTGTTGGTTGATATGGGATAAAAGTGCGGGGAAAATATTGCACGTTTTTTGCGGTTTTTCGATGAATAATTTTACCCACGGCGCTTTGATCATCAGCATCACTTCTTTGTCAAAAACAAGCTGTAAACGCACCGCACTTTGTGGTGTGATAAAGGCGGTAATGGATTGATCTAAATGAGGAATTTGAATTTCTACCGCACAATGATTGTCTGTCTGAGTGAGGCTTTTCACCGTGCCAAAAAATTGATTTCTGGCGCTACTTTGTAAGGAAAAACGCGCAGTGGCGGAAAGCAGACTGTCAAGGGAAATTTGTTCGTCTTGCAAGATGGAAAAGGCTTTTTGTTGTGTTTGTTCCAAGAGATCATAAAGTTTGAGCAGGCGTTTGGCATAGGTTGTGAGTGTCGTGCCGCCGCCATTTTTTCCGCCAGTATTGCGTTCTAACAAAGGCATTGGGCTAAGGCTATTCATTGCTTCAAGGTGATCCCACGCACTTTTATAGCTCACTTTGGCATTTTTCGCCGCTTGGCTGATTGAACCTGATTTGGCAATTTCACGCAACAGACGAATCCGTTTCGGATCAACAAAAAGTTGTTGTTGCAGTTTTATGGTGAGTAACACTTCGCTATCTAACATTGGGTTTCCTACGTCATTATCTTTAAAGTGCGGTGGAATTTTTTGTCATTTTACGCAAAGTTCGGTTTTTAATGTAGCTTTTATTTTATCAATCGTTATATAATTTATTTTATAATGGTAAACCAAAAGGAGAAAATCTATGCTAAGAATCAAAAATCGACTGGTTTCTACGCTAGCGATTTGCGTGTTGATGTCATTTTCTGCACACGCGAAATTAACCGTCTTTGCTGCCGCCTCAATGACCAATGTGTTAGAGCAAGTGAAAGCGAGCTATCTCAAACTTCACCCTAAAGAAGAGATTGATTTTTCTTTTGCCTCTTCTTCCGTATTGGCACGTCAAATCTCGCAGGGTGCGCCGGCGGATATTTTTATTTCGGCCAGTCAAAAATGGATGGATTTTTTAGCAAAGCAGAATGCAATTGAACTCAAAACACGGGTGAATTTAGTGCAAAATACCTTGGTGATGATCGCACCGAAAAACAGCAAGATTGAAAGCGTGAAGCTAGAAAATCCGCAATGGCAAGCGAATTTAAAAGAGAGTTATCTCGCAGTGGGCGATCCTGCGCACGTTCCCGCAGGGAAATATGCGCAACAAGCCTTAACCAGTCTAAATCAATGGCAGGCGGTGCAAGAAAAACTAGCACGGGCAAATAATGTACGTGCGGCATTGGCCTTGGTAGAACAGGGCGAAGCGCCCTTAGGCATTGTGTATGGCACCGATGCGACGGCAAGCCAAAAAGTGAAAGTGGTGGCAATTTTTCCTGCAAATTCTCACGCCCCGATTGAATATCCTGCGACGATTGTAGCAGGGCATCATAACCAAGAAAGCCAAACTTTTTTAGATTATTTAACATCTGACGAAGCGAAGCAAATCTTCATTCAAGCTGGCTTTGCGGTGAAATAAAAGGATTTAATGCAAATGGATTGGCAGATGTTTTTTCATTTTTCCCCCGCTGAGTTGAATGCCATTGCCTTGAGCGTGAAAGTGGCGTTGGTGTCCGTGTTGGCAGGATTGCCCTGGGCGATCTTGGTGGCTTGGTTGTTGGCGCGGAAAGATTTCTGGGGAAAATCGTTGCTCAACGGCATTATCCATTTGCCTTTGGTGTTGCCGCCTGTGGTGGTGGGGTATTTATTGTTAATTGCAATGGGGCGAAATGGCATTATCGGGCGCTATTTATTGCAATGGTTTGATTTTAGCTTTGGTTTTAGTTGGTATGGTGCGGCGTTGGCCTCTGCCATTGTGTCTTTCCCATTAGTGGTGAGATCGATCCGCTTGGCGATCGAAAATGTGGATTTCAAGCTCGAACAAGCAGCGCGCACCCTGGGAGCGTCTGCCTTGAAAACCTTTTTTACCATCACATTGCCTCTTGCGTTGCCCGGCGTGTTGGCAGGCGTTATTCTCGGCTTTGCGCGTTCACTAGGGGAGTTTGGCGCGACCATTACCTTTGTTTCCAATATCCCAAAAGTGACGCAAACCATTCCCCTTGCTATGTTTTCCTTTATTGAAACCCCAGGAGCAGAAAGTGCCGCAGCGCGTTTATGTCTCATAGCCATTGCTATCGCCTTGATTTCCTTACTCATTTCTGAATGGTTAGCAAAATACACACAAAAACGTTTAGGACAATCCAATGTTAGAAATTAATGTACGCAAACAATTGGGAAAAATGGCGTTTGCGGTGGATTTGCAGCTGCCCACGCAAGGCGTAACGGCATTATTCGGCTTGTCTGGTTCGGGCAAAACCACGCTGATTAATTTAATCAGCGGTTTGTTGCAACCCGATCAGGGCTATATTCGTTTGAACGGACGAGCATTAGTCGATACGCAAAAGCAGATTAATCTTGCGCCCAATCATCGCAATGTGGGCTATGTTTTTCAAGAGGGCAGATTGTTCCCCCATTATTCGGTGAAAGGCAATTTGTGTTATGGAATGAAGCAGAAAGATAGCACAGAATTTATGCGCATTGTGCAGCTTTTGGGGATTGAACATTTGCTTAAACGCTATCCAATTACCTTATCAGGCGGCGAAAAACAGCGTGTTGCCATTGGACGAGCGTTGCTCAGCCAGCCTGAAATTTTGCTGATGGACGAACCGCTCTCCGCTCTTGATCTGCCGCGCAAATTAGAATTATTGGATTATTTGGATAAACTCGCGCAAGAAATTGCTATTCCCATTTTATATGTAACCCATAGCCTTGAAGAATTAGCACGCTTAGCGCAACAAGTCGTGTTGTTGGATCAAGGCAAAGTGATCGCCTACGATCAGTGGCAAAATATGCAAGATAGCCCATTTTTCGCCCTTTGGCGTGAAAGAGAGAAGTAAAATGAAAAACAAAAGTGCGGTAAAAAATTTCAACATTTTCCACCGCACTTATTTTCTTTGCTATTTTTCTTTCCTATGATTTTTTCTTCGCTAACATCGTGACAAATTTCATTTTGATGCGATTGCCGTTTTCATCGGTTTTGTGCAGTTCGCCCATTTCTTCTTGGTATTTAATCAATTCCCAATCTTGATAATAATTTTTCAGCTCGCCCTCTTTAAAAGTGAAAGAAAACGGCATTGGGCAAGGCACATCATCAGTACTCATTGCCGCTACAATCAAGTTATAACCGCCTGTGTTTGTGTGATTTTGCATATTCTCAATAATGGCAGGAATGGCGTTGCGGTCAAGGAACATAAACACCACGGTGGAAAGAATAAAATCGTAGTTTTCCTGAATATTGGCGTCATTGATGTTGTAAAGTGCGGTCTGGATATTGAGATTTTCTTTTTCAGCCGTGCTGGTGAGGAAAGCAAGACTGTTTTCGTTGTGATCCCAAGCGGTAACATCATAGCCGAGTAGGCTTAAAAAGAGCGAGTTGTGTCCTTGTCCACAGCCAAGATCCAGCACTTTACAAGGAGGAATAATTTCCACCGCACTTTTCACTTCAGAATGGGTTGGCGTCATATTGTATTTTTTGCTGAAGTAATCTTCTTTCTTACAATAAAATTCTAAATAACATTCCAGATCATCAGACGCCGCTTCCACGCGGTGCCAAAGTTGGGGTTCAACAAAAGGCGTGTCATCTTGTGCGGTGAAAATATGTTCGCTCACTATGTCTCCGTCTTCCGTTAAAACGTAAAACTTCAATTTGCCTTGTAACACAGTGATTTTGCCCCAAGTGCCAACTTTGGTGTTGTGTTTTTCTTGGAACATTTTCGGCAGGCTGTCTTTGTTCCACACGGGCATTTTTTTGTAGCAAATTAATTCATTTTTCATTGTATTTCTCCAAATATGAAAATAGTTGAGTGATATAGTAGGAAATTAATCCGCCTAAGGCAATAAGGCAAGGTAAAAAGTCGCAAAATACCTGCGTAAGATCATTTTTTGCCCCATAAAGATCGTAAAAAAAGGGAAATTTTGCTACAATCCAAGCCTTTATAAGAAGAATTTTTACGCTGTTTTAGCGCTTAAAATGGAAAATACCATTTAAAAGGGGATTAGGAGGATTTATGCGTTGTCCTTTTTGTTCAACAGAAGAAACCAAAGTGATCGATAGCCGTTTGGTGTCCGATGGTTTTCAGGTTCGCCGCCGCCGTGAATGTGGCCATTGCCACGAGCGTTTTACCACCTTTGAAATTACCGAATTAGTGATCCCAAAAATTATTAAAAGTGATCAATCCCGTGAACCCTTTGATGAAGAAAAGCTGCGCCGTGGTATTCAGCACGCTTTAGAAAAACGCCCAGTGAGTTCTGATGATGTGGAAAAATCCATTAACCGCATTATTCATCAACTGCGCGCGACAGGGGAACGTGAAGTGCCAAGCCATTTTGTCGGCCAGCTGGCGATGAATGAGCTAAAAAAATTGGACAAAGTGGCCTATATCCGTTTTGCTTCCGTTTATTTAAGTTTTGACGACATCAACCAATTTACCAAAGAAATTGAGAGCCTAAAGGATTAATATGCAACAAAATGCACAACAATTTACCCAGCAAGATCAGCAGTTTATGCAAATGGCGTTGGATCTTGCTAGCCAAGGGCGTTTTACCACCACGCCAAATCCTTCCGTGGGCTGCGTTTTGGTAAAAGACGGCAAGGTGATCGGCAAAGGTTTTCATCTAAAAGCAGGGCAGCCCCACGCAGAAGTTATGGCATTGCGTGAAGCAGGGGAAAATGCCCGTGGCGCAACGGCTTACGTTACCCTTGAGCCTTGTTCCCATTTCGGCCGTACGCCACCTTGTGCCAAAGGCTTAATTGAAGCAGGCGTGGCGAAAGTGATTGCCGCAATGACCGATCCCAATCCGCAAGTAGCAGGGCGTGGATTGAAAATCCTCGAACAAGCTGGCGTGCAAACTGCGGTGGGATTATTGGCCGAAAAAGCAGAGTTGCTCAACCAAGGTTTTCTAAAAAGAATGCGTAGCAATCGCCCATTTGTGCAACTGAAAATGGCAATGAGCATTGATGGACGCACCGCAATGGCAAGTGGTGAAAGTAAATGGATCACAGGGGAGCAGGCGCGCCAAGATGTGCAACAATACCGTGCGGCCGCTAGTGCAATTCTTTCCACCAGCCAAACGGTGCTAATGGATAATCCTATGTTAAATGTACGTTGGGAGCAACTTCCGTTGAGTGTTCAGCAACAGTATCCTGATACTGAACTGTGTCAGCCCGGGCGGATTATTTTGGATAGCCAGCACCGTGTAACGCCAGAATATCAATTATTTCAACAACCTACGCCAGTTTGGTTGGTGAGTTCTGGTGCAAGAGATATGCAAGGTTTCCCTGATTTTTGCCAAGCAATACAGATTGAAAAAAGTGCGGATTTTTTCACCGCACTTTTAACCGAACTCGCAGAACGCCAAATCAACAGTTTATGGATTGAAGCGGGCGCACAATTAGCTGGTGCGTTGATTGAAGCAAAATTGGTTGATGAATTAATCGTTTATATTGCGCCGAAATTATTAGGCGATGCAGGCAAAGGACTGTGCCATTTGCCTCATTTACACAAATTGGCTGATGCCCCTTTATGGCAGCTGCAATCTGCAACGCCAGTGGGGGAGGATTTAAAGCTCATTTATCAGCCGAAAAACTAACCCAAGTTCAAATTTAACAAAAGTAAAGCAACAACCAGAAAAAACAAAAAATACAAAGAGAATCAGAATGTTAAGAAAGATTATCCAATCGATCATCATTGGTTTACTTGCCGCAGGGGCAATTTTGTTGATTAGCCCTTCCCTGAAGCAAGGTCAGCCTTTGTTTCAAAAAGAAATCTTTTCTTTTAAAGATGCGGTTCGGCTTGCCTCGCCTGCTGTGGTGAATGTGTATAGCCAATCTTTCACTTCAGTGAGTGGACAACCGCAGATCACTAATCTTGGCTCGGGCGTGATAATGGCGAAAGAGGGGTACATTCTCACCAATAAACACGTTATTCAAAATGCCGATCAAATCGTGGTAGCAATGCAAAATGGGCGAATTTTTGAAGCGAGTTTAATCGGATCAGATAATCTCACTGATTTAGCCGTGCTAAAAATCCGTGCAGATAACCTGCCGATCATTCCTAACACCAAGCGTAAATTGCACGTTGGTGATGTGGTGCTTGCCATTGGTAACCCTTATAACTTGGGGCAAAGTGTTTCGCAAGGCATTATCAGTGCCTTAGGGCGTAACGCTGTGGGCGATTACATTGGGCGACAAAATTTTATCCAAACTGATGTGTCTATTAATCGCGGAAATTCAGGCGGTGCGCTGATAAATTCCCTTGGCGAATTAGTGGGGATTAGCACTTTGAGTATTGGTAAAAATGCCAATGAAATTGCCGAAGGGCTGAATTTCGCCATTCCCATTGATCTTGCTAATGACGTAATGAAAAAAATTATCCGTGATGGACGCGTGATCCGCGGTTTCCTAGGTATTCAAACGGACGTGTTGTTTAGCGATGGGCAAACGAGCAACAAAGGCATTGAAATCACCAGTGTGAGAGAAAACAGCCCTGCGGCTAAAGCAGGTTTGCAAGCGGGTGATATTATGTTGCAATTTGGCGATGTTAAAGCAGAGTCGCCCGCGCAAATGATGAATGTGATCAGCAATACCAGACCAAACACCAGGGTGAATATGGTGATTTCACGCTTAGGGAAAATCATCACATTGCCTGTAACCATTGAAGAATATTCGGTGAATTAAATGTCTTTACAATCCCTACAACCTAGCCATTTTTTTGCTTGTCTGGATCGTTTGAAACTCATTCAACGCTGGTCTTTAATGCGTAATATTGAAAAAGAAAATCTTGCCGAACACAGCCTGCAAGTGGCATTTGTGGCGCATATGCTAGCGGTGATCAAAAATAAATTTTATGCAGGGCAGGTGAACCCTGAACGCATTGCCGTAATGGCAATGTATCACGATAGTTCAGAAATTTTCACTGGTGATTTGCCTACGCCAATTAAATATTTTAATGACAGCATTACTCAAGCCTATAAAGAGATCGAAAGTGCGGCGGAATTTCATTTATTGAGCTTATTACCTGAAGAGCTGCAAGCCGATTTTGCTCCTTATTTACATAGCGAGCAGTTTTCTGATGAAGAAAAACACCTTGTAAAACAAGCGGATCTGCTTTGTGCTTACATTAAAGCGAAATTTGAATTGGAGCAGGGGAATCAAGAATTTTCATCAGCAAAAACGCGTTTAGAAAAATTAATGGCAGAATGGCACAGCGAAGAAATGAATTATTTTATTCAAGTGTTTATTCCGAGTTTTGGGCGTAGCCTTGATGAAATTGCGCTGTAATGACTGAATTAACAAGTGCGGTGGAAAATTTCAAAAAATTCCACCGCACTTTATTTTTGTTTTAATATGATGAGGTTTTCTCGTTTTTATTCTGATTAAACCAAGCCAGATAATCAAATTGATCATAATAGCGTTTGCCAAGCCAGCCAGAATAAGCAAAAAGATCGCCGACACAATCTTGTTGTTCAAAGCCTTTAATATAAAAAGCAGAACGAATTTCGGGATAAGGGGTGTGGGTGAATACCACTTTGTTTTTGTAAGGCAAGGCATCAAAATCGTTGAGATCTTGTTCTGTGCAGCCATCGCGATCGGTCATAATGATAAAAAGATTATCGAGATCAATACGTTGTGAACGCTGTTGCCATTTTTCTTGGGCTTGTTGCGCATTGGCATAATGCACAAAATGGATTTTTATATCATCTAAATAAGCCACAGGGTAGGGCTTATCGCTATTCTCTACAAATTTTAGCGGTTGCTGCTGATAGTGTTCAATGCGTTGCAAATAACGAATGAAATCTTGTGGCTCAAGGTATAAATTCACAAAAGGTGAATTGAATGGCTGCCCTAAATCGTGCAGCATAAATGCCCCATTGCAATTACTGGCTAATACGCTCATTCCTTTATTTTTCAAGCTATTACGAAGTTTGGGATTAATGAAAAGCTTGCGCATTAGCGCGCTGATTTTAGTTTTGATGAAAGAAAATAACATTATTAATCCTTTAACCGTTGTTTTTCTTGCTCAATGGCTTTTTGGCGGCGGCGGTTTAATTCTTCGCGGATTTTTTCTTTTTGAAATCCGTCAGCAATCACTTGTTGCACATCAACTTGTAATGCGGCTTGGTACAGTTTGAGTAGAAAATCTGCTTGTGGGTAATCTACTTGTTCAAAGCCTGCGCGGCCTCTGGCATCGGCTGTGCAAACGAGTAGTAGTTCTTTGAAACGTTCAGGTTTACGCCACACATCGAGCTGATTGAATAATTTGACAATAGTGGCAGGGCGTAGTTCAAAGGCGCGGTGGACATTGGTGTGCGTTTCGCAAACAAGGCACGCTAGTTCTTTAATGTAGCTTGGCACTTTGAGTCGATTGCAAAGATTGCGCGTTGGCGTAACACCTTTTTGTTCGTGGCCAAAATGGCGTGGCAGAAGATCTTTTGGCGTGAGCGCTTTGCCAAGATCGTGGCAAATTGCTGCAAAACGCACCGCACTTTTTTGTTGTGCAGGGCTATTTTCCGTCAGCTTTGCAGCTTGTTGCAACACCAGCATTGTGTGGATAAAGCTATCCACTTCAGGGTGATGTTGCACGGGATTTGGCACACCGTAAAGAGCATTAAGCTCAGGGAAAAGCACGGCTAATGCCTTGATTTTTCTTAAAATATCAAAATAGATTTCAGGATTTGGCGTTTGTAAGGCTTTTTCTGTTTCTAGCCAAACGCGTTCTGCCGTGAGATGTTCAAGCTCGCCCGATTTGGTGATTTGTTTCATTAAGGTAAAGGTTTCAGGGGCGATTTGAAAGCCTAAATAATGGTAGCGCGCAGCAAAACGCGCCACTCTTAACACGCGCAAAGGATCTTCAGCAAACGCAGGGGAGATATGGCGGAGTAGGCGATTGTTCAGATCATTGATGCCGCCATAAGGATCGTGCAACTTGCCTTGGCTGTCTTGCGCTATGGCGTTAATGGTGAGATCGCGGCGGATCAGATCTTGTTCCAAGCTAATGTCGGGGCTGAAATCGCACACAAAACCGGTGTAGCCTACGCCCGCTTTTTTTTCTGTGCGTGCGAGGGCATATTCTTCTTTATTTTTAGGATCAAGAAAAACGGGGAAATCTTTCCCCACTTGAATATAGCCTCGTTGCAATAGTTGCTCTGGGGTTGCGCCAATTACCACCCAATCTCTGTCTTTAACAGGGAGATTGAGTAGCGCATCGCGCACGGCACCGCCAACTAAATAAATTTCCATTTTGCTGAATGGGGTAGTTATGCCCAGCCATCACGGCGGCGACGTTTTGGCATAATGAAAGGTAAGATTAAGCCAAGTAGCAAACCAACACCTAGCACCGAACCGCCATAAATAAACCATTGGATTGCGATTTCACGTTTGCCAGCGTCAAGCATTGCTTCTAAATCACGGTTTTTATTTTTGGTAATTTCAAGTTCACGGTTGAGCTGAGAATTTTGCTCTAATAATTGGCTGCTTTGTTGCTCAGCTTGTTTGGTGCGGCGTTGCATTTCGCTGGTGCGTTGTTGCCAATCACCATCTAACTGATTGAGTTTTAAGGTTAATTCTTCAATTTTAGCTTTTAATCTTGGATTCTCATCTTTACTGCTTGGCGTGCTAGAAAGTTCAGAGGTTAAGATCCAAGCTTCACGATTTTTGCTATCACGAATGAGCGTATAGCGATCTTTGTGATTTAGCACGGTTACCGGTTCGCCTGAACGAATTGCTCCTGCAATTTTAAATTGATCGCCCGCCCCTTTGCGTAAAAAGGTGGAAAGGTTTTCTGTTACATAACGGGTTTCTGCTTGAGCAAAGGGTACGGAAAGAAAGAATAAAAACAAGATCTTAGTAATTTTTCGCATTACAACACCTTAAAAAATAGACAATAAAAAAGTGCGGTAAATTGTACCGCACTTTCTTTCATTCACAAAATCTTTGTCTTATTTTGTGTGCTTTTTCTATGGCTTACGCAAATTAGATGAAAATGGCGTGCAGCACATAGTAAATTAAAATCGCAAAGAATGCGCCTGCAGGTAAGGTGATCACCCAAGAAGCGATAATATTGCGAATTACCGTTAAGTTTAATGCGGCGATACCACGCGCAAAGCCGATACCTAAGATCGCACCCACAAGGGTTTGTGTGGTGGAAATCGGTAATCCTGTACCAGAAGCCAGTACCACGGTGGTTGCCGTTGCAAATTGAGCTGAGAAACCACGGCTTGGGGTGAGATCGGTGATCCCTGTCCCAATTGTTGCCATCACTTTATAGCCCATAACGATTAAGCCTAAGGCGATCCCTGCCGCGCCTAATGGTAAGATCCACCAAGCAAGTGGGCTTTTCGCCATAATTTGACCACCGTTATCCACGATAGAAACTACCGCAGATAAAGGCCCAATAGCATTCGCCACATCGTTTGAACCGTGCGCAAACGCCATTGCACAGGCAGTGAGTAGCATTAGAATACTGAATACTTTTTCTACCGCGCCAAAGGTTCCTGATTTGACTGTTTGACGGAATTTTTTGCTGCGGAAATAGAAATGGCTTGCCACCACAGAAAGGGCGCTAATGGCTAATGAAATGAAGAAAGTTTGGCTCCCAGTTAAATGTAAACCAACGTGCTTTAAGCCTTTTATCATTGTTACCACGGACAAAATAAAGATGGTGAGTCCCATATAATATGGGCCATATTTTTGTGCGTTGCGTAACGGTTTTTCCGTATCGAAAATGAGTTTTTGTGTACTGAAGAAAATGCCATACGCCACCACACCTGCGATCACAGGGGTGATAAACCAACTGCCCACAATGTTGCGGATAGCAGACCAATCAATCGAGTTTGGCCCAACGGTAATTAAACCGAAACCGATAATTGCGCCAATAATGGTGTGCGTGGTGGACACTGGCCAGCCCATTCGCGAGGCAATGAGCAACCATAATCCAGAAGAAAAGAGGGCAGCCATCATACCTAACGCTAAAATTTCTGGCGTGGCGACATATTCTATTGGATTTAACACCCCACTTTTAATGGTTTCTGTTACTTCACCACCCGCTAAATATGCCCCTGCACATTCAAAAATCATTGCAATGATAATAGCTTGTTTGGCGGTAATGGTGCCTGAACCCACGGACGTTCCCATTGCGTTAGAAACGTCATTCGCCCCCACACCAAATGCCATAAAAAAGCCAAAAGCCGCTGTGATGATCACTAATAAAGTGCCATATTGTTGAATAACTTCCATAGTATTATTCCTATGTTGCTAACAATTGTTGCCTAACAATTATGAACGAGCCAACATTAATTCAATGCGTGAACCCACACGTTGCGCTTGATCTGCAAGCACACCAATCCATTCAAGGATTTTGTATAAAAACATCGCGTCAATCGGGTTAAATTCATTTTCCATTGAACGCAACATTAAGCGTAATTTAATTTGCATTTGATCCGTATCGTCTTCAATATCATCTAGGGTTTGGATCATTCGATTCACAAATTGGACTTCACGGCCTTTGAAACCCGTTTCAAGTAAACCGTCCATTTCATCAATCACCAAATGGGCTTGCTCTGCTGCGTCAATACTGCGAACGACATATTTCATAAAATCTTCTTGCATTTCTGGCGGGAAAGGACATTGACGTCCTACCATTCTGCCAGCAATATCTTTGGCATAATTTGCTAATTTATCTTGTTGTGTAACTAGTTCTAATAAATCCGTACGTTCTATTGGCATAAACAAACCGCGTGGCAGCTTTAAGCGAATTTCACGCTTTAATGTATCTGCTTGGCGTTCTGTGTCAGAAATCTTTTTGCGTAATTTCTCTGCATTTTCCCAATCCCCTTGAAAGGTGTATTCAAAAAATGGGATGAGATATTTACAACAATCAGTAACTTTTGCTGAATGACGAGCCAATGGTTTTAAAGGGGAATGAGCAAATAATCCTAAGATATTATTTACTGCCATAGATAACTCCTTCTAGGGGTTAGGTTGATAAAGTTTTGCGCATATTCATCTTGTTCAAGTCTATGCGGGCGTAAAAATACACTATATTTCATCGAAAAAACAAGGAATTTATTAGATAATATGAAAAAACTTGATTAAGATTGGAAGGAATAGACAAAATGAGTACAGAAATTGAATTAAAACTACTAATTCCGCAATTTGGCTTAAATTCATTCAAGCAAAATTTGCTGAAAAACGCACCGCACTTTCATCAGCAGGCATTTTTAGGCAATACTTATTACGACACCGCCGATAAATTTTTCGCCCAGCACCAAATGGGCTTGCGTGTTCGCAAAGAAAATCAACAATTTACCTTAACCTTAAAAACCAAAGGGGAAGCGCTAGGCGGTTTGCATATTCGCCCTGAATATAATTTGCCGCAGCAAAGTGAAACGCCTGATTTGGCGCAATTAGTGGAAAACTATGATCTCGATCCCAGCTGGAAAACCCTTTCATTACAGCCGATTTTTGCCACGGATTTTGCGCGAGAAACCTTCCTTATCCGCCCTGAATTTTCGCCAGAACCAGTAGAAATTGAAGTGGCGCTTGATCAAGGCAAGATTTTGGCTGGTGATAAACAAGCGGAAATTAGCGAAGTGGAATTTGAGTTAAAGCAAGGTAAGGTGGCGGATTTGCTCGATTATGTGCGATCTTTGCCATTGGAGAATGGCGTGCGATTAAGTGCCATTAGCAAAGCGCAACGGGGTTATGCCTTGGCAGAAAATTATCAGCCTAAAGCACAAAATTGGTTAGATAAATGGCGTGATTTTTTAGATTTCGCGCAAAGTGCGGGCAATTTTTCGCAAAAATTAACCGCACTTTTCCAGCTAGAACAAGGTCTAATTGAAGAAACCTTTGTCTTAGGGCAAGTCTATTTTGCCGAAGACTTTTTGCGCACGGTGGAGCGAATCGGCGCGTTTTTCAATCTTTATCATTTTTATACGGAAAATGGCAATTTGTTGGAAAATGCCTTTAATCAACAAGGTTTAAGCGATGCGCTTAAAACAGATTGGCGGGCGTTGGTGGAAAGCAGTCAGCAATGCTTGGCAGAATGTAAACAGCTGATTGCACGTCATAGCGAAACAAAAAATAACGCCGAAGTGATCGCACAATTATTTGATTTATTGCAATCGGCATTTTATTTACAACGAATGTTAAATCTCATTTCGCTCACTTATGTTGAAGAGAATGACGCAGCGAATTTGGAAAATTGGGAGATGAACAATGGCTAAAGCAAAAACCGCCTTTGTGTGCAATGATTGCGGTGCGGAATATGCCCGCTGGCAAGGGCAGTGTAATGCCTGTAAAGCGTGGAATACCATCACAGAAATTCGTCTAGCCCCAGCCAAGGCAAGCCGTGCTGATCGCTTCAGTGGTTATGCAGGGGAAACGCAGGCAAAAATCCAAACCCTTGCAGAAATCAGCTTGCAAGAAGTTCCCCGTTTTCACAGTGGCTTTTATGAGCTTGATCGTGTCTTAGGCGGAGGCATCGTACCAGGTAGTGCGATTTTGATTGGCGGACACCCTGGGGCAGGGAAAAGTACCTTATTATTACAAGTGATGTGTGGTTTAGCACAAAATATGACCGCACTTTACGTTACAGGCGAAGAATCCTTGCAGCAGGTGGCAATGCGCGCCAATCGTCTTGGGTTGCCAACAGATCGGCTGAATATGTTGTCGGAAACGTCCGTAGAGCAAATTTGCCATTTGGCCGATCAGCTTAAACCGCAAATCATCGTGGTGGATTCCATTCAAGTGATGCACCTTGCGGATATTCAGTCTTCCCCTGGGAGCGTTTCCCAAGTGCGTGAATGTGCGGCGTTTTTAACCCGTTATGCGAAAACCCGTCAAGTGGCGATTGTGATGGTGGGACACGTTACCAAAGACGGCACTCTGGCAGGCCCAAAAGTGCTAGAACACGCCATTGATTGTTCATTGTTATTAGAGGGCGAAGCGGACAGCCGTTTCCGCACATTGCGTAGCCATAAAAACCGTTTTGGCGCAGTCAATGAACTCGGCGTGTTTGCGATGACAGAGCAAGGCTTGCGCGAGGTGAAAAATCCTTCTGCCATATTCTTAAGCCGCGGTGAAGAAGACACCGCAGGCAGTTCCGTAATGGTGTTATGGGAAGGCACACGCCCGTTATTGGTGGAAATTCAAGCCTTGGTGGATCACTCAATGCTCGCTAATCCAAGACGGGTGGCAGTGGGCTTGGAGCAAAATCGTCTGGCTTTATTGTTAGCCGTATTGCACCGCCACGGCGGCTTGCAAATGTCTGATCAAGACGTGTTTGTCAATGTGGTAGGTGGCGTAAAAGTGAGTGAAACCAGTGCAGACTTGGCCTTATTACTGGCATTGATTTCTAGCTTCCGAAATCGTCCATTACCAAAAGATCTGGTGGTGTTTGGCGAAGTGGGGCTAGCGGGGGAAATCCGCCCCGTACCAAGCGGACAAGAACGAATTTCTGAAGCAGCCAAACACGGCTTCACCCGTGCTATCGTCCCGTTTGCCAATAAACCGAAAAGTGCGGTCAAAAATATGCAGGTTTTTACCGTGAAAAAATTGATTGATGCGTTAAATATTTTAGATAACATATAGAATATACCTCTTTCTGGGGAGGGGTGTTTTGCGATTTAATTAGTTATAATACAGGATTGCTTATAACTAATTAAAATTCAATGAACTTTAAGAAATCTAATCTTTTATTTAAATCTTTTTCTAATCCAATTAAATTAGGCATTAGTTTAGCTATTGTGGCGTTGAACGCGGAGGCATCTCGAGTAAGGGGAGATGTTGATTACCAATATTTTCGTGATTTTGGTGAAAATAAAGGTCTCTTTTCAATCGGTGCGACAAACATTCATATTTTTGACAAAAACGGTCAAGATGTAGGCATTATGTTGAAAGATAATATTCCTATGCCTGATCTCAAAACAGCAAATAAGAATGGGGCATTTGCCAATTTAATCGATCCTTCCTTTATAACTAGTGTTCGGCATAATGTCGGATATTCTCAAGTTTTATTTGGTGGAGAAGATACAAACCCAGATTCTCACCATTTTTCTTACCTTTTGGTTAATCGAAACAATTTTCCCGATGAATGGGATGGGGTCACTTATTCAAACCCGCAAGATAAAGATTATCATATCCCTCGTTTACATAAAATGGTAACGGAGGTAGCTCCCGCAGAACTTACCGATGTATTAACGCCAAATGGAAAAGAAAATACAAAAATTTTGACGGATTTAACGCGTTTTCCTCTTTATATACGAGTGGGTTCAGGAAAACAAGAGGTTCAAGAAAGTGCGGAAGATAATAGCAAAACGATCAGTTTGAGTAGTGCATATAAGTATGTTATAGGTGGTGTCACTCACACAATGAGTGAAGCTAATGCGACTAATGTTGTGGCAAATGGAACGATCACGCCAGAAGGAAAACGGATCACGGATAAGCCAATAACCTTATTTGGTTCTATTTATGGGCCAATGGTAAGTTATGGACGAAGTGGTGATAGTGGTTCTGCATTACTGGGGTATGATGCTCAAAAGAAAAAGTGGGTGATTGTAGGTGTTCTAAAATCTGATTATGGTTATGGGAACATTTGGTCATTGTCACGCCCTTCTTATGTTAATGCTATACAAGAAAGAGCCAAGGCGGGGACTATTCAGAATACGCAACAAAATCAAGTTTGGGAATGGAGTGTTGATGCTCTTCACCCTGAAACCAGTAGTATTAAAGCGGGAGAAAGCACCGCATTGGCTGTGCCTTTAAGAAATGAATCTTTAAAATCACAAGATACAGATAAAGAACGTCCATCATTAGATTATGGGAAAAGTGTGATTTTTGATGGTGTAGATGGGGGTGTTTTATTAGTTAAAGACAACATTAATGCGGGAGCTGGAGCACTCTATTTCAATACAAATTTTACTGTGAAGCCTGAAACGAACCAAACGTGGTTAGGTGGTGGCGTTTTGGTTGCTAAGGATAAAACAGTAACTTGGAAAATAGCTAATCCTGAAGGCGATCGTCTTTCAAAGTTAGGGACAGGAACTTTATTGGTTCAAGGTGTGGGAAATAACCTAGGAGATATTAGTATCGGTGATGGAACTGTCATTTTAGATCAGCAGGAAGATGAGCAAGGTCGAAAACAGGCATTTAATCAGGTTGGTGTGGTAAGTGGGCGTCCGACCTTGATTTTACAAAGTGCGGATCAAATTGATCCGAATAAATTGTATTTTGGTTTTCGTGGCGGACGTTTAGATTTAAATGGTAACGATCTCAGCTTTAAACGTATCCAGCATTCTGATGATGGTGCAACAGTTGTTAATCATCGCACGGATAAATCATCGAATTTAACCTTAACAGGTGTAACGGTTTCCGAACAAGATTTAACTTGGGGAAATTGGGGAAAAGCTGGCTCTGACATTTATGAATATGCTATAAGCGGGCGAAAGGATTATTTCGCTTTAAAATCAGGTGGCAAAGCAGGAAGTTATTACCCTACAAACCAAGCTAGTTCAGATAGTTGGGAATATTTAGGCAGCGATCGTGCGGCGGCGATTCAAACGATCATTGATCGCAAAAATGCACAACAGACCTTAACCGCGTTTGCCGGTTATTTCGGGGAAAAAGCTTCCGACAAAACAAATGGTGGCTTAAATGTAAATTATCAACCAGTGGTAGAAGAATCAACGCTATTATTAACAGGTGGAATGAACCTTAATGGTGATTTTTCAGCTAAAGGTGGTAAGGTTGTTCTTGAAGGTGTGCCGACACCACACGCGCGTGATGTGTTGAATAATCGTGAGGTCATTTTTGACGATGATTGGATAAACCGTGATTTCTCAGCGAAAACTATTTCGGTATCTAATAAAGCGAATTTTACCGTAGGGCGCAATGTTTCCTCACTGAATGCTAATATCAACGCTAATGATAATGCGATTTTAAATCTGGGCTATCAAGCAGGGCAAACTGTTTGCTTGCGTTCCGATCACACTGGAGAAGTTAGCTGTGATATGCCAACTTACAGTGAAGAAACCTTGAACAGCATTCCACGAATGGCACTCGCAGGGGATATTAGTTTATCTCAACAAAGCCGTTTAAATTTAGGGAAAACAGATTTTACCGGTTCGATTCAAGCCGCGAATACTACTCAAACCTCGTTATCCAAAGAATCACATTGGACATTAACAGGTAACAGTACGCTAGGAAATTTGAATTTAGCAGAGGGATCACAAATTACTCTGAGTCAAAATGACAAACCATTTAATACCTTAACCGTTAATGGCGATTTAAGCGGAAATGGAAAATTTTATTACCGCACTAACTTTTCTACATTAAACAGCGATAAAGTTGTGGTAAACGGAAAAGCATCAGGTAATCATTTACTTGTAGTGAATGATATTGGCAATGAACCACAGCGTAGCAAAGATCGCCTAACCTTAATAACAGCTAATTCATCTGAAAATTTAACCGTAACATTGCAAAATAGTTATGCGGATATTGGTGCTTACCGTTATAACTTGATTCAAGAAGGGAGCACATTCCGTTTATATAACCCTATTGTTGAAAAAGAAATTGCGGAAGAAGAACGCAAAGCCGCAGAAGAACAAGCACGCCGTGAAGCGGAAGCAAAACGCTTAGAAGAAGAGCGTAAAGCCGCAGAAGAGCAAGCGCGCCGTGAAGCGGAAGCAAAACGCTTAGAAGAAGAACGCAAAGCCGCAGAAGAACAAGCACGCCGTGAAGCGGAAGCAAAACGCTTAGAAGAAGAGCGTAAAGCGGCGGAAGAACAAGCCCGCCGAGAAGCGGAAGCAAAACGTTTGGAAGAAGAGCGTAAAGCGGCAGAAGAACAAGCACGCCGTGAAGCGGAAGCAAAACGCTTAGAAGAAGAGCGTAAAGCCGCAGAAGAGCAAGCGCGCCGTGAAGTGGAAGCAAAACGCTTGGAAGAAGAGCGTAAAAAAGCTGAACTAGATCGCTTGAAACAAGCGTAACTAGTTAGTGGCGTATCAAATACCGCATTGTCGGAACTTTCTGCACAAGGAAATGCAATATTACGCAGCGATCAACATTTAAACCAACGTTTGTTGCAAGAAGGTGGCGAGCAAACTCAAGTATGGACGAATGTCGATTATCAAGAGGCTGATTATCAATCAGATAATTACCGCGTTTATAAACAGCATAGTAACTACACTGAATTAGGTGTAGAAAGTGCTGTAAATGAGCAAGGCATTAGTTTAGGTGCGATAGTGTCGCAAACGCGCGGCAACATTGATTATGAGAATGCAAGCGGCAAGATGACTTATTCGCAAGCTACGGTTTATGCCAAAGTGCAAAGTGAGTCAGGTCTGTTTGTTGCGGCAGACATCGGTTATGGACGTTCTAATAATCGCATCACTTTAGATGAACAACGTGCTGATTTTAAACGTAATATCATTAGTTTTGGTGCAACATTAGGTAAGAAATGGGGGCTAGGATACCTCGATCTCAAAGCAATAGCTGGGGTACACTATCATCACCTCACGGCTGCTGATTATGAGCTGAAAGGTCGTGCGGTTCATACTCGAGCTTTAGATTTTGTTAATTATCACGCTGGTGCAGAATTGTCCAAAACTTGGCAGTGGAACACGCTTTCTATTTCACCGAGTCTTGCCCTTTATTATTTCGATGCGAGTCGTAAAACATTTAACAATGCGGTTACTGTGAATAACAACGGTTTACAGCAACAGTTTAATCGTGGCTGGCAGTATCAAGCAGGACTCAATTTGAATATGGGGGCTTGGTCAGTGGGGACAACCTTCTCTTATGAGAATGGTGATGAATCTTCTCACAGCCGCCAATTTGGTTTAAAAGTGGGTTATCGTTTTTAAGTTTGATAATTAAGCAAAATAAAAGGCATTCAATCTTGGTTGAATGCCTTTTTTGCTATTCACTTTTCATTAAGTGCGGTGTTATTTTGCCAAAATTTTTTGTATCGTAGCTGTAATATCTTCCGCTTGCATAATGTTCGATATCACCGCGACACCGTCAGCACCTGCTTGTAATAGAGCGGGAACCTGTTCCGTTTTTATTCCACCAATGGCAACCAAAGGCTTGTTGATGCCTTGCTGGCGCAAGGTGGAAATAAAGTGAATGCCCACAACAGGGGACGGATCTTCTTTAGAAAATGTGGTAAAAATTGGCCCACAGCCATAGTAATTCACGCCGAGAAAGGCGTTATGGCGTTGAGCTTGTTGCAAGGTATTGACGGATAAGCCAATTAACATTTTGCCTTCAATTTGTTGGGCTAATTGTTCTACAGGCGTATCTTTTTGCCCAACGTGAATGCCGTCTGCGTGCAACTTTTTTGCGAGTTGAACATCATTATTCATAATAAAAGGCACATTATACTGTTGGCATAAATCTTGGCATTGGCGAGCAAGTTGTTCAATTTTTTGCGGATCTTGCAAAGAAAATTGCCCTTTTTCACGAAATTGATAACAAGTAATGCCAGCCTTTAATGCCTGTTCTAAACGCTCTAACAGAGTTTGTTGTGGTTGGCTTGCATCATATTGTGGCAGATGACGGCAATCTTGCGTACCTGCTACTAAATAACAGCGTAAAATTGATTTATCCATTTTTTTGCTCCTGTGAATAAGCCCAGTGATTGGTTGGGCCGTGTCCGTGTCCGATATTTAAAGGGTGCGTGATGGCGCTGGTAATAAAGGCTTTGGCGGTTTTGCAGGCTTGTTCCAAAGATTGACCTTTGGCAAGTTCAGCGGTTAAGCAAGCGGAAAAAGTGCAGCCTGTGCCGTGGGTATGCGGCGTGTTAAAACGTGGGCTTTCCAAGACAAAAGATGTTGTCGGTGTGAAAATAAAATCTTGGCATACCGCACTTTCGCTGTTTTGCTGATGGCCACCTTTTATAATCACAGTTTTTGCACCCATTTGTTGTAAACGTTCAGCAATTTGCGCAATACTGTGTCGATCTTCAGCTTTTAATCCTGTTAAGGCTTCTGCTTCAGGCAGATTTGGCGTTAGCACATCGGCCAAAGGCAATAGTTGCTCACGCATCGCTTGAATTGCCGATTGTTCCAATAGACTTGCGCCCCCTTTGGCGATCATCACCGGATCGATAACCACATTCGCAAATGGGTGCTGGCGCAAAAAAGCGGTCACGGTTTGGATAATTTCAGCCGTGCCGAGCATACCAATTTTTACCGCATTGGGTGTGAAATCAGCCACAATCGCTTTGAGTTGTGCTTCAATGGTGCTAAGGGGGATTAAATGAATATCCGTTACGCCTAAGGTGTTTTGTGCAGTAACGGCAGTAATTACGCTCATTCCAAATACATTACGCATTTGAAAGGTTTTCAGATCTGCTTGAATACCCGCACCGCCGCCGCTATCTGAGCCAGCAATGGTCAGGGCTTGTGCAATATGAGTCATTGTTGCTCCTTATTCTTCTATGTGAACCTGTGCGAATTGTGCCACTTTTTGATCGCTCAGCTCGCCAAGCTGATCTAAAAGTGCAGTGTAAAACTGCCCATATTTTGTGCTTCCTAAGTCTTTCGCAGCCAGTTGCCCTGCCACCGCATAGGACGTACTGGCTTGCACTACTGCATTAAAAGGTTGGTTTGGATCGACCGCTAAAAATGCCCCTAACACTGCGCCAAGCAAACAACCTGAGCCCGTGATTTTAGGAAACATTGGTGTGCCGTTATCAATGGCCGCCACTTGCACGCCATCGCTGATGTAATCTACCGCACCGCTCACTGCCACAACACATTGATGACGTTGGGCGGCCAGTTTGGCAATTTGTGCCACATCGCCTTCACCTTGCCCTGCGTCCACGCCTTTCGCCGCCCAATTCACTCCTGCTAGCTGGGCGATTTCCCCTGCATTGCCACGAATAGCGGTGAATTTTACCTTGCTCAGTAATTCAGCCACCACGTCCTTGCGGTATTGCGTTGCGCCCACGCCCACAGGATCAAGCACCACTGGAATACCCGCTTTATTCGCTGCTTTACCAGCCGCCAACATTGCTTTCACCTTGAAAGGATCGAGCGTGCCAATGTTAATCACCAAGGCAGCACTAAATTGAGCAAGATCCGCCATTTCTTCTTCGGCATCCGCCATAATTGGTGATGCACCCAAAGCTAACAACCCATTCGCTACATAGTTTGCCACCACAATGTTGGTGATGTTGTGGATTAAAGGATTGGTTTGGCGAATTTTCGTGATTAAATTAAAGTCCATTTTTTTCTCCTATGAATAAAAATCAAGCGTAAAAAAAGCCCAGTCCTGATCTGCCCCCAAAAAGTTAGACTATATTCTAATTTAATTTTAATTCAAGGACTGAGTTCTGTATTCCACAGGGCTTAGTCCTTTGAGCTTCACTTGAATACGCTCATTGTTGTAGTAATGAATGTACTCGTGAATCACTTTTTCAAGCTGTTCAAAGGTTTCAAACCGCTTGCCAAAGTAACATTCCGTCTTCAATCGCCCGAAAAAGCTTTCCATCGCACCATTATCAAGGCAATTACCTTTTCTCGACATACTTTGCTTAATACCGTATTTTTTCAATATCTCCTGATAACCCATCATTTGATACTGCCATCCTTGGTCGGAATGCAGTATCGGTTTTTCCCCCGCTAATCGGTTCACCGCCTGGGTCAACATTCTGGTTATCTGCTCAAAATTCGGACTTCTCGCCACATTATAAGCAATAATTTCGTTATTAAACAAGTCTTTAATCGGCGATAAATACACTTTGCCTTCCGCACATTTGAACTCGGTGATATCCGTTACCCACTTCTCATTCGGCATCGTTGCCGTAAAATCCCGTTGCAACAGATTATCGGCAATTTGTCCCACTTTGCCTTGGTAAGAACGATATTTTTTCTGCTTACTTTTTCCTTTTAACCCCAAACGTTGCATTATCGCTTGCACCCTTTTGTGGTTGATAATCAAGTATTTCCTTAATTCCAAGGTAATTCGACGATAACCATAATTTTCGTCATTTTTGCGATAAATTTCCTCTATTTTCTGTGAAATCGCTACATTTTTATCCGACTTTGGCTTGAGATGATAAAAGAACGAACTGCGTGCCAATCCGATTAGCCTGAGTAACAATTCCAACGGGAAACGCGAGCGTAAGGCATTTACGATGACGGCTTTTTCTGCATTTTTTGTTGGTTGAGTTCCTGCAACTTTTTTAGCATTGTATTCTCCGCTTCTAATTCCAAAATTCGGTAACGCAAGCGTTCTTCTTCTGTTTTGGGCGTTGGTGGCATTTTAGGTGAGTTGAGTTTCATACTTGGACGACCTTTAGGTTTGAGTAATAACCCATCTATACCTTGTTTTTCAAAGCGTTGCAACCATTGACTAATTATCCCTGAACTGGGGATATCAAAGCGAAAGCAGGCGGCTTCAGCGGAGCACTGGCCTTTTTTGATAGCTTGAATAACCTTTAATTTAAACTCAACAGAATAATATCGTTTTTTACCTAACACAGCTAATCCATTGATTCCATTATGATTAAATTTCGCAATCCAACGTGCTAACGTTCTTTGGGGAAGCTGAAAATACTGGCGAGTAAGCGAACGGTTTTTTCCATTTTGATGATAAAAGTCGAGCACTTGTTGTTTGAAACGTTGAGTATATTTAGTCATAAAAAATCTGCACCTTAATCAGTTGGTTGTTTAGTCCAACTTTTGGGGTGCAGATCATCCCATTGCCTTTATAATAAAAAATCATCTATAAAATCAATGTGATAGGGAATGATGTTGTGGAATGACAATTTGAAAATAAAAAAGGGAAGAATAAAGTGCGGTTAAAAATAGACAGATTTTTTACAAAAAGCGTTTTCATAATAAGTTTCCTACGTCAGTGCTAACTGGATCAGGTTCAACGGGTATTATCTCAGCTACACAAGGCAGCACCCCGACTATTAATGGCTTCACTCTACAAAGAAATAAACAGAAACACAATCTCACCACTCAGAATTTCCGCATTTTGCATAAAGTATTTTTCCGTTTTGCGAGCAAGATCGCAAAAATTGTTTAACAAGATTGCGAAAGTGCGGTGCTTTTTTCATCATATTTTTATTTGTAATGGTAAGTTGTCATTTTATGTAAGTAGGCGTAGGGTGGGCTTTAGCCCACCATTTGGAATTGAATAACCTTGTTATTGCTAATACCGATAAAAATGGTGGGCTAAAGCCCACCCTACGTTTCTACGTTTCTTATGAGAGGGTCAGAAATAATGCCAAATTATCGGAGAGATTTTACAAAAGGCGCGTGTTATTTTTTTACATTGACATTGCAAGATCGTACAAAATGTTATCTTACTCAGCATATAGAAAAATTACGGCAAGCCTATCAAGAAACAGTGAGAAGGTATCCCTTTGAAACCATCGCAATTTGTGTGTTACCTGATCATCTGCATTTCATAATGCAATTACCACAGGATGATGATAATTATTCTAAGCGTATTGCTTTTTTTAAAACGGTATTTACGAAATTATTACCAAAGGCGTATCGCAATGAGAACCAAAGTCGAATAAAAAAGCGAGAAGCCGGAATATGGCAAAGACAATTTTGGGAGCATCGTATCCGTGATGAACTAGATTTGAACAATCATTTAGACTATATCTATTTCAATCCTGTTAAACACGGTTATGTTAATGCTCCCAAAGATTGGCCGTTTTCCTCATTTCGAAGAGATGTTGAAAGAGGATTTTTTCCATTGAATTGGGGTAGTTAATAAAAGGTGTAATCGGAGTGGCATAGAGCGTAGGGTGGGCTTTAGCCCACCGTTTTTATCAAGGTAGGCAATGCCAAGGTTATTCAATCCTAAGTGGTGGGCTGAAGCCCACCCTACGATTTACAACGATTTTTGTTTATAAAGGTAATTTTTAATCTTATATAGGAATGAAATTTTCGCTGAAATTAGATGTAATTTTATGGCTGGTGATTGGTGCAGGCTTGAGTTTGCTTTATGTGCCGAAAGCCTTATTGCTTGGTGTTGAGTTAATGCTTTGCACTGTGGGAATTGGGATCTTAGCTGTTTTAACAGCCTATCTTTTCGCCTATTATAAAATCGCAAAAGGGCTGGTTTATGGCGTGATTTTTGTATTGAGTCTAGGGTATTTTCATCATCAAGCGCTGAAAATTTTGAGCCAAGCGGAGCAGAGTGCCAGTTTAAACAGGATCAGCATTCCAATTAAGATCGAGAAAATCTTACATCAGCAAGATTATCAAACTGTGATCGCCACTGGGAAATTGGCAGAAAATTTACCTAGCCAGCGAATATATTTGCAATGGCAAAACTCAGAGAAAAATTTGGAAAATAAGGCAGCAGAGCAAATTAAAGCAGGGCAAATTTGGCAAGCGGAATTATTGCTCAAACCCTTATCAGGCCGTTTAAATCAAGGGGGCTTTGATCGGCAAAAATGGTATTTTTCACAAGGTATCACAGCCTATGGCAGAGTAAAAAGTGCGGTGCAAATTTCGCAAGATTTTGCGTGGCGAGAGCGATTATTGCAGGCCAGTTTTCAGCAGACTCAAGGCTTACCAATGCAAGGATTATTGTTGGCGCTGGGCTTTGGCGAACGGGCGTGGCTTAATACTAAGCATTGGCAAATTTATCAGAAAACCAACACCGCACATTTAATTGCTATTTCGGGTTTGCATATTGGTTTGGCAATGTTGTTTGGCTTTGCTCTCGCAAGAGGGTTGCAGTTTTTCTTGCCCACGCACCGAATTGGGGCGATTTCCCCATTATTATGCAGTTTTTTCATTGCATCAATTTATGCGCAACTGGCAGGGTTCTCCATTCCTACATTAAGGGCGTTACTTGCCTTGGGGTTGGTATGTCTGATCCGAGTGCTACGCTGTTATTATACGCCTTGGCAATATTTTCAATGTGTGGTGGCATTGCTCATTTTATGGGATCCACTGATGTTACTTTCCGTGAGTTTTTGGCTTTCCGCAGGGGCGGTGGCAAGCCTGATTTTGTGGTATCAACTTGTGCCGTTAGATTTAATCCAATGGCAAATTTATCCCATTAAAAATCAGTGGGTGAAAAAAATCCTACGCTGGATTTTTTCCTTATTTCATCTCCAACTCGGTTTGTTATGTTTATTTACCCCAATTCAGCTTTATTTTTTTCACGGAACGTCCTTGGCGGGAATGGTGGCTAACCTGTTAGCCGTGCCTGTGTTTAGTTTATGTCTTGTGCCAATGGTACTGTTTGCGGTGTTGAGCCAAGGCGCGTTTAATTCGTGGCAAGGGGCGAATTATTTAGCAGAAAAAATCACGGCGTTACTCAGTCAATGGCAAGGGAATTGGATGGATTTGTCAGAAAATCAATCGCAATGGATCGTTATTTTGTTGCTCATTTTGGGGCTGGGGTATGCGTTTTATTTGCAAAAATTGCCACAAAAAATAGCGAAAAAATCGATCTTAGCAGGGAAAAAGACAATCTCTCTCAATGCAGAAAAATTGCCCAGTCCGTTATTTTTACAAAGAATGAAGCCTATTTTTGCTGGGTTACTTGGAATAATGCTGATGAATTTGGCATGGCAAGAGATAAATGCGCCTAAATGGCGATTGGAAACCCTAGATGTCGGGCAGGGCTTGGCAACATTATTGGTGAAAAATCAGCGTGGCATTTTATATGATACGGGTGCAGCGTGGCGTGGCGGAAGTATGGCAACGCTAGAAATTTTGCCTTATTTGCAACGGCAGGGGATTGTGCTAGATAAGCTGATTTTGAGCCACGATGATAATGATCATTCAGGGGGCGCTAGTGCGATTTTACAGGCGTTCCCACATGCTGAATTGATCACGCCGTCAGAAAAAAATCACACAAAAAACCACCGCACTTTTTGTACTCAGGGGCAACAATGGCAATGGCAAGGATTACACATTACCGCGCTTTCCCCACAAAAGATTCGCAAGCGTGCAGAAAATCCAGATTCTTGCGTGTTGTTGATTGATGATGGCAATCGAAAGGTGCTTTTAACTGGTGATGCTGATAGCCAAACAGAGCGACAATTTGCTGATTTAGCTGGAAAAATAGAGATATTGCAAGTGGGGCATCACGGCAGTAAAACCTCTAGCAGTGAATATTTGCTTAAAACAACGCAGCCTAAGATCGCATTGATTTCGAGTAGCCGTGGTAATCCTTGGCACTTCCCTCATTCCGTGGTGTTGGAACGCCTAAAAGCACAACAAAGTGCGGTGTATAATACGGCAGATTTTGGGCAGATCAGCCTGTTATTTTTCCCCGAACAGATAAAAATTTATACCGCAAGATCGGAATTTTCCCCTTGGTATAGGGGATTAAGTATCGGGGATTAATTGGCTTGTCGGCAAAATAAGGGTAAAATGGCGAAGTTTTTTAACTGAAATGAATCAATTATGCAAGATAAAGACTTAACAACGCTGCAAACTTTCAAACGCTTATGGCCGATTATTGCACCTTTTAAAGCTGGCTTAATTGCCGCAGCAATTACCTTAGTATTCAATGCCTTAGCTGATGCTTCTCTTATTCAAATGCTTAAACCATTGCTTGATGACGGTTTTGGCAAGGCGGACGTGAGCTTTTTACGCATAATGGCTGTGGTGGTGGTGCTGTTGATTATTGTGCGTGGCGTAACAAGTTTTGTTTCAACTTATTGTTTAGGCTGGGTGTCAGGCAAAGTGGTGATGACCATTCGCCGCCGTTTATTCAAGCATTTAATGTATATGCCCGTGCCGTTTTTTGATCAAAACTCCGCAGGCAAATTGCTTTCGCGCATTACTTACGATAGCGAACAAGTCGCCAATTCATCATCGGGATCCTTGGTGACCATTGTGCGCGAGGGGGCGTATATTATCTCTTTACTTGGCGTGATGATTTATACCAGTTGGCAGCTTTCTTTGGTGCTTTTCGTGATTGGGCCGATTATTGCGGTGCTAATTCGTATGGTATCGAAAAAATTCCGTGAGTTAGGTAAAAATATGCAAAACTCAATGGGTGAGCTGACGTCTTCCGCAGAACAAATGCTGAAAGGGCATCGCGTGGTGCTTTCTTTTGGTGGACAAAAAATTGAAGAAGAACGCTTTAATAAAGTGAGTAACGATATGCGTCGCAAGGGAATGAAAGTGATGGTGGCTGATGCCATTTCTGATCCCGTAGTGCAAATTATCGCTTCATTTGCTTTATCGGCGGTGCTGTATTTAGCCACAGTGCCTGAAATTATGAGCCAAAATTTAACCGCAGGTTCGTTCACGGTGGTGTTTTCTTCAATGTTGGCGATGATGCGACCGTTGAAATCGCTCACCAATGTGAACGCACAATTTCAACGCGGAATGGCAGCCTGTCAAACCCTGTTTTCTATTTTAGATATGGAAACGGAAAAGGATAACGGCACTTATGAAGTGGAAAAAGCGAAAGGAAATATTGTTTTCAAAGACGTTACGTTTAGCTATTCAGGCAAAGATCACCCTACGTTAAATCATATTTCCTTTGAAATTCCGCAAGGCAAAACCGTGGCGTTGGTTGGGCGTTCAGGCTCAGGAAAATCGACTATTGCCAATTTGGTTACGCGTTTTTATGAGATTGAACAAGGGGAAATCACCCTTGATGGCGTGAATATTCAAGATTACACGCTGAATAATCTGCGTGAAAACTGTGCGGTGGTATCACAGCAAGTGCATTTATTTAATGACACCATTGCCAATAATATTGCCTATGCTGCGGCGGATAAATACAGCCGTGAAGATATTATCAAAGCGGCTAAAGCGGCGCACGCAATGGAATTTATTGAAAAATTAGAAGATGGCTTAGACACCGTGATTGGCGAAAACGGTGCAAGTTTATCAGGCGGACAACGTCAGCGCTTGGCGATTGCTCGTGCTTTGTTGCGTAACTCCCCTGTATTGATTTTAGATGAAGCAACCTCTGCATTGGATACAGAATCTGAACGTGCAATTCAAGCGGCGCTTGAAGAATTGCAAAAAGAGCGCACGGTTTTAGTGATTGCCCATCGTTTATCCACCATTGAAAAAGCCGATGAAATTTTGGTGATTGAACACGGTGAAATCAAAGAACGTGGCACGCATCAAGAGTTGCTCGCATTAAATGGTGTTTACAAACAGCTACATCAAATGCAATTTAATCATTAATACTATATTGGTGTACGAATTTTCCGCGTACACCAATCTATCCATTTTAATGAGGTGATAATGAGTTTTTGGTATCAATCCAACCTTTTGGCAAAGGCGCTGAAGTGGTTATTATCACCTTTCGCCCTGTTATTTTTACTCATCACCCGCCTGCGTGCGTGGCTATATCAGCGCGGCATTTTGGCTTCTTACAAAGCGCCTGTGCCTGTGGTGATTGTGGGCAATTTATCCGTGGGTGGAAACGGCAAAACCCCTGTGGTCATCTGGCTAGTGCAACAATTACAGCAACGAGGCATTCAAGTTGGCGTGATTTCGCGCGGTTATGGGAGCAAAGCAAAAAGTTATCCCCGTTTGGTGGCAAGCCACGATGATCCTGTGGAAACAGGCGATGAACCCTTATTAATTGCCAAACGCACTAATGCCCCTGTGTGTATTTCACCAAATCGTCAGCAAGCGATAGAACATTTACTCGCGCATTTTCCTTGCCAAGTGATTATTAGTGATGACGGCTTACAACATTATAAATTGCAACGAGATAAAGAAATTGTGGTGCTTGATGCGCAGCGCCAATTTGGCAATGGTTTTGTGTTGCCCGCAGGGCCACTGCGTGAGCCAATTTGCCGTTTAAAATCTGTCGATTGGGTTATCAATAATGGCGCAGAAACGTCTTTTAGCCAAACGGTAATGACATTAACACCGCAGGTTGCCATTCATTTGCAAACAGGGGAAAAGCGTCCTTTGAAGGATTTTGCCCAACAAAAGATCACAGCCATTGCAGGCATTGGCAACCCACAGCGTTTTTTCACAATGTTACAAAAATTGGCGATAAATGTTGTGGAAAGCCAAGCCTTTCAAGATCATCAGGCTTATGATTTAGCGTTATTTGAAAAATTTAATAAAAACCAACCGCTCTTTATGACCGAAAAAGATGCGGTTAAATGCCAACATTTTGCGCAACCCAATTGGTGGTATGTGCCTGTTGAAGCAGAAATTAATGATGAACAAAGTGAACAATTTATCGCCGCGTTGATCCAACAAGTAAAAACTGCGTCAAAAAGCACCGCACTTTGATTTATCTGTTTTATGCACCGCCTGATAAAGCGGTTAAACATCGCCTTCTGAAAAGAAGTGGAGAAACTTTAATGAACGAAAAACTACTCGATATTCTCGCTTGCCCGATTTGTCAAGGGCGTTTGAAATATGACAAAGAAAATGAACAGCTGATTTGCACCTTTGAACAACTAGCTTATCCTATTGAGCAGGGCATTCCAGTGTTATTAGCGGAGCGTGCAATTTCCTTGCAACCAGAAAACGAGAAACAAGAAAAAGCGCAACAAGAAGGAGCAGAATAATGGCAAAATTCACGGTAATTATCCCTGCACGTTTTGCTTCAAGTCGCTTACCGGGTAAGCCTTTGGCAGATATTGCAGGCAAACCAATGATCGCTCACGTTTGGCAAAAAGCACAGCAATCAGGCGCGAGCCGTGTGGTGGTGGCAACAGATAACCAAGCTGTGGCGCAAGCCGTGCAAGCCTTCGGCGGTGAAGTTTGTATGACTTCAGAACATCACAATTCAGGCACAGAACGCTTGGCGGAAGTGGTGGAGAAATTAGCCCTTGCCGATGATGAAATTGTAGTGAATATTCAAGGTGATGAGCCATTAATTCCCCCAGTGATCGTGCAGCAAGTGGCGGATAATTTAGCAAAAAATGGTGTGAAAATGGCGACCCTTGCCGTCCCACTGAATGATGCGGAAGAATTATTTAACCCAAATGTGGTGAAGGCGGTGGCGGACCAATCGGGCAATGTATTATATTTTTCTCGCGCGCCGATCCCTTGGAATCGCGACCAGTTTGCCGGCTTATCTGATGAACAAAAAACGCAACTTGTGCTGCAAAGCCAGTATTTACGCCACATTGGCATTTATGCTTACCGTGCAGGCTTTATCAAGCAATATGTACAATGGCAACCTTCAGCGTTAGAAAATATCGAATCTTTAGAGCAACTTCGCGTGTTGTGGTATGGCGAAAAAATTCATATTGATTTAGCCAAAGAAGTGCCTGCAGTAGGCGTGGATACGCCAGAAGATTTAGAAAAAGTGCGGTCTATTTTAGGACATTATTAATTCATCTTTCATCATTCATTTAAACTAAGGAAAACAAAATGTTAGACAAAATTTTAGGTTCAGTTTTAGGTTCTGTATTAGGGAATAATTCAGCGCCGCAAGGGCAGGGTAATGTGGTGAGCGAAGTGTTGCAACAGTTATTGCGTTCACAAGGCGGTGTGCAAGGCATTTTTGCTAAGTTACAACAAGATGGTTTAGGTGGATTGCTAGACAGCTGGATCGGCACGGGTTCAAACCAAACGATGACAAGAAATGAAGTAAGCCAAACTTTTGGGCAGAATACTATTGAAGATATTGCCCAACAAACAGGAATTAGTACTAATCAAACAGAAGATATTATTTCTCAAGTGTTACCGAGTTTAATTGATATGCTAACACCAAATGGGCGTCAAGGCGGCGTGTCGGCAGATAATTTAACTCAATCAATGCAGGCTCACAACGATAATTCGCAAGATGTGCTAGGTTCTGTGTTAGGTGGCATTTTCGGTGGTTCATCAACTCAAAGTGAAAAAAATGGCTCACCTTTAGGCGATTTGTTTAACCAAATTTTAAACACGCCAACACAAACAAGCCAAACGCAAGAAGAAAGCTCAAATGATGATTTAGCCAAAGACATCAACGCAATTCTCAACAATTTCTTCAAATAATTTTTAGGGCGGCTCAATTCCGCCCTGCTCAATCATTAATAACCAAAATGACCTTTGATGCCAAAAAGTTTCTTGCTAACGTAACCCACGATCCTGGTGTTTATCGTATGTATGACGATAAAGATCAGGTGATTTATGTGGGCAAAGCCAAAGATTTAAAAAAACGTTTATCCAGTTATTTTCGGGCGAATTTATCCAGTAAAAAAACGGAAGCCTTAGTCGCCAGCATTCATCGTATTGAAACCACCATCACATCAAGCGAAACAGAAGCCTTGCTGTTAGAGCATAATTATATTAAAACCTATCAGCCACGCTATAACGTGCTATTGCGTGATGACAAATCGTACCCTTATATTTTGCTCACCAAAGAACGCCACCCGAGAATCACTGCCTATCGGGGAAGCAAAAAAATTCAAGGCGAATATTTTGGCCCTTATCCTAATGCAGGAGCAGTGCGTGAAACCCTTTCTTTATTGCAAAAATTGTTCCCTGTACGGCAATGTGAAAATTCCGTTTATCGCAATCGCTCACGCCCTTGCTTGCAATATCAAATTGGACGCTGTTCTGCGCCTTGCGTGCCGGGCTATATTTCCGATGAAGATTACAATCAACAAGTGAATTTTGCGCGTCTTTTCTTGCAAGGCAAAGATCAGCAAGTGCTAGATCATCTTGTGGCAAAAATGGAGCAAGCGAGCCAAGCGTTGAATTTTGAAGAAGCGGCACGCATACGGGATCAAATCCAAGCGGTGCGCGCAGTGATCGAAAAACAATTTGTCAGCAATGATCGCCTTGATGATATTGATATTATCGCCATCGCCTACCAACTTGGTATTGCTTGCGTGCAGGTGCTGTTTATTCGACAAGGCAAGATTTTGGGCAACCGCAGTTACTTCCCAAAAGTGCCAGCCAATACGGATTTATCCGAACTCACCGCCACGTTCGTGGGGCAATTTTATTTGCAAGCACACCAAGGGCGAACCGTGCCGAACACCATTATTGTGGATCATAAATTGGTAGAAAAAGCTCAATTAGAAACCCTGCTCGCCGAACAGGCAGGGCGCAAAGTACAAATTCAAGACAGCGCCAAAGGGGATAAAAGTAAATATTTACAGCTTGCGCAAATGAATGCGAAAGCCGCGCTGGTTACCCAACTGAAACAATCTACGCTGATCCACGAACGTTATCAAGCGTTGCAAGATTTGCTTGGCGTTGAAAAAATCCAACGAATGGAATGTTTTGACATCAGTCACACAATGGGTGAACAAACCATCGCTTCTTGCGTGGTGTTTAATCAAGATGGGCCGCTAAAATCCGATTACCGCCGTTTTAATATTACGGGCATCACGGGCGGTGATGATTATGCTGCAATGGAACAAGCCTTATTGAAACGCTATGATAAAGATCTGGACGCAGAAAAAATTCCTGATGTGATTTTTATTGATGGCGGTAAAGGGCAGCTTAACCGCGCCTTGCAAGTGTTCGATCAACTGAGCGTAAAATGGGACAAAAAACGACCGCACTTAATTGGTGTAGCAAAAGGTGTGGATCGCCGTGCAGGCCTAGAAACGCTCATCATCAGCAAGCAAGATCGCGAAATCAACTTGCCGCCAGACAGCCTTGCCTTGCACTTAATCCAACATATCCGTGATGAAAGCCATAACCACGCCATCAGCGGACACCGCAAAAAACGCCAAAAAGCCTTCACCCAAAGTGGATTAGAAACCATCGAAGGTGTTGGCGCAAAACGCCGCCAAGCGCTATTAAAATACCTTGGCGGAATGCAAGGCGTGAAAAAAGCCACCCTTGACGAAATCGCTTCTGTACCAGGTATATCAAAAGCGCTAGCAGAGAAAATTTTTGAGGCGATGAAGGGGGAGTAGATCGCTAATTAGAAATTATTCAATATTATTGGAATAAAATTTGAGAAAAAGTACCGCGCTTGTGTTTTTTGTAGAAAAAAATAAGCAGTCGATAAAGACTGCTTATTCATTTTAGAGAGAAAAATCACATTTTCTCAACAGTTTTAATCCCCAACAGATCCAACCCTTGTTTTAAGGTTTTCTCTGTGAGTAAGGCCAATTTCAAACGGCTGAGTTTAATGCTTTCATCTTCATTGTTAAGAATTGGGCAATGTTCGTAGAAACTGGAGAACACGCCAGCTAATTCATAAAGATAGGCGCAAAGAATATGTGGTGAACCTTCTTTTGCCACTTGTTGGATTGCTTCTTCAAACTGGAGCAATTTAATGGCTAAAGCACGCTCTTTTTCATCGACTACTTTGATTGGCGCATCTGCAAGCTGTGCAGGGCTAATGCCGGCTTTGTTGAAAATGGAGCGGATACGCGTGTAAGCATATTGCATATAAGGTGCGGTGTTGCCTTCAAAGCTGAGCATATTATCCCAATCAAACACATAATCAGTGGTGCGATTTTTGGATAAATCCGCATATTTCACTGAACCAATTCCCACCGCTTCCACTACGGCTGATTTTTCCTCAGGAGAAAGTGCGGTGCTTTTTTCGCTAATTAATTTATCCGCGCGCTCAATGGCTTCATCAAGAAGATCGGCTAATTTTACTGTGCCACCACTGCGTGTTTTGAACGGTTTGCCGTCTTTACCAAGCATCATTCCAAAGTTTTTATGCTCTAATTGGAAGCTCTCTGGCACATAACCTGCTTTGCGGGTAATCAGCCACGCTTGTTGCATATGCTGGCTTTGACGGGTATCCGAGAACACCAATACGCGATCGGCTTTTAAGGTTTCATAACGATATTTGGCGGCGGCGATGTCTGTGGTGGTGTATAAAAAACCACCATCTTTTTTCTGCACGATCACGCCCATTGGATCGCCATCTTTGTTTTTAAATTCATCAAGATAAACCACCAATGCGCCGTCATCTTCCACGGCCAATCCTTGCGCTTTTAAATCTTCCACAATAGCAGGCAACATTGGGTTATACAGGCTTTCGCCCATCACATCTTTTTCTGTCAGAGTAACGTTTAGGCGATCGTAATTGCGTTGATTTTGTTGCATTGTAATATCAACCAATTTTTTCCACATTGCGCGACAGTATTCATCGCCACTTTGCAATTTCACCACATAACCACGGGCTTTTTCAGCAAAGGCTTCATCGTTGTCGTAATGTTCTTTCGCCGCACGGTAAAAGGCTTCTAAATCGCTTAATTCCATTTCACTGGCGTGTTCATTTTCCATTTTTTCTAAATAGGCGATAAGCATACCGAATTGCGTTCCCCAGTCGCCAACGTGATTCGCACGGATCACGTTATGCCCTAAAAATTCGAGGGTACGCACCACAGCATCACCAATAATGGTTGAACGCAAATGCCCAACGTGCATTTCTTTTGCCACATTAGGGGAAGAATAATCCGCCACGATGGTTTCTTTTTTGTCCGTGTGAATGCCAAGGTGATCGTCTTTTAATGCGGTTTGCACGTTATCCGCAAGCCAAGTTGGTGAAAGGAAAATATTAATAAAGCCAGGGCCTGCAATTTCAATTTTGTCGGCAATAGGGCTAAGGTCAAGATGTTCTAGCACTTTTTGCGCAAATTCACGGGGATTTAAACCCAATTTTTTCGCCGCCGCCATAATGCCGTTAGCTTGATAATCGCCAAATTGTGGTTTGTTAGATTGGCGTACTAGGGCTTCGCATTGTTCATCAGCCCCTGCTTGGATCATCGCGTGCTTAATTTTGTCAGATAAAATGGATTGAATATTCACGGTTTATCCTTAATTTTTAATTGTGAAAATAAAATAATCCGCTATGATACCTTCTTTCTGAATTAAGACAAAGACAAAGCAAGAAAAAATGACAAGTGCGGTGCAAAATTTTTCATTTTTTGACAACCCTTTCTTTTCCTACGATGAGTTTGCCAAATTTGAGCAGCATATTTTACAACTAGCGGAAAAAATGGCGTTGCCGTTGCAAGATTATGTGATTGATCATCTTGCGGTGCGTGTGAACAGCGAGCAATCCGCGCAACGCTGGCTCAGTGAGTTATTAAAGTGCGGTAAAATTTTAAGTAATAATTTAGTCAATGGGCGAAAAATTTATCTTATTCAATTAGATACGCCATTAACTTTTGCCAATCAGCAAGTGCAAATCGTGGAATTGCCGTTCCCGAAAAATAAACAATATCCACAAGAAGGATGGGAGCATATTGAAGCGGTTATGCCTTTTTTGCCTAAGGAAACAGCAAATGCGTGGATTGAACGGATAAATTCACATTTTTTATGGAACAAAATGACAGATGTGCGCGTCAAAGTGAGTGAACCTAAGGTAGAGGGTGAAACGCTCCCAAATCCTTCAATTGCAGTGAGTGGTGATAACGCCGCGTGCATTAAGGTGCATCCTTATCATATTAAGACGATTGTGGCGTCTTGATAAGGGAATAAAGATAATTAGTTAAATAAAGGTGTATTTCTTATGAAAAAAATGAGTTTAGCATTAGCGATTTTAATGAGCTTGGGCTTAGCAGGTTGCGCAAATCAGGATATTTACAGCGGTGATGTGTATTCTGGCGGACAAGCAAAAGAAGCGCGTTCAATCAGCTATGGCACAATCGTTTCTGTAAGAGCGGTGAAAATTCAAGCGGAAAATGAAGGTGTGATCGGCACAGTTGGTGGTGGTGTGCTTGGTGGTATCGCAGGTTCTGGCATTGGCGGCGGCACAGGTCAAGCTATTGCAACAGCTGTAGGCGCAATCGCGGGTGCGGTAATTGGTAGCAAAGTAGAAGAAAAAGCAAGCCAAGTGAATGCACAAGAATTAGTGATCCGAAAAAATGATGGTAAACAAATTGTTGTTGTACAAAAATACAACGAAAAATTTGTTCCGGGTGCAAAAGTTCAAATCGTAGGCGATTCAAAACTTAATGTATCGGTGATGTAATTTTTTCTTTTAACAAAGTGCGGTGATTTTTCACCGCATTTTTTATGCGCTAAAAATGTGATCTAGCTCTCTAATCTCGTCAAACTCTGTTTACAATTCGTTAACACTTCCATATATTCTTTCAAGATGGTTGATTCTCAACCGCATTTTTTCTTTTTATCCTATGTTATGGAGGTCTGATTTATGGATAGCGCAACGCTACTTCCTTTGGTGGGTATTCCCATTGTTGTAATTGGGTTTGCCTTACGTTTTAATCCCCTACTTGTGGTGGTTGCGGCAGGTTTAGCCACAGGTTTAATGGTGGGAATGGATTTTGGTCTGTTACTGGAAACTTTCGGTGAAAAATTCATTAACAGCCGTTCTCTTGCCACATTTATCCTGATTTTGCCGGTTATTGGATTATTAGAATATTACGGCTTGAAAGAACGCGCTCAGGCTTGGGTGGCGAAAATGGCAAGTGTTACTTCAGCACGTATTTTAATGCTTTATTTTGTTATGCGTGAAGCCACCGCAGCATTAGGTTTGATGTCTTTAGGGGGACATGCGCAAACCGTTCGTCCTTTGCTTGCACCGATGACAGAAGGGGCAGCGGTCAATAAATATGGTGATTTACCACAACATATTCGCGATAAAATCAAAGCCCATTCCGCTGCCTGCGACAATATTGCCGTATTCTTTGGAGAAGATATTTTTATCGCCTTTGGTGCGGTATTGCTGATTGATGCTTTCTTGAAAGAAAACGGTATCACCAGTGTAGAACCATTACACATTGGATTATGGGCAATTCCAACGGCGATTGCGGCATTAGTGATTCATATGTTCCGCCTTGTACGCCTTGATGCGAGTATTCATCGCGATGTATTGGCGTGGCAAGCCCAAACAGGTAAAGCAACAGAGGAGGCGAGCAAATGACCTTAATCAGCATTAATTCCGTTTATTATTTAATTGGCATTATTGTGATGATGCTCGTGGTAATGACCTTGCGTGATAAAGCAAATGCTAAACGATTTACCACAGCACTTTTCTGGTTCTTATTTGGCAGCATTTTCTTATTTAGTGATCTTATGATCGCCACCTTAGGAAAAGCACTTACTTACCGCATTGTTGGCGCAGTTGTAATCGTCATTGCGTTATTGGCTGGACTTGGCTTAGTGGGTAAAGGTGAATACCCAATGGCAACTGACGAGCAACGTGAAGCTTCATCAAATAAATTGAAAAACTGGTTATTCTTACCTGCAGTACTCATTCCTGTGGTAACGGTGATCGGAACGATCTTCCTGAAAGGCGTATCCATCGGTGGCGTATTCTTGCTTGATCAAAAATATCTCACCCTTGCCGCATTATGCTTAGCTTGTATCACCGCATTATTAGTCGGCTGGAAACTCACAGGCGGTTCACCATTGCAAGCGGTAAGCCAATCTAGACGTTTGGTGGACACCATTGGCTGGGCAGCAATTTTACCGCAAATGTTGGCAATGTTAGGCGGCGTATTCGTGGCGGCAAACACTGGGGAATCGGTGCAAAAAGTGGTGAGCTTGTTTATCGATCCAAATAATCGTTTCTTACTCGTTGCCACTTATTGCTTAGGAATGGCGCTCTTCACAATGATTATGGGTAACGCCTTTGCTGCTTTCCCAGTGCTAAGTGCGGGGATTGCCCTGCCGTTTTTAGTGACGATGCACAATGCAGATCCAGCACCGCTGTTTGCGATTGGTATGTACGCAGGCTATTGCGGTACATTAATGACCCCAATGGCAGCAAACTTTAATATCGTACCTGCCGCATTGTTAGAATTAAAAGATAAATATCAAGTGATCAAAGTGCAGATTCCTTCTGCGGTATCTATTTTGATCGCCAATATTATTCTGATGTATTTCATTATTTTTTAGGGAGCAAGTATGAAACTCACTCAACAACAGGCGACTGAATTTGCCAATATGCCCTTGCAATTTTTACGCCAAGAATACCCAAATCATATAATGCACCTGCTTAATTCTGAAGCCGATGTGCAATCGCCACGTCAGCTACACCCGATTTTTTACGGCTGTTTTGACTGGCATTCTGCGGTACACGGTTATTGGCTTTTATTACGCTGTGTAAAAATTTATCCTAATTTAGACAGCAAAGCGGAGATCGAAAAATTATTCGCCGAACATTTCACTGCAGAAAATGTGGAGCACGAGTTGGCTTATTTTCACGCGCCATTCCGTGCTTCTTTTGAACGCCCTTATGGTTATGCGTGGATCTTGGCGCTTGCTCAAGAGCTTAAACAATCCGACTTACCGCAAGCAGAGCAATGGTATGAATTATTGCAACCGCTCACCTTGGATATTCGCCAAAAATTACTCGATTATCTAGGTAAATTAAGCTATCCAATTCGTGTTGGAACGCATTTTAACACCGCCTTTGCATTGGTTTTGGCGTTGGATTATGCAAGAGCAATGCAGGATCAAGAATTGGAAAATGCCATTTTACAGGCGACCGAACGTTATTATCGCCAAGATAAAAATTACCCTGCCAATTATGAACCCGCCGGGGACGATTATCTTTCAGGCGCATTAACGGAAGCCTTATTAATGAGCAAAGTGTTAGCGGATTTCCCAGCTTGGTTTGCAGAGTTCTTGCTGGAACAGCAGCTCAACACTTTGCTAAGTCCGGCAGAAGTGAGCGATCGCGCTGATCCAAAAATTGCCCATTTAGATGGCTTAAATCTCAGCCGTTCGTGGTGCTTCAAACACATCGCAAAAGCGCTACCTGCGGATCACGCCTTACAGACAGCACTTAAAAATGCCATTCAACAGCATCTGCAAGCAAGCTTAGATCACGTTGTAGGCAGCCATTACAGCGGTGCGCACTGGCTTGCGACCTTTGCCTTGTTGGCGTTGGAATAACCCATCACTTTGCTTTCGTTTAAAAAGCAAACGATAAAAACTTGAGAAAAAATAACCGCACTTTGAGCGAATAGCCAATGTTGCGGTTTTCTTTTGATCAGAAATAAAATCCTCTTTTCTTTTTCTTAATTCTCCCTGCAATTTGGTATATGATAGGCATAAATTTTTATCGTAATCAAAAACGGATTTATGGCGAAACAATACCCCTCAAGCTCGAAAGATAAAAAAGTTGAGCAGATTAATATTCCCCCTCATTCCATTGAAGCAGAACAAGCGGTCATCGGCAGTATGTTGCTGACAGATGCCCATTGGGACGCCGTATCTGAGCGCATTATTGCCGAAGATTTTTATACCTTTGAGCATCGTTTGATTTTTCAACACATAATGAATTTGATCCGCAACAATAAACCTGTGGATCTTTTAACCTTAGATGAAACCTTAAAAGCTGCCGGCGTGAGCGAAGAAGTGGGCGGCTTTGCCTATTTAGCTGAGCTTTCAAAAAATACGCCAAGTGCAGCGAACGTGCTGACTTATGCTGATATTGTACGCGAAAAAGCTATTTTGCGTGAGCTAATTGCGTCCAGTAACAAAATTGCTGAAATGAGCTATCAAACCAAAGGGCGAGATGTTAAAGAAATTCTTGATGATGCCGAACGCGAAGTGTTTAGCATTGCAGAAAAGCGTACCACAGCGACCGAAGGGCCGCAAAATATCATTGATATTTTAGATAAAACCATTGATAAAATTGAATTGCTAAGCGCGAGCGAAACCCATAACGGGGTAACAGGAGTAACCACAGGGTTTATTGATTTAGACCGCAAAACGGCAGGCTTACAGCCTTCGGATTTAATTATTGTTGCCGCACGCCCTTCCATGGGGAAAACCACCTTTGCGATGAACTTGTGTGAAAATGCCGCATTAGCCAGTGATAAACCTGTGCTAGTGTTCAGTTTAGAGATGCCATCAGAACAAATTATGATGCGTTCTTTGGCCTCTCTTTCTCGCGTGGATCAAACGAAAATCCGCACAGGGCAAGGTCTAGATGAAGGGGATTGGGCGAAAATTGCCAGCACTTTAGGGGTGTTTAAACAAAAGCCAAATTTGTATATTGATGATTCTTCAGGCTTAACGCCAACTGAATTGCGTTCTCGTGCAAGACGAGTTTATCGTGAACACGGTGGCTTGAGCCTCATTATGGTGGATTATTTGCAGTTAATGCGTGCGCCAGCCTTTTCTGATAACCGAACCTTAGAAATTGCAGAAATTTCGCGTTCCTTAAAAGCCTTAGCCAAAGAGCTGGAAGTACCAGTGATTGCCCTTTCTCAGCTTAACCGTACCTTGGAAAATCGCGCGGATAAACGCCCGGTAAACTCAGATTTGCGTGAGTCGGGCTCTATTGAGCAAGATGCCGATTTGATTATGTTTATTTATCGCGATGAAGTATATAACGATAATTCGGAAGAAAAAGGCATTGCGGAAATTATTATCGGTAAGCAACGTAATGGCCCAATTGGTAAAGTGCGGTTGAAATTTAACGGACAATTTTCCCGTTTTGACAACCTTAAAGATCAGCCAGAATATATTCACGAGTAGGCATTATGATTGATGTAAAACCTGCAACAGCAAAAATTAGTTCGCACGCATTAAAACATAACATCAAGGTGATTAAACAAAAAGCGCCAAATAGCAAAGTGATCGCGGTAGTAAAAGCCAATGCCTATGGACACGGCGTGGCGTTTGTGGCGTCCGTGTTGGAAGAATTGGTCGATTGCTTTGGTGTAGCACGTTTAGAAGAAGCGCTGACATTGCGTTCCAACGGCATTACCAAGCCCATTTTATTATTAGAAGGCTTTTTCCGTGCCAAAGATTTGCCGATTATTGCGGTGAATAATATCCAAACTATCGTGCATAACAAAGAACAATTACAAGCCTTACAACAAGCCGATTTACCTAACCCGATTAAAGTCTGGCTTAAAATTGACACAGGAATGCATCGCCTTGGGGTTGCCTTAGATGAAGTGGAAACATTTTGTCAAACCCTTGAAAAATGTCCAAATATTGAACCGCACTTTGGTTTCGTCAGTCATTTTAGCCGTGCCGATGAATTAGAATCTGATTACACGCAAAAACAACTTAACGCCTTTCTTCAAGCTACCGAAAATAGAGCAGGGGAGCGTAGCATTGCGGCATCAGGGGGCATTTTATTTTGGCACGAAGCGCATTTAGATTGGATTCGCCCCGGCATTATTTTATACGGCATTTCGCCGAACAATGTACCAAGCCGAGAATACGGCTTAATTCCTGTAATGACGCTAACGTCATCATTGATTGCGGTGCGAGATCATAAAAAAGGCGAACCCGTAGGCTATGGCGGAAAATGGGTGAGTGAACAAGACACCAAAATTGGCGTAGTCGCCATTGGCTATGGCGATGGTTATCCAAGAGATATGCCAATGGGAACGCCGGTTTATCTTAACGGTCGCCTTGTGCCAATTGTGGGCAGAGTATCAATGGATATGCTCACTGTTGATCTCGGCAAAGACAGCCAAGATCAAGTGGGCGATGAAGTGATCCTATGGGGTAAGGAATTACCTATCGAAGAAATCGCAGCAATAAGCGGCATTTTAAGTTATGAATTAATAACAAAACTCACCCCACGAGTTTTGACGGAATATGTGGATTAATTTTAATTAAACTTGATAAAAGGAAACTCAAATGAAAAACATCAACCCAACCACCACTAACGCGTGGAAAGCCTTAGAACAACACAAAAGCAACCTAGGTGAAACCACGATCCAGCAATTATTTGCACAAGAACCCAATCGTTTTAAAGATTATTCTTTAACCTTTGATAACGAAATTTTGGTGGATTACTCAAAAAATAATCTCACCCAAGAAACCTTAGGGCTATTACGTCAATTAGCGGAAGAATGTGGCTTGCAAGAAGCAACAGAAGCAATGTTCACTGGGGAAAAAATTAACCGCACAGAAAACCGTGCCGTGTTACATACCGCATTGCGTAATCGCTCAAATACCCCAGTATTAGTGGACGGCAAAGATGTGATGCCAGAAGTGAATGCCGTGCTGGCGAAAATGAAATCTTTCTGTGATCGCGTCATTTCGGGCGAATGGAAAGGCTACACGGGCAAAGCGATTACTGATGTGATTAACATCGGCATCGGCGGTTCAGACTTAGGGCCTTATATGGTAACGGAAGCCTTACGTCCTTATAAAAACCACCTCAATATGCACTTTGTGTCTAACGTGGACGGCACGCATATTGCTGAAACTTTGAAAAAAGTGAACCCAGAAACCACCCTAGTGTTAGTAGCATCAAAAACCTTCACCACGCAAGAAACAATGACCAACGCAAATTCTGCCCGTGATTGGTTCTTAGCCAGTGCGAAAGATGAAGCACATATTGCAAAACATTTCGCCGCACTTTCCACTAACGCAAAAGAAGTGGAAAAATTCGGCATTGATACCGCAAATATGTTTGAATTCTGGGATTGGGTTGGCGGACGCTATTCCTTATGGTCAGCCATCGGTTTATCTATCGCCCTTTCTATTGGCTTTGAAAACTTTGAAGCGTTATTATCGGGCGCACACGAAATGGATAAACATTTCCGCAACACGCCATTAGCACAAAATATTCCAGCCACTCTTGCCTTAGTGGGCTTGTGGAATACCAATTTCCTTGGTGCACAAACCGAAGCGATTTTACCATACGACCAATATTTACACCGTTTCGCCGCTTATTTCCAACAAGGCAATATGGAATCAAACGGAAAATATGTAGGACGCGATGGTAAAGTGGTGGATTACCAAACTGGCCCAATTATCTGGGGTGAGCCGGGTACAAATGGACAACACGCGTTCTATCAATTAATTCACCAAGGCAAAATTTTAATTCCTTGTGATTTCATTGCTCCAGCGCAAACTCACAACCCACTTTCAGATCATCACCTGAAATTATTGTCTAATTTCTTCGCCCAAACTGAAGCACTTGCTTTCGGCAAAACCAAAGAAGAAGTAGAAGCAGAATTTGTCAAAGCGGGCAAATCCCTTGATGAAGTGAAAGACATCGTGCCATTTAAAGTGTTCACAGGTAACAAACCAACCAACTCAATTCTATTGCAAAAAATCACCCCATTTAGCTTGGGCGCACTCATTGCAATGTACGAACATAAAATCTTCACGCAAGGTGTAATTTTCAACATTTTCAGCTTTGACCAATGGGGCGTAGAGCTTGGTAAACAGCTCGCCAACCGCATTTTACCAGAGCTTGAAAACAACAACGAAATCACCAGCCACGACAGCTCAACCAACGGCTTAATCAACCAATACAAAGCGTGGCGTTAATTCATTTCTAATTTGAAAATAAAAGTGCGGTGATTTGATCTGCCCCCAAAAAGTTAGACTATATTCTAATTTAATTTTAATTCAAGGACTGAGTTCTGTATTCCACAGGGCTTAGTCCTTTGAGCTTCACTTGAATACGCTCATTGTTGTAGTAATGAATGTACTCGTGAATCACTTTTTCAAGCTGTTCAAAGGTTTCAAACCGCTTGCCAAAGTAACATTCCGTCTTCAATCGCCCGAAAAAGCTTTCCATCGCACCATTATCAAGGCAATTGCCTTTTCTCGACATACTTTGCGTAATACTGTGTTTTTTCAATATCTCCCGATAACCCATCATTTGATACTGCCACCCTTGGTCGGAATGCAGTATCGGTTTTTCCCCCGCTAATCGGTTCATCGCCTGGGTCAACATTCTGGTTATCTGCTCAAAACTCGGACTTCTCGCCACATCATAAGCAATAATTTCGTTATTAAACAAGTCTTTAATCGGTGATAAATACACTTTGCCTTCCGCACATTTGAACTCGGTGATATCCGTTACCCACTTCTCATTCGGCACCGTTGCCGTAAAATCCCGTTGCAACAGATTATCGGCAATTTGTCCCACTTTGCTTTGGTAAGAACGATATTTTCTCTGCTTACTTTTTCCTTTTAACCCCAAACGTTGCATTATCGCTTGCACCCTTTTGTGGTTGATAATCAAGTATTTCCTTAATTCCAAGGTAATTCGACGATAACCATAATTTTCGTCATTTTTGCGATAAATTTCCTCTATTTTCTGTGAAATCGCTACATTTTTATCCGACTTTGGCTTGAGATGATAAAAGAACGAACTGCGTGCCAATCCGATTAGCCTGAGTAACAATTCCAACGGGAAACGCGAGCGTAAGGCATTTACGATGACGGCTTTTTCTGCATTTTTTGTTGGTTGAGTTCCTGCAACTTTTTTAGCATTGCATTCTCCGCTTCTAATTCCAAAATTCGGTAACGCAAGCGTTCTTCTTCTGTTTTGGGCGTTGGTGGCATTTTAGGTGAGTTGAGTTTCATACTTGGACGACCTTTAGGTTTGAGTAATAACCCATCTATACCTTGTTTTTCAAAGCGTTGCAACCATTGACTAATTATCCCTGAACTGGGGATATCAAAGCGAAAGCAGGCGGCTTCAGCGGAGCACTGGCCTTTTTTGATAGCTTGAATAACCTTTAATTTAAACTCAACAGAATAATATCGTTTTTTACCTAACACAGCTAATCCATTGATTCCATTATGATTAAATTTCGCAATCCAACGTGCTAACGTTCTTTGGGGAAGCTGAAAATACTGGCGAGTAAGCGAACGGTTTTTTCCATTTTGATGATAAAAGTCGAGCACTTGTTGTTTGAAACGTTGAGTATATTTAGTCATAAAAAATCTGCACCTTAATCAATTGGTTGTTTAGTCCAACTTTTGGGGTGCAGATCATAAGTGCGGGCATTTTTATTTCTATTTTTTAACAAATTTATAACTTATTTAAATTTTATATAAAAAAATTAGAAAATTTTATAGAAAAAACCACCACACTTTTGATTTATATTATTTTTTATCTTTTAAATAATTGACCTTTCTCCCTATTTTTGATTATATCTATCTCAGAAAACGAATTTACTTTTTTGTGAGGTGCTTATGATCCAACAATATACAACGCTGCGTAACAACATCAATATGCTTGGGCATTTCTTAGGGGAAACCATTAGTGATGCGCAAGGCAGTGATATTCTTGACTTAATTGAAAATATCCGCGTGCTATCGCGAAACTCTCGTGCTGGCGATGAAAAGGCACGCCAACAGCTGCTTGATACACTCGCCACCATTTCCGATGAAAATATCATTCCTGTGGCGCGTGCTTTCAGCCACTTCTTAAACCTCACCAATATTGCTGAGCAATATCAAACCATTTCCCGTCAGCATATTGACCAAGAATCTTCCGACCGTACCTTAGAAGCGCTCTTTCAACGCTTAAAAGCGCAAAATGTGCCAACAGAAAAAGTGCTTGATGCGGTACAGAAATTGATTATTGAGCTGGTGCTTACCGCTCACCCAACAGAGGTAACACGCCGTTCACTCGGGCATAAACACGTTGAAATCAACCGCTGTTTAAGCCGTTTGGAACACGATGATTTAACCGAAGCGGAAACAACCAAACTGAAACGCCGCTTAATGCAGCTGATTGCCCTTGCTTGGCATACCAATGAAATTCGTACTCAACGTCCTACGCCTGTTGATGAAGCCAAAGCAGGAATGGCGGTGATTGAAAACAGTTTATGGAAAGCTGTGCCAGAATTCTGCCGTTTATTTAACTTCCATTTAGAGAAAAATTTTGCGGTGCAGCTGCCGGTGGATCTCGCCCCTGTGCGTTTTTCTTCTTGGATGGGCGGCGACCGTGATGGAAACCCATTTGTTATCGCGCAAACCACGCGCCAAGTGTTGCTGATGAATCGTTGGAAAGCCGCAGAACTCTTTTTAGAAGACATCAAATTGCTCGCCGATGAACTTTCGGTGATTGAATGCACACCAGAATTTCGTGCTAAATATGGTGATCACTTAGAGCCATATCGTTTTGTGGTGAAAGATTTGCGTAGCAAATTGATTAAAACTGTGGCGTATTATGGCGATTTATTGGAGGGCAGAACCCCAGTTGTGGATCAGCAAGAACTGCTCACTGATGACGAACAGCTTTGGAACCCCCTTTACGATTGTTACCAATCCCTGCATCAATGTGGAATGCGCATTATCGCTAATGGTGCGCTACTTGATTGCTTACGCCGTATCCGTTGCTTTGGGTTATCCCTTTCTCGCCTTGATATTCGCCAAGAAAGCACACGTCATAGCGATGCCATTGCGGAAATCACTCGTTATATCGGTTTAGGCGATTATTCACAATGGACGGAAGATGACAAACAAGCGTTCTTAATCCGTGAATTAAGCTCACGCCGCCCATTGTTACCGCGTGATTGGCAGCCTTCCGCAGAAACGCAAGAAGTGCTGGATACCTGTAAAGTGATCGCAGAACAGCCAGAGGGCGTGATTTCTTGCTACATTATTTCTATGGCGCGCACGGCTTCTGATGTGCTTGCCGTGCATTTACTCTTGAAAGAAGCGGGCGTGCCTTATCACTTGCCTGTTGTGCCACTGTTTGAAACCCTTGATGACTTAGATGCGTCTGAAGAAGTAATGCGCCAATTATTCAATATCGGTTGGTATCGTGGCGTGATTGATAATAAACAAATGGTGATGATCGGCTACTCTGACAGTGCCAAAGACGCAGGAATGATGGCGGCTTCTTGGGCGCAATATCGTGCGCAAGAACAGCTAGTGAATTTGTGTGAAAAACTCGGTATTGAACTCACCTTATTCCACGGACGCGGCGGCACAATCGGACGTGGTGGCGCACCAGCACACGCTGCGCTACTTTCTCAACCACCACGCTCATTGAAAAACGGCTTGCGTGTTACTGAACAAGGGGAAATGATCCGCTTTAAGCTGGGCTTATCAGCCGTGGCTGTGGGCAGTTTAGATCTTTACGCTAGCGCAATTTTAGAAGCCAATTTATTACCACCGCCAGAGCCAAAAACGGCGTGGCGTGAAGTGATGGACGAGCTTTCCACCACGTCTTGCGAAATTTACCGTGGCGTGGTGCGTGGCGATAAAGATTTCGTGCCTTATTTCCGTTCTGCGACGCCAGAGCAAGAGCTGTCAAAATTACCATTGGGTTCACGCCCTGCAAAACGTAATCCAAATGGTGGGGTGGAAAGTTTGCGTGCCATTCCTTGGATTTTCGCGTGGATGCAAAACCGCTTAATGCTCCCAGCTTGGCTTGGCGCAGGTGCTTCCGTACGTTTAGCTATTGAGCAAGGCAAAGGTGATGTGATCGAAGAAATGTGTAAACAATGGCCATTCTTCTCCACGCGTATCGGAATGTTGGAAATGGTATTCAGCAAAACCGACACTTGGCTTTCAGAGCATTACGATCAGCACCTTGTGAAACCTGAATTGTGGTACTTAGGGCAGTCCTTACGTGAGCAATTAAAAGCGGATATTCAAACAATTCTGTCTTTATCGCACGAAGATCAATTAATGTCTGATCTTCCTTGGATTGCCGAATCTATTGCGCTACGTAATATTTACACCGACCCACTTAACCTATTACAAGTGGAATTATTACGCCGCTTGCGTGAAAACCCAGAAAATCCAAATCCTGATGTTGAACAAGCCTTGATGATCACCATCACAGGTATCGCAGCGGGAATGCGTAATACGGGCTAAAAGCCAATCGAGCAAAAAACAAAGTGTGGTGGAAAATCACCGCACTTTTCTTTCGCCATTATTCTTATGTTATGATACCTACCCTTTTCACCTAAATAAGACAACCAATGACAGAACAAAAACAAAAACTCGATCCCGATACAGCCATTGATATTGCCTACGATATTTTTCTTGAAATGGCTGGGGAAAATCTTGATCCTGCAGATATTCTGCTTTTTAATCTCCAATTTGAAGAACGCGGGGCGGTAGAATTTGTCGAAACCGCAGAAGATTGGGAAGAAGAAATCGGCGTGCTAATTGATCCTGAAGAATATGCCGAAGTTTGGATCGGCTTAGTCAATGAGCAAGACGAAATGGACGATATTTTCGCGAAATTCCTCATTTCTCATCAAGAAGAAGATCGCCAATATCATATTATTTGGAAAAAATAATGCGATAAAAAGTGCGGTGAAATTTTTTCAATTTTTCACCGCACTTTTTCTATTTGAAAGAAGAATTATTGACCGATATATTCAAACACAATAATTGATCCTGGGTTTGCCATTTTTGATGTTGGCGTGTCATCTAACTGACGACCGTTCCCCATATTGTCTGTTACCACATAGATTTTACGAGTATCAGGACTCACTAACGCATTGCGATAACGGTTTGCACTGGTGAAATATTTTCCTGTGTCCCCTTGCACATTGCTTGCATCTTCATTCATTTTTACTTGATAAATTGAACCGCTCTTATAGGTTGCTAATAATAATGAATTACGGAACTCAGGAATAACGCCGTCTTTCGGATAATATACCGCATTACCCGGGGCAATAGTTGGCCAGCAAATATAAGCCAATTTACCACAAGTGGCGTTGGTGTAATTGTAGTCATTGTTCACCGTGAAAAAGGTTTTCACCGGATCAACCACTGGCTCTTTATAATCTGTTTCTTTTTGCGTTGGCACGCCTTCAGGGATCACATTCGGATCATATTTCACTGTCGGACAATTTACCGCCGCAGAATAATTTGCATAAACATAGGCTAAATCATCTTTAAAGCCTGCAACGTGTGGCCAACCGTAGTTTCCACCCGCTTCAAGTTTGTTCAATTCATCATCACTTGATGGGCCTTGCTCTGTGCTATAAAGGTGATTACCCACCCACACTAAACCTTGTGGATTGCGGTGTCCATAAGTATAAACGTGGCTTTTCACGCCTTTAATTACAGGGTTATCATCAGGGATTGAACCATCTTTGTTGATACGCAAGGTTTTGCCGTTATAAGCACTGTGATCGTGATTTTTCACTTGTTCAGCCGTTGGCAATTTTTGTGAAGTGATTTCATCACAAACGTGTTTACCTTGGTTATAACCTAAATCACCTGTGGTGTAATAAAGTTTGCCATCTGGGCCGAATTTAATGCGTCCTGCATTGTGATCCACGCCTGCGATAATGTGGTCAATCACAATTTGCTCATCGCCTAATTTATTGGCTTTCACATCATAGGTTAAGCGTACAATACGAGCGAATTTTTTCTCGCCATCAACATAAGTATAAGCCGCATAAGCATAAGGCTCACCTGCATCAAAATTTGGTTCTAAGGCTAACCCTAACACGCCTTGATGTGGGAATTTCTCATAAGCATTAGCAAAATGATACAACACGGTTTTCTCACCGGTTTTTGGATCAATGCTGACGATATTTCTGCCTGCTCGTTCTGTTAGCCAAAGTTGCTCTTTCGGCCCCCAAATCATCTCCCAACCGCCATCAACATTGTTAGTGATAACCGTTGCTTCAAAACGTGAACCAAAATCCACCTTGCCATCTTTGCTGACCACATCAATGGCACTGGCACTTGTTGTTGCAAAAGCAAATAATGCCCCTGCAAAAGCTAATTTTTTCATTATTTTCTCCTAAGGTTAAAAAAGTGCGCGGATTGTACCACAAGCTAAAACGTGCCAATACCTATTATTGGAAAAGGTGTTTTTCCTGCTAGGAAACATTTTATTGATACGAAAAAAATGTGGTGAAAAATTGATCTGCACCCCAAAAGTTGGACTAAACAACCAATTGATTAAGGTGCAGATTTTTTATGACTAAATATACTCAACGTTTCAAACAACAAGTGCTCGACTTTTATCATCAAAATGGAAAAAACCGTTCGCTTACTCGCCAGTATTTTCAGCTTCCCCAAAGCACGTTAGCACGTTGGATTGCGAAATTTAATCATAATGGAATCAATGGATTAGCTGTGTTAGGTAAAAAACGATAGGGGCTGTAGTAGATTAGCAACAATGCTATACTACAAAAATGAAGATAACATATTGTAAATTAAAGAAATCCATACAGAAAAAACTGCTTGAGTTTTTTGTCGCAGAAGTTACTGCAAGAACGGCAGCAAATTTGCTAGATATTCAACCGAATACAGCCGCTTTGTTCTACCATAAAATCAGGCTTGTGATTGGCTATCATTTATCCCTTGAAGTTAACGAGATTTTTGAGGGGGAAATTGAACTAGACGAAAGCTATTTTGGTGGTCATCGAAAGGGAAAACGAGGACGAGGAGCGGCTGGAAAAGTTGCTGTTTTTGGGTTACTAAAACGACAAGGAAAGGTATTTACTGTTGTGGTTGAAAACACCAAGAATGAAACATTACTCCCTGTTATTAAAAGAAAAATCAAGCCTGATAGCTGGGTTCATACGGACACTTATCGCAGTTATGATGCGCTTGATGTGAGTGAATTTCACCACGAACGAATCAATCATTCCGAGCTATTTGCGGTGAAACAAAATCATATTAATGGCATTGAAAATTTTTGGAATCAGGCGAAGCGGATACTGCGAAAATATAATGGAATTAACCGAAAAAACTTTCCTTTATTCTTGAAGGAATGTGAATTTCGGTTTAACTTTGGGACACCAAAAGAGCAGTTAAAAATATTGCGAAAATGGTGTGAAATTTAGGGCTAATCTACTACAGCCCCAAACGATATTATTCTGTTGAGTTTAAATTAAAGGTTATTCAAGCTATCAAAAAAGGCCAGTGCTCCGCTGAAGCCGCCTGCTTTCGCTTTGATATCCCCAGTTCAGGGATAATTAGTCAATGGTTGCAACGCTTTGAAAAACAAGGTATAGATGGGTTATTACTCAAACCTAAAGGTCGTCCAAGTATGAAACTCAACTCACCTAAAATGCCACCAACGCCCAAAACAGAAGAAGAACGCTTGCGTTACCGAATTTTGGAATTAGAAGCGGAGAATGCAATGCTAAAAAAGTTGCAGGAACTCAACCAACAAAAAATGCAGAAAAAGCCGTCATCGTAAATGCCTTACGCTCGCGTTTCCCGTTGGAATTGTTACTCAGGCTAATCGGATTGGCACGCAGTTCGTTCTTTTATCATCTCAAGCCAAAGTCGGATAAAAATGTAGCGATTTCACAGAAAATAGAGGAAATTTATCGCAAAAATGACGAAAATTATGGTTATCGTCGAATTACCTTGGAATTAAGGAAATACTTGATTATCAACCACAAAAGGGTGCAAGCGATAATGCAACGTTTGGGGGTTAAAAGGAAAAAGTAAGCAGAGAAAATATCGTTCTTACCAAGGCAAAGTGGGACACATTGCCGATAATCTGTTGCAACGGGATTTTACGGCAACGATGCCGAATGAGAAGTGGGTAACGGATATCACCGAGTTCAAATGTGCGGAAGGCAAAGTGTATTTATCACCGATTAAAGACTTGTTTAATAACGAAATTATTGCTTATGATGTGGCGAGAAGTCCGAATTTTGAGCAGATAACCAGAATGTTGACCCAGGCGGTGAACCGATTAGCGGGGGAAAAACCGATACTGCATTCCGACCAAGGATGGCAGTATCAAATGGTTGGTTATCAGGAGATATTGAAAAAATACGGTATTAAGCAAAGTATGTCGAGAAAAGGTAATTGCCTTGATAATGGTGCGATGGAAAGCTTTTTCGGGCGATTGAAGACGGAATGTTACTTTGGCAAGCGGTTTGAAACCTTTGAACAGCTTGAAAAAGTGATTCACGAGTACATTCATTACTACAACAATGAGCGTATTCAAGTGAAGCTCAAAGGACTAAGCCCTGTGGAATACAGAACTCAGTCCTTGAATTAAATTAGAATATAGTCTAACTTTTTGGGGGCAGATCACTTAACGGGCATTGTACTAAGCGGATAAATTGGCGTTAATTACATTTTTTCACCGAGCTACGGATCACCAATTCAGGGTGCATTTCAATAATTTCGTGCTGGCCTGATTTCTCACTAATACGTTGGAACAATAAGTTCACCGCTTGTGCACCTAAACGAGATTTAGACTGGTGTATCGTAGTGAGTGGCGGCGAATAAAAACGTGAGGCGTGGATATTATCGTAGCCAATAATGGAAATATCATCAGGCACTTTCAGCCCTTTTTCGCCAATGGCAGAAATTGCGCCCAGCGCCATTACATCATTACAGCAAAACACGGCTGTTGGCAGTTCATCTTGCCTTAAGATTTTATTCATACATTCATAGCCGTCTTCTGGCTCAAAAAAGCCCTCCATCACCCAGTTAGGATTGATGGGCAAGTTGGCGTCTTCCATTGCTTTAACAAAGCCTTTATAGCGTGTTTTGGCGGTGGTTTTGATTAATTCTCCCGCAATAATACCAATGGCTTTATGTCCGTTATCAATCAGATATTTGGTTGCCATATAACCGCCCTCAAAGCTGTTATCTTGAATAATATCTGTGTTTTGATTATTCGGCCCCCAATCCATTACCACCATTGGAATATCCGTGAAATTCGCCAATAGATCAAGAGAATCTTGCGTATATTCTGCACACATTACCAATACACCGTCCACACGTTTTTTGGCTAACATTTCCAAATGATTTTTGATTTTTTCAGGCTCATTTTGCGTGTTACATAAAAATAAAGAATAGCCTTGGCGATAGCAATGTTCTTCCACCGCGTGAATAATTTCCGCAAAATAAGGGGCTTCACTGGTGGTTACGATCATTCCAATGGATTTTGTAGTGTTTACTTTCAAGCTTCTTGCCACTGCACTTGGCGAATAATTCAATGCTTGAATGGCATCACGTACTTGCTTTTCTGTTTCAGGTGCAACAAAGCGGGTTTTATTGATCACGTGGGATACGGTGGTGGTGGATACGCCCGCCATTTTTGCCACATCTTTAATTGTTGCCATAGTTCCTCCAAAAAATTTTGGCTATTATAAGGGGCGAAATGGAATTGTTAAGGCTTATTGTGAAAAAATTTGCACTTCATCACAGCTTTTTCTCGTTTGTTTAAGAAATTTTCTTTTTTTCGCAATTTTGCTATAATCCTGACAAGTTTTATCAACTTTTAGGAGTAAATTATGGGTACATTTGGCTACGCAATGATGATGGTTATTCTTTCTTTAGGCGTTATTCTTACCCTCGCCTCATCAATTTTTTAACAAAAAAATAGCGATTTAAAATTAAAATCTCGCCAAAAGAAGCTAAGTTTATTTAGTTCCTAAATTAAAATAATACTAAACAAATAGAAAATTAGAGTTTATCTGCGTTTTGTTTAAGGTATTTTGCTACACCTTCTGGGCTATCTTTCATCCCTTCTTTACCTTTTTCCCATTGAGCTGGGCAAACTTCACCGTGCTCTTCGTGGAATTGTAACGCATCTACCATACGGATCATTTCGTCAATGTTACGACCAAGTGGAAGATCGTTTACAACTTGGTGACGAACCACGCCATCTTTGTCGATTAAGAACGAAGCACGAAGTGCAACACCTGCTTCTGGGTGTTCAATACCGTAAGCTTGTGCGATGTCGTGTTTAACGTCTGCAACCATTGCGAATTGAACTTCACCGATACCGCCTGCATCAACAGAAGTTTTACGCCACGCATTGTGAGTGAATTGAGAGTCGATAGACACACCAACTACTTCAACACCGCGATTTTTGAATTCTTGATAACGGTGATCGAATGCGATGATTTCAGATGGACATACGAAAGTAAAATCTAAAGGCCAGAAGAAGATAACAGCTGGTTTACCTTTGATGTGTTCTTTTAAGTTAAAGTTATCAACGATTTCACCGTTGCCTAATACTGCTGATGCAGTAAAATCTGGTGCTTGACGAGTTACTAATACCATAGTACAAATCTCCTATAAAAAATTGATGATAGATATGCTTAAATAACAATAAGCGTAAATCGGCAAATATTCTAAAGAAAAGCACCGCACTTGAATAGCTGTTTTTATCTATTAAATTGATTATTTTTACCTAAATTTAATAAAAGTAAGGAAAATTTATGAAAGCAAATGCCACATCAAACACCACTTTTGTCCACGCGGGACGCAAAAAGAGAATGACGCAAGGTAGCGTCAATCCTGTGATTCAGCGAGCTTCTTCGCTGGTTTTTGATTGCCTTGCAGATAAAAAAGAAGCAGGCAAAAATCTCACCAAAGGCGCATTATATTATGGCCGCCGCGGCACACTCACTCACTTTGCTTTGCAAGATTTAATGTGTGAATTAGAAGGTGGCGCGGGTTGTTATCTTTACCCTTGTGGCGCAGCAGCAGTAACCAATGCGATTCTTTCTTTTGTCGCCACAGGGGATCATATTTTGATGACAGGGGCGGCTTATGAGCCAACTCAAGTATTTTGCAATGTGATTTTGCAAAAAATGGGCGTGAGTACCACTTATTATGATCCGCTTATGGGCGCGGAAATCGCCAATTTAATGCAGCCCAATACCAAAGTAGTGTTTTTAGAATCACCAAGCTCGCTCACAATGGAAGTGCCTGATATTCCTGCAATTGTCAAAGCCGTGCGTGCGGTGAATCCTGACGTGGTGATTATGATTGATAACACTTGGGCAGCAGGTGTGTTGTTCAAGGCGTTGGAACAGGGTATTGATATTTCAATCCAAGCTGGCACGAAATATTTAGTGGGCCATTCCGATGCAATGATTGGTACGGCGGTGTCTAACGCCCGTTGTTGGGATAAATTACGCGAACATTCTTATTTAATGGGGCAAATGGTGGATGCTGACACCGCTTATGTTACCGCACGCGGTATTCGTACCTTAGCGGTTCGCCTTAAACAACATCAAGAAAATAGCTTAAAAGTGGCTCAGTGGCTGGCTCAACAGCCTGAAGTCAAAGCCGTGTATCACCCTGCTTTGCCAAGCTGCCCAGGACACGAAAACTTTAAGCGTGATTTCACGGGTGCAAGTGGATTGTTTTCTTTTGAGTTAAACGAAAAATTAACTCAAGAACAATTAGAACGTTTTATGGATCATTTTGAGCTCTTCTCAATGGCTTATTCTTGGGGCGGATTTGAATCTTTAATTCTGTATAACCAACCTGAAGAAATTGCCAAAATTCGTCCAAATATTGCACGCAAGCTCACTGGCACATTAATTCGTGTGCATATTGGTTTTGAAGAGGTTGAAGATTTAATCGCCGATCTGAAAGCCGGCTTTGAACGCTTGAAAGGCTAAATTTGAAAGGCTAAAAGCACAGACCCCACCTAGAAAGTGGGGTCGTTTTTTGGCTAAAAATTAATTTTCTTTTTTCAGTTTGATTTCTTGCACCCATTTATTCACTAAACGTTTCCCTTCCTCTGCTGAACCGAAACGCTCAAAGTCAATATTAATCGGCTTTAAGGTTTTTGGATCAACGGATTTTGGTGAGGCGGTCGCATCCACATTGGTTGGAATTTGATATACACCCGCTTCACGCCACGGAATTTCTTGTGCTTCTTTGGAGAGCGCCCAATCCACAAATAATTTCGCGTTATCTAAATTTCTTGCACCTTTAATAATGCTTAATCCGCCAAGGGAATAACTATCGCCCTCGCAAGGCAAAATGGCTTCCACTGGTGCACCATTTTCTTTCTCCGTTGCATAACTATGCACAAATCCCACGCTCACGGCGCTTTCGCCGCGCGCTAGGTTGCTGGTAACTTGGTTACTTTTCATATATTGCGACACGTTTGCATCAAGCTGTTTTAAATATTCAAAGGCTTTTTCTTCCCCTAAAAGCTCAATGAGCGTAACAATGGCCGTGTAAGTTGTACCAGAAAGCTGAGGATCTGGCACTTGAATTTGTCCTTTTAAGCGTGGATCGAGCAAATCTTTCCAGCATTTTGGATAGTCTTTAATACCGAGTTCAGCAAATTTTTCCGTATTCACGCCGAAGCCGAGCACAAGCATATACAAAATAGAGGTGAGATCACCTTTTTTATCCAACAAGGCTTTAAATTGTGGCATTGTTTCCGCTTGTTTTGGTGAGCGATAAGGGCTAAGCAAGCCGAGATCTGCCGCCTGATAATGCAATTCAATTGTGCCGCCATACCACACGTCTGCTTGCGGATTATTTTGTTCCGCTTTTAACTTGGATAAGGTCGCCCCTGTGCTGTTGCGCACAAACTGGGTTTGCACATTGTATTTTTTACTAAAGGTTTGAGTGATTTTTTCGCAAGTTGTGCTTTGCACACTGCAATATATCGTTAGCTTACCTTCTGCGTGAACGGCATTAGAAAGTAGAGTAGCCGAGCCTAAACAAAGTGCGGTGTAAATTTTGCTTAAATTTTTATTTAGAAAGTTCATCATCACTCCTTTTCGTTCCCTTTCACATCAATAATAAACACTTCCGATTGCGATCCTAATCGCATTGGAATCCCCCAAAATCCATAGCCTGAGGTTACGAAAAAATGCCCGTTGCCAATTTTCTCATAACCGTAATCTAAACGATATAACACTTTTGTGATTAAATTTGCGGGAAACACTTGCCCTTTATGGGCGTGGCCTGAAACTTGAATATCGATCGGTAAGGTGGAATGCTCCATAATTTCTGTTGGACGATGATCTAACAGAAAAATCGGCAGCTTCCCTTTTGTTTTATCATTAGTTTTATCAAGTGCGGCTAAAATTTGCTTAGTTTTTGGCCGCGCTTTGAATAAATCATCATTGCGTCCAATCAGCACAAAACGGTTATCCACTTCTAGCGCTTGATCCATCAGAACCGTAATGCCCGCCTTGCGGATTTCTTTGGCAATGGCTTGTTGCTGACCAAAGAAATCGTGGTTGCCTAAGGTGGCATAAACCCCAAGGGGCGCACGCAGTTTCGCAAGGTGTGGTTGCATTTTTTCTGCCACATAAGCGCGAATATTATCATCCATAATATCGCCCGGCAGCAAAATAATATCCACCTTTTGTTCATTCATTATTTCAGCCAGTTGATCTAATTGTTTCCCGCCAAATAAACGCCCAAGGTGAAAATCACTCGCCATTCCAATGCGCAGTGGCTTGAAAGGCTTGTCTAGCGTGATTTCATAATGAATCACCTGTGGCGTGTAAGCATTATACACACTCAAACCAATCAAGCTGGCTAAACCAATAGGATAAAGCCAAGCTAAAGTGCGCTGTAATTTTTGCTTAAATTTTTGTTTTCTAAAAATAAAGTAAATCGCCGCACACACCAAACTGACAAAACAGGCAAAGAGCAAAAAGGCTAAAATAAATGCACTGGTGCGGAACATTGGATAAATGCGCGACACAGTGAGCAAAATAATACTGTTTGCGCCGAGATAAGTAATAAGGGTTAAAATTTTACGACAAACAGGACTGGTATTTTGCAAATAAAGCCAAGATAACGTGCGGTTAAAAATATAAATGAAGAATTGTAAAAAAATAATACAAATTGCGAAAATAATTTGGTATCGCATTACGAACAGCTTTCCTAAAATAAAAAATCATAAAGAGCGGTTATTTTTAACCGCACTTTATATTTTGTCAATGGAAAAGCTTAGTTGAGCTTAATTTCTTCAATCCAACGCTTAATCAAGCGCTTACCTTCTTCATCTGAACCAAAGCGTTCAAAATCAAAGTCAATGAGTTTTAAGGTTTTTGGATCAGTGGAATTTGGTGAGGCTTTGGCGTGAATATTGGTTGGAATTTGATACATTTTTTCTTCGCGCCACGCAATTTCTTGCGCTTCTGGCGTTAATGCCCAATCCATAAATAATTTTGCATTTTGTAAATTTCTTGCCCCTTTCAAAATGCTGATACCGCCAAGGGAATAGCTGTCGCCTTCGCAAGGTAAAATGGCTTCCACAGGCGCACCATTTTCTTTCTCGGTTTGATAACCATTAATAAAACCAATGGTTACCGCCGCATCACCACGAGAGAGATTGGATTTCTCTGTACCACTTTTAGCATATTGAGAAATATTTTTATCTAAGGCTTTCAAGTAGCGAAAGGCTTCTTCTTCACCAAATAACTGTACTAGCGTTGCGATAAAAGTGTAGCCCGTGCCAGTATTGCGCGGATCAGGCATTTGAATTTGATCTTTAAATTTTGGATCGGTTAAATCTTTCCAGCATTTTGGATAGTCTTTAATGCCTAATTGTTTGAATTTCTCGGTGTTTACGCCAATGCCTAACACAATAATGTAACCAATGGAGGTAACATCGCCGTGTTTGTCGAGCAGGGCTTTAAATTGTGGCATAGTTTCCGCTTGCAATGGCGAACGATAAGGCTCGAGTAAGCCTAATTGCGCGGCTTGAAAGTGTGGTTCAATTGTGCCGCCGTACCAAATATCCGCTTGTGGCAAGGCTTGCTCCGCTTTGATTTTGGCAAGGGTTGCGCCCGTGCTGTTACGCACAAATTTGGTATCCACGTTATATTTCTTGGCAAAAACTTGCGCCATTTTTTCGCAGACAGAATGTTGCACGCTGCAATAAACCGTTAATCGCCCTTCAGCTTGCGCATTGTGGCTGAATAAAAATAGGCTGCCTGCAGCACAAATAGGCAGAAGCGATTTGGCTAAAAATGATGAGAAAAACGTCTTAAATTGCATTGTCATTTCCTTATTAACGAAAAGTAAAAAGTGATATTGACGAGCAAGGAAGAAATTAGAAAGGTAAAACAGAAAATTCCGCAAAATAAAGGCGTTTGCAAGAATATGATCTAATTAGTTTCCTACGTCAGCATTAACTGAATCAGGTTCACGGGTATTATCTCAGCTCGTTTGGATATTCCATCAAGCACCCCGACTAATTCCCGTTTAGTATAGAAAGGGCAGGCTAGGGCTGTCAATGATAAAAAGGTTAAATGGCATTAATTAATGATGAAAAGATTTAATAAAAATAATGAAAAAAATTACCGCACTTTTCTTTTTATTTAGGAAAGAAAATAACTGCATTTTTATTTTTAATAAACAGAGAAAAAAGAAAAGTGCGGTGAAATTTTTTGAATTTTTCACCGCACTTTGTGATAGACGTTATTAAGCTGGTGCTTGGAAGATTACTTGATCGGCTTTTTGTGTATATTGATTAAGTTGATCAAAATTCATATAGCGATAAGTGTCGTCTTTGTCCTGCTGTAAATCCGCCACATAGGCTTGGTATTCTTCTGGCGTTGGCAGTTTGCCGAGTAGTGCTGCTACGGCGGCGAGTTCTGCGGAAGCCAAATACACGTTTGCGCCTTGTCCTAAGCGGTTCGGGAAGTTACGGGTGGAGGTGGACACCACGGTGGCGTTGTTTGCCACGCGCGCTTGGTTACCCATACAAAGTGAACAGCCTGGGATTTCAATACGCGCACCACTTTTGCCGTAAATGCTGTAATAGCCTTCTTCTGTTAATAGGCTTGCGTCCATTTTGGTTGGCGGTGCGATCCAAAGGCGAGTAGGAATGACGTCTTTGAATTTGGCTAATAATTTCCCTGCAGCACGGAAATGTCCAATGTTGGTCATACAAGAGCCGATAAACACTTCGTCAATTTTATCCCCTTGCACTTCAGAAAGCAGTCGAGCGTCATCAGGATCATTTGGTGCGCATAAAATCGGTTCTTTGATTTCGTTGAGATCGATTTCAATCACCGCGGCATATTCTGCATCAGGATCAGCGCTGAGCAATTCTGGGTTTTCTAACCATTTTTCCATTGCTTTGATACGGCGTTCAAGGGTGCGCGCATCGCCATAGCCCTCAGCAATCATCCATTTGAGCAACACGATATTGGAATTGAGATATTCAATGATCGGTTCTTTATCTAATTTGATGGTACAAGCCGCCGCAGAGCGTTCAGCAGAAGCATCGGAAAGCTCAAAGGCTTGTTCCACTTTCAGGTGTTCTAGCCCTTCAATTTCTAAAATACGACCCGAGAAAATATTTTTCTTGCCTTGTTTTTCTACGGTGAGCAAGCCTTGTTGGATCGCATAATAAGGAATAGCGTGTACCAAATCACGCAAGGTGATCCCTGGTTGCATTTCCCCTTTGAAACGTACTAGCACGCTTTCAGGCATATCCAACGGCATTACGCCAGTGGCAGCAGCGAATGCCACCAAACCTGACCCCGCAGGGAAAGAGATACCAATCGGGAAGCGTGTGTGCGAATCGCCGCCAGTGCCTACGGTATCAGGCAATAACATACGGTTGAGCCAAGAGTGGATTACGCCGTCCCCTGGACGCAGGGATACACCGCCACGGTTCATAATAAAATCTGGCAGGGTGTGATGGGTAACAACGTCCACCGGTTTTGGATAGGCGGCCGTATGACAGAAAGATTGCATCACCAAATCTGATGAAAAACCTAAACAAGCGAGATCTTTTAGCTCATCACGGGTCATTGGGCCGGTGGTATCTTGCGAGCCGACTGAAGTCATTCTTGGTTCGCAATATTGCCCCGGGCGAATGCCCTCTACACCACAAGCGCGGCCGACCATTTTCTGCGCGAGGGTAAAGCCTTTGTGGTTATCCGCCACCGCTTGTGGTTTCGAGAACACATCATTATCGGGTAAGCCAAGGGATTGGCGTGCTTTGTGGGTTAGCCCACGTCCGATAATTAATGGAATACGTCCGCCTGCGCGTACTTCATCTAATAACACATTGGTTTTTAAGCTAAATTCAGCCAAAACTTCATCGCTATCGTGTTTGCAGATTTTGCCTTGGTATGGGTAAATATCAATGACATCGCCCATATTGAGCTTGCTGACATCTACTTCAATTGGCAATGCCCCCGCGTCTTCTAAGGTGTTGAAGAAAATAGGAGCAATTTTTCCGCCTAATACCACGCCGCCTGCACGTTTATTCGGAATGTAAGGAATATCTTCCCCCATAAACCATAGCACCGAGTTAGTGGCGGATTTGCGTGATGAACCTGTGCCGACCACATCGCCCACATAAGCGAGCGGATAGCCTTTTTCTTTTAACGCATTAATTTGTTGAATTGGCCCAATGTTGCCGGTGTCATCAGGCTGAATGCCTTCTCGTTCATTTTTCAGCATTGCTAAGGCGTGCAAAGGAATATCAGGGCGCGACCACGCATCTTGCGCAGGGGAAAGATCGTCCGTGTTGGTTTCGCCCGACACTTTAAATACGGTAACGGTGAGCTTTTCATCTAATTTTGGACGTGATAAATACCAGTCTGCATTCGCCCAAGACTCAAGAATTTGTTGCGCGTAAGGGTTGCCTTGTTTGGCACGTTGTTCTACATCGTAGAAATTATCGAACATTAAAAGGGTGGAAGAAAGGGCGCTGACGGCATAAGGGGCGAGGGCTTCATTATCAAGGGCTTGTAGCAAGGGTTCAATATTATAACCGCCCTGCATTGTTCCCAAAATTTGCACCGCACTTTCTGGGCTAATCAATGGCGAATGGGCCGTGCCATTGACAATCGCAGCAAGGAAGGACGCTTTGACATAAGCCGCCTCGTCCACCCCTGCTGGCACGCGGGTTTTAAAAAGCTCAAGGAGATAATCAGCTTGCTCAGCAGGGGGATTTTTTAATAATTCGATAAGCTGTGCGGTTTGTTCGGCATCTAATGGTTTTGGTACAACACCTTGTGCCGCACGTTCATCAATATGTTTTTGGTAATTTTGTAGAAAGTTTGACATTGTGTTTCCTCTTATTGCTTTTATCGTTAGGGGTAGCACTTTTCTTGTTTTCACTTTCTTGCGTTAAACAAGAAAAGTGCGGTGTTTTTTGAGAGAATTTTTGCGATTTTTTGCTTAGAAAACTTTCTTAAATGGCTTAATAATCACCTCGCCATAAACGCCAGCTTCCACATAAGGATCTTGGCTTGCCCATTGTTGTGCCGCTTCAAGGCTGTCAAATTGGGCGATTACTGTTGAGCCAGTAAATCCAGCTTCACCGGGATTTTCGTCATCAATGGCAGGATTTGGGCCTGCGGTTAAAAGGCGGTTTTCTGCTTGTAATTGTTTTAAACGTGCAAGATGTTGTTCACGCACCGCAAGGCGTTGAGCAAGGGTATTGGGTTTGTCTTGAGCAAAAATAACGTAATACATAGTTTCTCCTTTCTTAGGCTTCATCAATTAACGCAAGGGCTTTTTCTAGCTCAGGGTTATTTTCTCTTGGAACTGCACGCGGTCGACCGTTGCTATCTACCGCAACAAAGCTGAATACGGCTTCGGTTACGCAATAGCGTTCACCAATGGGTTCGCTGGATACTTTTTTCGCCCACACTTCAATTTTAATTTGCAATGAAGTGCGTCCCACTTTCACGCAGCGGCCGTAGCAACATACCACATCGCCCACAGAAATCGGGCGGATAAAGGTCATACTATCCACCGCCACGGTAACCACACGGCCGTGCGCAATTTCTTTGGCTAAAATTGCACCGCCCATATCCATTTGCGACATAATCCAACCACCGAAAATATCGCCGTTGGCATTGGTATCAGAAGGCATCGCAAGGGTGCGTAATAACAATGTGCCTTGTGATTGGCGACCCGTTTTGGTTTCAATAAATGTAGACATAATGTTTTCCTATTGTTCTTTATTCTCTGTTTTTGGAAGATAACGATAAATATAAACGCCTGTTGCGACTGTTGCAATAAGGCTGAGTCCAATAATGCCGAAGGTTTTGAAATCCACCCAAAGATCATCGGAAAAATATTGGCTGATGATGATATTTAGGATCATACAAAACAGAAAAAATCCTGCCCAGCCCAGATTTAATTTATTCCAAACGGTATCAGGCAGTTGAATTTCTTTACCTAATAATTGCTGAATGAGCGGTTTCTTAAAAATTACTTGGCTGATGATTAATGCCAAGGCAAACAAGGCATAAACTACCGTTACTTTCCATTTTAAAAATTCTAATTCGTTGAAATAAGCGGATAAAGCGCCAAAAAAAACTACCGCACTTCCCATAATGAGCTGTTGTTTTTCAATTTTGCCGTATTTCAGTTTCAGCACCACAAGCTGAATGATTGTCGCAATAATCAAGGCGATGGCCGCTTCACGAATACCAACCAGTTTATAAACAGCAAAAAAAACTAACAGTGGTATAAATTCTAAAATTTGTTTCATTATTGTTGATCCTTGCGCATAAATAAGGTGTAAAAGCGATAAGTGAAAAGTAACGAAAACACGCCAACCGCAGCGCTTAAAAATAACATTACCACATCAAAAACAAGGTTATCGCTCAATGAAGAAATACGTCTTACCACAAACGGCAGTACCACATAAATTAACAAACAATAAATAAACAGCGGCGAAGCGCGTTTCACGCCATTTAGCCAGCTATTTTTCAAGGCTTGCATAATGCCCACGGGCTGAATCAGATATTCTGTAGAAGCGAGGCTTAAGCGCACAAAAATAAAAAAGCCGAGCAACATTGCCACCAAAGAGAGGATTGAAGGGGATTGTCCTTGTAAAATGGCAAACAGACTTTCTACCACGCCAATCATCAAGGGAATAAATCCAATCACACTCACTGCCACCACGCCTGCAAAACGTTGTAAAGTTAACACCGCACTTTGGTTTAAGGGATTTTGATTTAACGGATTTTGTTGTTGAGTGCTAATGCGGTGAAAGGTGAGAATCCCCCAAGAAGAAATAAATAAGCTGACTAACTGTTGTGCCACGCCAATCACCAAAAATTCTGCGCTGATATTGCTTGGCAAAGGCAAATTTTGCCCATTTGCTTGGCTGATTTCAGGCATCGGCACAACCGCGGTTAAAAGAAAATAGAAGATTAACGAGCTAATAAAAAAGAAAAAGATAAATTGCTGAGTAATCTTTTTTTGATTACGCATAAAATTCCAACAATCTTGAAAAATTTGAGTAAAATTAATGTTCATTAGTTTGCTTCCAGTTAAAAATCATTGCGGCATTATACAATAACTTGCCAAGCATTGCCCTTTCCTTTGCTGAAACCTTATCTTGTTATGAATAATGGTTTTTGAGTTACAACGCTTAATTTTGTGTTAGATCAAATTTTCTCTATTGTTAAACAAAATGAAAAGTGCGGTAAATAAATTTTTCAATTTTTTTAACAAAAATTTAAAAAATTTGAGCTATATCACAAAAGTAATAACTATTTGGTGGTATATTTCGCAACGTGTGAAATACACAAAGTTTGTAAGGATATTAACTATAGAGGTACTTTTTATGAAAAAAACACTGATTGCACTAGGTTTAGCAAGTCTTTTTGTTGCCACTTCAGCCAATGCACATCAAAGCGGAGATGTATTATTAAGAGCAGGTGGCGTGTTTGTGAGCGCAAATTCTGATTCTCACACTAAAACACCAATAGATGTTAATTTGAAAGTAAGTGATAATGCGCAATTAGGGCTAACCGCGACTTATATGCTTACAGACAATATTGGCGTGGAATTATTGGGTGCAACACCATTTTCACATAAGATTAAAGCAAATGTTCCTGCGGCAGGTTTAAATTTAGGACAAGTTGCTAAACTTAAACAACTTCCACCAAGTTTGTATATGCAATATTATTTCCTAGATAAAGATGCGGGTTCTCGTCCTTATGTCGGGGCGGGTTTAAATTACACCAGATTCTTCAGCGCAAAATCCACTCACGCAGCAGTAACTGATTTACAAGTGAAAAAACATTCTTTTGCTCCAGTCGTGAATGCGGGGATTGATATTAAATTAGCGGATAACCTTTATTTGAACACGGCAATGTGGTACACGCAAATCAAAACCACCGCGAGATTTAATGCCTTAGGGGCCGCACACGAAGTCGATGTAAAACTCAATCCATTCGTATTCTTTATGGGATTGGGGTATAATTTCTAATCTGTAATATCCACTTTTCTAGCCCACGAGTAAGGTGGGCTTTTTCTTTAGTTGAAATTTCTTTTTATCCCTTTTATAGTAAATGTTAAATCATTGTTATTTTTACAAGGGGATCCAAATGTCAGCAACTCAATTAATTACGCAATTAGCGCAAATTGTTACACCTAAATATCTTATTACCGATCCGCTAAAAGCGGAAGAATACACCACAGGCTACCGCTTCGGGCAAGGGAAAGTGCTAGCCGTGGTGCGTCCTGGATCATTATTAGAATATTGGCAAGTGTTAAAAGCTTGTGTTGCAGCCGATGTGATCGTGATCTCACAAGCAGCAAATACAGGGCTTACGGGCGGTTCAACCCCAGCAGGAAATGATTATGAACGTGATATTGTGCTTATCAATACAATGCGAATGACGGGTATTCAACCCATTAATAATGCAGAACAAGTGGTGTGCTTTGCTGGTTCGCGCTTAAACGATTTGGAATCATTGCTGAAAGAATACAAACGTGAGCCGCATTCTGTTATCGGTTCATCTTGTATCGGCGCTTCGGTGATTGGCGGAATTTGTAACAATTCAGGCGGAGCCTTGGTGCAACGCGGGCCAGCTTATACGGAAATGGCATTGTACGCACAGTTAGATGAGAACGGCGAATTGCACCTAATCAACAATCTTGGTATTGATTTAGGCGATAGCCCAGAAGAAATTCTGACTAACTTGCAAGAAGGGCGTTATCAGCGTAAAGACATTCATCTTGATTGCGGTAAAGGACACGATCACGATTATTGTCATCACGTTCGCCAAATTGATGCGGACACACCTGCTCGTTTTAATGCCGATCCGAATCGTCATTATGAAGCGTCAGGCAGCGCAGGAAAATTGGGCGTGTTTGCTGTGCGTTTGGATACGTTCCCGCAAGATAAAGAAAGTGCGGTATTTTATATCGGCACAAATGATACCCAAGTTTTAACCGACATTCGCCGTCATATTTTGGCTGAATTTAGCAGTTTGCCAGTATCGGGTGAATATATTCATCGTGATGCCTTTGATATTGCCGCTGAATATGGAAAAGATACGTTCTGGGTGATTAAACGTTTTGGTACGCACCGTTTACCAAAATTATTTGCGCTCAAAGCCAAAGCCGATCGCTTAATGAAAAAATTCGCTTTTTTACCAAATCATCTTAGCGACAAAGCGTTGCAATTTGTTTCTAAGTTATTACCGCAGCATTTGCCACAAAGTTTAAGAGATTATCGTGATCAATATGAACATCACTTAATCTTAAAAATGGGTGGGGAAGGCGTGAAAGAAGCAAGAGAATATTTACAAAGCCTATTTGCAGATAAATCCAAAGGGGCATATTTTGAATGTAGCCCAGAAGAAACCCAAGCTGCAATGTTGCACCGCTTTGCTGTGGCGTCTGCTGCTATTCGTTATCGTGCCATTCACGAACCTGAAGTGGAAGAAATTGTGGCATTGGATATTGCTTTACGCCGTAACGATCAAGATTGGTTTGAGAAATTGCCTGCCGAGTTAGAAAATAAATTAATTCATAAACTCTACTACGGACATTTTATGTGCTATGTGTTCCACCAAGATTATTTAGTCAAAAAAGGCTACGATTGGGAAGAAATCGAACACGAAATGTTAGCTTTGCTTGATAAACGTGGCGCGCAATACCCAGCGGAACATAACGTAGGACATTTGTATGAAGCGAAACCAGAATTGAAAGCCTTCTACCAAAAATTAGATCCGACCAATAGCTTCAACCCTGGCATTGGTAAAACTTCTAAAAAGAAAAACTGGGCGTAATTATGGTTTGAGTGAAAAACGAAAGTGCGGTCTAATTTTTAGAAAAATTTAGCAAAATGCCTAGACATTCATCTAGGCATTTTTTCTATATTTTCTTCTTAATTAATTCCGCCATCATTTCAATATGGGCGGGTTCTGCGTTAAGAGCGGGGATATATTGGAAAGATTTTCCGCCGTTATGCAGGAAAATTTCGCGGTTTTCTACTTCAATTTCTTCCAACGTTTCTAAACAATCCGCAGAGAAACCAGGGCAGATGAAGGCGACTTTTTCAATGCCTTGGTTTTTTGTGGCATTTTGTAAAAAATGATCTGTATAAGGCTGCAGCCATTCTTCACGGCCGAAACGGGATTGAAAGCAAAGTTGCCATTGGTTTTCTTTTAATCCTAGGCGATCTACCACAGCGATGGTGGTTTGTTTGCAATGCTCGCGATAATAATCCCCTTCTTGTTCATAACGTAATGGAATGCCGTGATAAGAAAAGAGCAGGAATTCATCGGGTTTCATTTTGGCTTTGATGGATTGCACGAGTGCATCAATATATTGTTCATCAAGATGATAAGAATGGATAAACTCAAACGGCGTAAGCCCACGAATGGATTTTAATGATTGGGCAAAGCAATCCAATACTGCTGCCGTTGTGGTGCTGCTGTATTGCGGATAAAGCGGGAGCACAATGATTTTATCCACTTGATTTTTGAGCAAATTTTCCACCGCACTTTGCATTGAAGGATTGCCATAAGTCATTCCAATTTCCACAAGGGCGTTAATGCCTTGCTGATCGAAATAGTGCTGTAATTTCTGCTGTTGCTGTTTCGAAATCACTAATAATGGTGAGCCTTGTTCTGTCCAAACACTGCGGTAGGTTTCTGCCACACGTCTGGAACGGCGAGGCAAAATCACGCATTTTAATAGTGGCCACCATTGCCAGCGGGGAAGATCTACCACGCGTGGATCGGTGAGAAATTGCCATAAATAGCGTGAAAGGGCTTTGGGTTCAGGAGCGTCTGGCGTGCCTAAATTAGCAAGAATTACGCCGATTTTTTGTTTGTTCATTGATTCACCACGCTTAATGTGAGTTTTGCAAAGCAGCATAGTTTATCCGCTTGATCTTTAATGTCAATTTGCCAAAATTGAGTGGTTTTGCCTAAACGAATAGGGGTGGCTCTGGCGGTTACCACGCCCTCGCGCACGGGGCGAAGGTGGCTGGCGTTAATGTCTAATCCAACCACGGCTTGTTTTTCTTCCACGCAACAAAACCCTGCCATTGATGCAACAGTTTCAGCCAATGCCGCAGAAATTCCGCCGTGTAAAAAGCCCATTGGTTGAGTGGTACGATGATCAACAGGCATTGTGGCTTCTAGCCAATCCTCCCCTTGGGCGCTAAATTGAATACCTAAATGGGTCACGGCACAATGGGCGTTAAATTGATTAAGTTGTTCTAAAGTAAAGTGTTTTTTCCAAATTTTCATTGTTTTATTCTAGTTAAGTAAGGTTAAGAGGGCTTGCACTGGGTGCTTTGGTTGCCATTTTTCCAAGCGTTTCACTTGGCTGCGGCAAGAATAGCCTGTGGCAAGGCAATAATCAGGATTTTTGCCTGCCAGTTTTTTCTCCCACGAGCTGGCATAAATGGCTTTCGACATTGCAAGATGTTGTGTTTCGTGGCCGAATGTACCAGCCATTCCACAGCAGCCCACGGTTTCCACTTGTAATGGTTGTCCAAAGGCAGCAAAGATTTCTTGCCATTCTTTAGGACTATTTGGTAGCCCTGTGGATTCAGTACAATGGGGGAATAAATGCCATTGTTGCTCTTCTGGTAAAGTGCGGTGGTTTTTTTGTGAATTTTTTATTCCCTGTGCGAATTGCTCAGAATGGAGTTGATTTTTTAGCCATTGATGGGCGGTAAGCACTTGGAAATCGCCACGTTCCGCACCTAAAATTTCACGATATTCATCACGGTAAGACAGCACAATAGCAGGATCGACCCCCACTAAAGGAATGTCTAACTTCGACATTCGATTTAAAAACGCGGCTTGATTTTTCGCCGTTTTAGCAAAGCGAGTGAGGAAACCTTTGATATGTTGTGCTTTGCCATTAGGTTTGAATGGCAACAAAATTGGTCGATAGCCGAGCTTTTGGGTTAGCGCCACAAAATCCGCTACTACTTTGGCATCATAATAAGACGTGAAAGGATCTTGTACGATAAGCAGCATATTTTGCTTTTCGGTTTCGCTTAAGTTTTCTAGCTGTTCTAAACGCAAACCTTGATAGTTAAGGGCGACTAATTGCTGTTGCAAATTTGGTTGGCTTAATAAAGGTAAATCCACCATGCCTAAGGCTTTTTGTGCCAGTGGTTGGGTAATTTTTGCGGCGGTAAAAAAGTTAAAAAATTTCGGTGCTTTTGCTATATAAGGCGCAACCAGTTCCACATTTGACACCACATAATCTTTGATTGGGCGAGCATAACGCTGATGATAAAAATGCAAGAACTTGGCACGGAAACTTGGCACATCAATTTTTATTGGGCATTGGCTTGCACAGGCTTTGCACGAAAGGCAGGTATCCATCGCCGCTTTCACTTCGTGAGAAAAATCATATTCGCCACGCGCTTTTTGCAGGCTATGGCGAATTTTAGCCACAAAATCGCTGAGTTTTATTTGGCTTTTACGAAAATCTAACTGATCGGCAGAAATATTTTGATTAGCCAGTAAACGCAGCCATTCACGCACCATCGCAGCACGTCCTTTTGGTGAAAACAAGCGATTTTTACTCACTTTCATTGAAGGACACATTGTGCTGTTTACATCAAAATTAAAGCATAAACCATTGCCGTTGCAGTTCATTGCGCCAGAAAATTCTGCTTTCATTTGAATTGGAATTTGGCGATCTTGATCCGCGCGCATTGGTGATAGGATAGAGTAAAGCGCTTGTTCGCTGTCAAGTGCGGTGCAAATTTTGCCCGGATTTAGGCGATTTTGCGGATCGAACAGAGTTTTGATGTAACGCAGTTCTTGCCATAATTCAGGCGTGAAAAAGGTTTCGCCATATTGCGAGCGCATCCCTTTGCCGTGTTCGCCCCAAATCAGTCCGCCGTACTTGTGCGTTAGATCGGCCACTTGATCGGAAATTTCTTTAAACAGTTTCACTTGTTCTTTGTCGCATAAATCAAGGGCGGGGCGAACGTGTAGCACGCCCGCATCAACGTGGCCAAACATTCCGTATTCTAAGTGATGGGCATCAAGCAGCGCACGAAATTCACTGATGTAATCGGCAAGATGTTCAGGTGGCACGCAGGTGTCTTCCACAAAAGGAATGGGCTTAGCCGCACCTTTCGCATTCCCTAGTAAGCCCACGGCTTTTTTACGCATCGCATAAATACGCTCAATGGAAGGCAAATCACTGCAAACTTGATAGCCGATAATATCATCTTGATTCTGCGCAATTTTCTCATCAAGCTGCGCGCAAAGTTGTGCCACTTGTTTTTCAATCAGGGCTTTGCTGTTGCCGGCATATTCCACAATATTCAAGCCAAGAATGGGGTTTTCTTGATCTTCAGTAAGTAGATCGCTTACGGAGTGCCAAATGATGTCTTGTTTGGCGAGATTTAGCACTTTGCTATCCACCGTTTCCACTGAAAGGGCATTGGCTTTGAGCATAAAAGGTGCGTTACGCAACGCGGCATCAAAAGAGCGGTATTTTATATTAATTAATGTGCGATATTGTGGGATTGGCGTGAGATCTAAAGTCGCTTCACAAATAAACGCAAGCGAGCCTTCTGAGCCTGTTAAAATGCGTGAAAGGTTAAATTCTGATTCATCATTATTAAATACATTTTTGAGATCGTAACCCGTTAAAAAGCGATTAAGCTGTGGCAAATCACGCAAGATTTCAGGGCGTTTTTGTTGGCAACGCTGGAAAATTTCTTGATGTAAATGACGGCTGCGCTGAGAAAGCGGTTGTTGCTGTAATGATTGCTCGAAATCTGTGGCTTTCAGCGCGTGGGTATTAATCACTTCACCATCGATTAAGACGGCACGCAAACCTAAAACGTGATCGGACGTTTTGCCATAACGCAATGAGCCTTGCCCTGAGGCATCGGTGTTGATCATTCCACCTAGGGTCGCGCGGTTGCTGGTGGATAATTCGGGCGAGAAAAACAACCCATAAGGTTTCAAAAATTGGTTCAGTTGATCTTTTACTACGCCTGCTTGCACTTTTACCCAACGCTCTTGCACATTGAGTTCAAGAATTTTCGTCATATAACGCGAAAGATCCACAATAATATTATTATTTAAGGCTTGTCCATTGGTGCCTGTACCGCCACCGCGTGGGGTAAAGGTGAGCGAAAGGTATTTTTCTTTTTGAGCTAATTTAGTGAGGCGCACCACATCTGCCGTATTCTTAGGGAATAAAATGGCTTGTGGCAGTTGCTGATAAACACTGTTATCCGTTGCAAGACTTAAGCGATCCGCATAGCTTGAAGCAATATCGCCCGCAAAATGTTGGCGTTTAAGTTCTGCTAAATAATCAGAAACTAAAGGTGAAAGCTGTGGGATATCAGATAGACGTGGTAGCATTTTATTACTCATATAATGATTAACAGAATGAGCAGATTTTAGCATATTGTTACGATCCTTTCATCGAAAGAAAGGGATCAAATTTGTTTTTTCGGTAAGGTGAAACGAGAAAATAGATCTATTTCTGCTTAAAAAACAATCTGAAACAGTAAGTGTTTGTATGAATTTTGAGCTAAAAAGAGAAAAATCGTTTGATTTTCTATTTTTTCAAGCTGATAATATATTCGCTTTGAATAGGTCCGATCTGATTAGATTGACGTAAAAGCAAAGTAGGAATAGAGAAAATATCGTTCTCTAAATACTTATAAGATTAAACTTAGCCATAAACTATGGGTTCATTTTATAAAAAAAGTTTGTTTTTTTGTAAAAAAAGTTTAAGATCAACGTACACACATTATTGTGTTTAGGTTTCATTTGGCATTTAGGTTTCATTTGGCAACTGATACTAAATGAAACTTTCATTTTAAATTTATTGATGACTAAATAGAGGATCATCCAAATGAAAAAAACTGCAATCGCATTAGCTATCGCTGGTTTAACTGCTGCATCAGTAGCACAAGCTGCACCACAAGCAAATACTTTCTATGCTGGTGCTAAAGCTGGTTGGGCATCTTTCCACGATGGTTTAAATCAATATGAAAACCAAGCGAATTCTGAAGGTACATTACGCAATTCTGTAACCTATGGTGTATTCGGTGGTTACCAAATCACTGATAACTTCGCTGTTGAAGCAGGTTATGATGATTTTGGTCGTGCTAAACTTCGCTATGAAGGTGAAACCTTTTCTAAACATACTAATCACGGTGCACACTTAAGCTTAAAAGCAAGCTACCCAGTATTAGAAGGTTTAGATGTTTATGGTCGTGTAGGTGCGGCATTAATCCGTTCCGATTATAAGAGCACAGGAAAGAACCCAGACTACGAGCATGAGCACAGCTTAAAAGTATCTCCGGTATTTGCTGGTGGTTTAGAGTACAACCTTCCATCATTACCTGAATTAGCGTTCCGCGTTGAATATCAATGGGTTAACGGTGTTGGCCGTTTGAAAGATGAAGATGGTAATCGTGTAGATTATACACCAAGCATCGGTTCTGTAACTGCAGGATTATCTTACCGTTTTGGTCAGAGCGCTCCGGTTGTTGAACCTAAAGTTGTTTCTAAAACTTTTGCGCTAAACTCTGATGTAACTTTCGCATTCGGTAAATCTAACTTACGTCCAGAAGCACAAAGCACATTAGATGGTATCTACGGTGAAATCGCTCAATTAAAATCTGCAAACGTTGCAGTAGCTGGTTACACTGACCGTATCGGTTCAGAAGCATCTAACTTAAAATTATCACAACGTCGTGCAGAAACTGTTGCTAACTACTTAGTATCTAAAGGTGTTTCTCAAAACGCTATCTCTGCAACAGGTTACGGTGAAGCTAACCCAGTAACTGGCACTAAATGTGACGCAGTTAAAGGTCGTAAAGCATTAATCGCTTGTTTAGCTGATGACCGTCGCGTAGAAATTGCTGTTAAAGGTAACGAATAATTTTTCGTTAATACTTTGATAAGTTTATGAAAAAAGACCTAAACGAAAGTTTAGGTCTTTTGTTATCTCGTCATTTTATCGTTAAGGAAAAGAAAATGAAAAAGTGGATTATTGTGCTAATCGTGGCTGTGATCGCAGGTTTCACACTAATGACAAGCTACAATGGTTTAGTGCAAGCGGAAGAAAAAATTGATTCCGTATGGGCAAATGTTGAATCGCAATATCAACGCCGTGCAGATCTCATTCCAAACATCGTGAATACCGTAAAAGGTCAGGCTAATTTTGAGAAAGAAACCTTAACAGGTGTAATAGAAGCGCGTGCAAAAGCGAGCCAAACAAAAATTGATCCAAGCAATATGACAGAAGAACAGCTTGCACAATTCCAACAACAACAAAATTCTGTGGGATCGGCGTTATCTCGCCTGTTAGTTACCGTAGAAAAATATCCAGATCTTAAAGCACATGAAGGCTTTATGAATTTACAAGCACAATTAGAAGGCACGGAAAATCGCATTAATGTGGCGCGTGATAAATTTAATGAAGCGGCTCGTGAATATAACCAAAAAATTCGTCAGTTCCCAACAAAATTAGCGGCGATGATTTTTGGTTTCAAAGAAAAACCTTACTTCAAATCTGCAGTAGGATCTGAAAACGCGCCTGTTGTAAGTTTTAACTAAGAGCAGTCTATTATGGCGCTATTTTCAAGAATCCCTTTTGATAAAAAGCAAATCGAGGCGGCAATTGTTCGCCTCGAACAACAAACTTCGGCAGAGTTGCGCGTTTATATTGAACGTCACATTCCAAAATCGTCAAACTCAGTCCTTGAGCAAGCCTTATCTGTTTTCCAGAAGTTAGAAATGACAGCCACAGAGGCGAGTAATGGCGTGTTGATCTACATTGCCTATAAGGATCATCAATGTGCCATAATTGGTGATGAAGGTATTCATCAGTATGTCGGGGAAAACTTTTGGCAAGCGCAATGCACTGAAATGACAAATCATTTTAGCCAAAAGGTTTATACTGAAGGCGTTGTCAATATTATTGATAATATTGCTCAAGTTTTGGCGCAATATTTTCCTATTCAGCCAAATGATCGTAATGAGCTTGATAATGAGGTGATTATTAATGATTAAGCTAATGAAAAGTGCGGTCGTTTTTTTGCTTGTTTTTTTGAGTTTAAGTGCAAGCGCGGTCAATTTCCCACCACCGCCTAATCCTTTTCATTATGTGAATGACTATACCAAAACGCTCACTCCATCGGAAAAACAGCTTTTGGAAAATAAGCTCATTGCTTATTCTAAAGAAACCAGCTCGCAAATTGCGGTGGTGTTAATTCCAACCACAGGGAATTATGATATTGCACAATATAGCTTTGAATTGGGTGATAAATGGGGTATTGGGCGTAAACAGCTTAATAATGGCGTATTAATGCTGATCGCTATAAATGATCGCAAGATTTTTATTGCCACAGGACAAGGGCTTGAAGGTGCGCTACCTGATGCTTTTCTTTCTCAAGTGATACGCAATGTGATTACGCCAGCCTTTAAACAAGGGCATTATATGCTAGGCATTGATCGTGGATTGGATTACATCATTGCGGCAAGCAAAGGGGAATATGACGCTGCTCAAACAGAAGATGATGATTGGACACAATATATTCCAATCATAATGATCAGTATTTTTGTCTTATTTGTACTGTTTGGCGAACTAAGTTGGCGTAGAACGCCTTATATCAGCCCTACTAATAATCACAATGGACAAATTTTCCGCCAGCCCCCTGTTCGCAGACGCCGTAGCGGTGGATTTGGTGGAGGCTTTGGCTCTGGCGGCGGCTTTGGTGGTTTTGGTGGCGGTTCTGGCGGAGGCTTTGGCGGTGGTGGCTTCGGTGGCGGTGGTGCTGGCGGAAGTTGGTAATACCTGATTATTATACTCGGGTTATTGGTATCTCAAGCCCCTTATGCTACAATCAGTCCACTTAATTCAAAACGAGGATAATTATGGAAACCTTAGAACGTATTAAAAAACAAATTGCTGAAAACCCTATTCTTATTTATATGAAAGGCTCACCGAAATTCCCTTCTTGCGGATTCTCTGCGAGAGCGGTAGAAGCCCTAATGAATTGTAAAGTGCCTTTTGGCTATGTGGATATTTTGCAAAATCCTGATATTCGTGCAGAGCTACCCGCTTATGCAAACTGGCCAACCTTCCCACAATTATGGGTAGAGGGTGAGCTAATTGGTGGTTGTGATATTATTTTAGAAATGTATCAACAAGGCGAATTACAAACTTTATTAGCTGAAGTTGCAGCGCGTCATAAAGAAGAAAATTAATGAAATTTACACCGCACTTATATAAGTGCGGTTTTTTTTAGATTAATTTTTGGGGCTGTAGTAGATTAGCAACAATGCTATACTACAAAAATGAAGATAACATATTGTAAATTAAAGAAATCTATACAGAAAAAACTGCTTGAGTTTTTTGTCGCAGAAGTTACTGCAAGAACGGCAGCAAATTTGCTAGATATTCAACCGAATACAGCCGCTTTGTTCTACCATAAAATCAGGCTTGTGATTGGCTATCATTTATCCCTTGAAGTTAACGAGATTTTTGAGGGGGAAATTGAACTAGACGAAAGCTATTTTGGTGGTCATCGAAAGGGAAAACGAGGACGAGGAGCGGCTGGAAAAGTTGCTGTTTTTGGGTTACTAAAACGACAAGGAAAGGTATTTACTGTTGTGGTTGAAAACACCAAGAGTGAAACATTACTCCCTGTTAAAAGAAAAATCAAGCCTGATAGCTGGGTTTATACGGACACTTATCGCAGTTATGATGCTCTTGATGTGAGTGAATTTCACCACGAACGAATCAATCATTCCGAGCTATTTGCGGTGAAACAAAATCATATTAATGGCATTGAAAATTTTTGGAATCAGGCGAAGCGGATACTGCGAAAATATAATGGAATTAACCGAAAAAACTTTCCTTTATTCTTGAAGGAATGTGAATTTCGGTTTAACTTTGGGACACCAAAAGAGCAGTTAAAAATATTGCGAAAATGGTGTGAAATTTAGGGCTAATCTACTACAGCCCCTAATTTTTTATTGGGTAAAACCGTGAATTACTTCACAAATTTGAATATTACTCTTTGCTTATTGAAAATGACTTGCGTATTATTTATGCCATAACAAGTGCTATTTTAATAGCCTGATGGTCATATTTTGCTTTCCGAGTGTGCCTCTAATGAGGCACTTTTTTTATTTCCTATTTTATTTAAGCCAAGGTTTCACATATTCAGGATTGAGTAGATCAATTTCTGTTTGCCCCCAATATAAATCCAACGTTCTTTCTCCTTCGGCATAAGAATTTAGTGCATAAGGCGGATAAACAAAATGGATTCCCTCTTGGTCAAAATAAAATTCAGGTGAAATATAAAAATCCTCTAGGGAAGTAAAAGGCTCTTCACCTTGTTCAAGATCTTGTGTATAAACTTTCCATAAAACATTGCGTAATGTTGGCTGATTTTCTTGAGAAACTAATTTTTCCAGAGTGATTAAGGTTTTTTGTTGTACATCAATATTGAGATAATCAGTCCAACCAAGCCCGTGCGCACCGCCCTCATAAGTATAGTTATCAACCTTAAATCCCACCCAGTTTTGGCGTTGCCCTAAATAGTAAGGTGAAATGGAAAATTCCTTGCCTATCGTTTCTGTGGTCAAACTTTCTTCGTGATAATCCTTATAAATTTGCGCTATGCCTTGACGCAGCTGCTCTTTACTCATTTGACTAGGTTTTTGTTCATCATCGGCTTTCTCATTTTGAGCATATCGCTCCCAATATTGGCGAAGCAATTCGTCAAGCCATTCAATATGGGTTTCAGGCATACTTACTGAAACCTTGATGGTTGCTGTGCTGTCAGTATTTTTTAGGGTTAATGTTTCTTCTTTTTGGAAGAGCGGAGAAATTTCCACTTGCAATGCAGGGAATAAGGATTTCTGTGCATTCAGCTCATTTTTTAGTTGGCTAATTTCTTGCAGTTGGCTTTGTTGCATTTTTTCAGCGTGTTGCAATTTTTGTTGTAATTCAGCCACTTGTTTATCATCACAAGCAGATAGCAAAAAAATCGCACTAAAACTTAAAGCTAAAACCGTTTTGTTCATTTTGATTTCCCTCTTGGTTATTTACTCGTCAGTATAAGTGAATTATGATTTCAGTGCGACAAAATGTTTATATTTTGTTTACACAAATATTTCGCTATAATTGACCGCACTTTGATGCAAAACAAAAGATTATGAAGTTACAAGCCAATAATAAAACCCTTTCCCTAGCTCAGCCCCAAATTATGGGGATTTTAAATTTCACGCCAGATTCTTTTTCGGATAGCGGTTTGTTTTTTGACCGTGATAAAGCCTTATTTCAAGTGGAAAAAATGCTTAATGAAGGGGCAACCATTATCGACATTGGCGGTGAATCCACGCGCCCAATGGCAGAAGAAGTCAGTCTTGAACAAGAATTAGATCGCGTTGTACCAATGGTGGAAGCCGTGAGAAAACGCTTTGATTGTTGGATTTCTGTGGATACTTCTAAGGCGCAAGTAATGTCGGAAAGTGCCAAAGTTGGAATGGATTTCATTAATGATATTCGTGCTTTAACTGAACCCAATGCGCTACAAACCGCCGTGCAGTTAGCCTTGCCCACCTGCATAATGCATATGCAAGGGCAGCCGCGCACAATGCAACAAAATCCCCACTATGAAAATGTGGTGCAAGAGGTGCTAAATTTTCTCGAAAATCGCACCGCACTTTGTTTAGCCGCGGGAATGAAAAAGGAAAATATTATTTGGGATCTGGGCTTTGGCTTTGGTAAAACCGTGCAACATAATTATCAATTATTGCAACAACTAGCAAAATTTACCCAAGATTATCCAGTATTAGCAGGCATCTCGCGTAAATCAATGATTGGCGCGGTGTTAGATAAACCTGTTGATGAGCGTATTGTGGGCAGTGTTGCCGCCGCATTAATTGCCGTGAACAATGGTGCGAAAATTGTGCGCGTACACGATGTTGCACCCACCGCAGAGGCATTAAAAATTTGGCAAGCCACGCAAATGGCATAATAACGTCAATCAACGTAATGATTTTTAACGATAAAACATAAAAAGGAATACAAATGGCAGAACGCAAATATTTCGGCACTGATGGTGTGCGTGGAAAAGTAGGGACTTCACCGATTACCCCTGATTTCGTCCTTAAACTCGGTTGGGCGGCAGGGAAAGTGCTAGCAACACAGGGTTACGGCACCGTATTAATTGGTAAAGATACCCGCATTTCGGGCTATATGTTGGAATCTGCCCTTGAAGCTGGTTTAGCCGCAGCAGGGCTTTCAGCTGCCTTTACTGGGCCAATGCCAACCCCTGCCATTGCTTATTTAACCCGCACTTTCCGCGCAGAAGCAGGCATTGTGATTTCCGCTTCCCATAACCCTTATTATGATAACGGGATCAAGTTTTTCTCCACGCAAGGTACAAAATTGCCTGATGATGTGGAAGAAGCCATTGAAGCAATGTTAGAACAGCCAATGGATTGTGTGGAATCCGCACAACTTGGACGCGCAAGCCGTATTAATGATGCGGCAGGGCGTTATATTGAATTTTGTAAAAGCACATTCCCAGCCCATTTAAGCCTAGAAAATTACAAAATCGTGGTGGACTGTGCGAACGGCGCAACCTATCACATTGCCCCGAATGTAATGCGTGAATTAGGCGCAGAAGTGATCGAAATTGGCACGCAGCCAAATGGAATGAACATTAATGAAAAATGCGGCGCGACCGACATTAAAGCCTTACAAGACAAAGTGTTAGAAACCAAAGCAGATATTGGTTTAGCTTATGACGGCGATGGCGACCGCTTAATCTTAGTGGATCACCTTGGTAATAAAGTGGACGGCGACCAAGCTTTATTTATCATCGCCCGTGAAGCCTTGCGTGCAGGCAAATTAAAAGGCGGCGTGGTTGGTACATTAATGAGTAATATGCGCCTTGAACTTGCCTTAAAAGAATTAGCGATCCCATTTGTGCGTGCCAATGTGGGCGATCGTTATGTGTTAGAGCAAATGCAAGAAAAAGGCTGGCAACTTGGCGGTGAAAACTCAGGGCATATCATTATTGCCGACAAAAACACCACAGGGGACGGCATTATCGCTTCCCTTGCGGTGTTAGCGGCAATGGTAGAACATCGCTTATCCCTTAATGAATTAGCCAGTGCGGTGCAATTATTCCCACAAGTGTTAATTAATGTTCGTTTCGCAGGTGGCAGCAATCCATTAGAAAGCGAACAAGTGAAAGCCGTAGCCGCAGAAGTGGAAAAACGCTTAGCTGGCAAAGGGCGTATTTTATTAAGAAAATCAGGCACCGAACCGTTAATTCGTGTCATGGTGGAATGCGAAGACGGCGCGCTTGCACAACAATGCGCAGAAGAAATCGCTGAAGCGGTGCGTGCAAACTAAATAAATTGAAAAGTGCGGTGTAAAAGAAGCGAGTTTTTCGCTTCTTTTCTTCTTATTAATTCGTTGCTTTTCATTAAAAGTAGAGTAGTGATATGAAAATTTTTGTAATGCGACACGGCGAGGCGCAGACCATCGCCCCTTCTGACAGTGCAAGACCGCTCACCGAAAATGGTAAACAGCAATCTTATCAACAAGGGCAGTGGCTGCGTTCTATTAATGCCGAGCTTGATAAAGTGCTAGTTAGCCCTTATCTGCGCGCACAACAAACCTTTGAGCAAGTCAATTTAGCGTTCCAAAATCAACTGCAAACGCAGTTAGAAACCTGGGACGTCATTACCCCTTATGGCGATGCAGGATTGGTGCGAGATTATTTGCATGTGCTAGCTGAAGAAGGGGTAGAAAGCTTGCTGATTATTTCCCATTTGCCTTTGGTGGGGGATATTGTACGGGAATTGTGCGGTCGAAATCCTGCGAATTTTTACCCAGCCACTCTTGTGGAAATGGAAATAAATTGCGCAGAAAAAATGGGGAAAGTGGAAAGAGTCAATTATCCTAAATAGCGTATTGAAAAAGAAAAAAGTGCGGTAGAAAAGACCACACTTTTTTTGATCTTATTAGATCAAAACCGTATAAGATATAGCAAAATTTTTATTGAAAGAAATAAGAAAAAGCCAGTATTATGTGAAAACTTAGGATCAAAGATTTGTAATAAACATTAAGGAGCAACAATGATGTGGGGCTATATTACGATTAATTTAGTCATATTTATTGCTTTATTAGTCGGCGTGAAATGGTACTTTAACCGAAATCACACGCTATCACATAGTGTGTTTTGGGCGTTAATTTTAGGGGTATTATTTGGTGGCGCATTGCATTTGTTTTATGACAGCAATTCCCCTGTGATAAAAGAAACCTTAAACTGGATTGGCATTGTCGGCAGTGGTTATGTGAGATTGCTGCAAATGATTGTAATGCCGCTGGTTTTTGTATCGATTCTTTCTGCAGTGGCACGCTTGCAAGGGGCAAGTTTGCTGGGCAAGATCAGTGTCAGCGTGCTTTCTGTCCTGCTCATTACAACAGCAATCGCAGCGGTGATTGGGATTACAATGGCAAATTTATTTGATCTTTCTGCCGAGGGGCTAGTGGCAGGCGATCGTGAACTTGCCGCGCAAGATCGCGTGCTTGGGCGAGCGGAAAAAGTGGCAGGCTTGAATGTGCCGACAATGTTGCTTTCTTTTATCCCGAAAAATCCGTTTGCTGAACTCACAGGAGCAAACCCAACTTCTATTATCAGTGTGGTGATTTTTGCAGCGTTTTTAGGCGTGGCGATTTTGCGTATTCGTCAAGACAATGAAGAACTTGCCGATCGCTTATCGCAAGGGGTGGAAAGTTTGAATAAATTAGTGATGAGCCTTGTTCGCGTGGTGATTCGTCTTACCCCTTATGGTGTATTGGCGTTGATGACAAAAGTGGTTGCCACTTCAAATCTTGCGGATATTCTTAATTTGCTCGGCTTTATCGTGGCATCTTATTTAGCTATTTTCTTAATGTTTGTGGTGCACGGTATTTTACTTTCTTTGGTGAAAGTGAATCCAATTCGTTATTATCAACAAGCCTTTCCAACCTTGCTGTTTGCATTCACTTCACGTTCAAGTGCAGCGACAATTCCAATGAATATTGAAACCCAAGTATCAAAATTGAATGTGCCTTCAGCCATTGCCAATTTTGCTGCGTCTTTCGGGGCGACAATCGGACAAAACGGCTGTGCAGGGATTTATCCTGCAATGCTCGCCGTAATGGTAGCGCCAACAGTGGGGCTCGATCCAATGTCCTTAGACTTTTTGCTGACCCTCGTATTAGTGGTAACCCTTTCTTCCTTTGGTATTGCTGGTGTGGGCGGCGGAGCAACCTTTGCTGCGATCATCGTGCTTTCCACAATGGGCTTACCGCTCGCATTAGTCGGCTTACTTATTTCCATTGAACCGCTAATTGATATGGGACGCACCGCCCTAAACGTAAACGGTGCAATGACCGCCGGTGTGGTTTCAAGCAGAATTTTGCGCAAATCTTAATTCTGCAAAATATAAGTGCGGTGGTTTTTTAGAAAGTTTTTTCTAATATATAAAAAGGGCTAACCTAAGTTAGCCCTTCCTTTTTATGCTTCTGCTTCTTCCTTATGCTCCGGCTTTAACCCCACATATCCTCTTGCTTGCAAGGTCGCTTCTTTGGATTTACGAACCATTGTTTCAATGGTGGTGCCTTGGACGAGAATGGAGAACATTACCACGGCGTAGGTCATTACCAAAAGTAAATCACGTACGTTCATACCGATTTTCGGGATATACAGGCTGCCTACGGGAATGGAAAGCGCCATTGCGAGTGAAAGCCCGCCACGCAAGCCGCCCCAGGTGAGAATGCGTAAGGTGTATGGATTGTAAGTAGTTTTCATACTTAAGAATTTAAACGGTGTCCACACGCTGATGTAACGGCAGATTAGGCAAAGTGGAATGGCGAGTAGGCTTAAAATAATCCCTTGGTAGGTGAAGTTTACCAGCAACATTGCCGCGCCGATGAGTAGGAATAACAAAGAGTTTAGGAAATGGTCGATCATCTCCCAAAAATGATCTAAATAATGCTGACTTTGTTTGGAGAAGCCCGTGTGTCTTGTCCAGTTGCCGATGATAATGCCCGAAACCACCATTGCCAATGCGCCTGAAACTTCGAGTAAATTAGCTACCATAAAGCCAGCGGTTGGAATGGTGAGCGTGAGCAAAATTTCTAAACTTCCGTCATCGGTAGCGGAGATCAGGAAATGCGCCACTAAGCCGAGTATCAAGCCAAACAGCAAACCGCCGCCTGCTTCCATTAGAAAAAGTTCGCTCACATCAACTAGGGTAGGCTGTTTGCCGCCGAATGCCACAGCAAAGATGGTGGTGAAAATCACTAATCCCACACCGTCATTAAATAAGGATTCCCCTTCCACTTTCATTGAAAGTTTTTTCGGTGCTTTTAGATTTTTGATGATGGCTAATACGGCGATAGGGTCGGTAGGGGAAATCAGAGCGCCGAACAACATACAATAAATAAAATCCACTTCCCAACCAAGGGCGTAAGTTAAAAGATAAAAAGTTGAACCGATAAGGAAAGTAGAAGCGAAGGTAGAAAATAAGGCGAGAATGGTGATTTCACATTTTTGGCTTTTCATTACGGGAAGTTTTATCCCCAACGCGCCGGCAAAAAGGAGGAAACCTAAAATCCCGTTGAGCAAGAAACTTTTAAAATCAATCTGTTCCATTACACCCTTGGCGAGCAAATCAACGTGTAATAAATTGAAATGCCCCATTATCAATAACACGAGCGAGGCAACCATTGAGGTGGCGGTAATGGCGATGGTGTATTGAATTTTGTCGTTAATTTTTTGCGTAACAAAGCCGATCAGAATGGAAATAGCTGAGAGAAAGCAAATATAGGTATAAACGTTCATTGAAATGCCTTAATCAAAATAATAAAGAATTTTGCTAAGAAACGTGGCTGGTTTTGCTCCATTTGGTGATTTAGACGGGAAAGGAACGCAAGCCAAATTAATTGGCGTAGTATAAGTAAACTGCTATTATTTAGAAAGCACAAAATTTCAAAATACATCAAAATGAGTAAACTAAATTCTTTTTTTATCGCCTTGTTAGGATTGATTCTACTGGGCGTTGGCTATTTGTGGTATAGCCTAGAAATTTACCCTGAGCCGAAAATTCAATTTCGCACAGAAAATGCGTTACATTATGAACGTAAAGCCTTGGATAATACGGTGGCTTGTTTTTATGCAGAGCAGTCTGTAAAGCCCATTGAGCAGCAGGATTTTCGCTTGTTAGTGTGGAATATGCACAAAGGGCAAGATCAAGGTTGGCAACAACAATTAGATAGTTTGTCGCAAGGGCAAGATTTTCTTTTATTGCAAGAAGTGCCAAGTCAGCAAAAGTTGGCGGAGCAACATTCTTCCCAAAATTTTTCTAAATTTTCCACCGCACTTTATACCAGCAGTTTTGCTTATTTGGGCAATCAATCAGGCGTGGCGTTGATGAGCCGTTTTGCGCCACAATATTATTGCGCAGGAGCTTCCATTGAGCCTTGGATTCGTATTCCTAAAGTGGGCAATGCGATGGTGTTTCCGTTGAGCAATGGACAATCGCTATTGACAATTAATTTGCATTTGGTGAATTTTGAGCTGAATCCAAGCCATTATCAACAGCAGCTAGAAGCGATGTTTAAGCTGATTGAACAACATCAGGGACCAATTATTCTGGCAGGCGATTTCAATGCGTGGAATAAAGGGCGGATAAATTTAATCAAAAAACTCACCGCACTTTATGGCTTGACTACCGTATCATTTCAGCCTGATGATAGGCTACGTTTTTTGGATAATCCGCTTGATTGGGTATTTGTACGCGGTTTTAGCGTGAAACCTGCGCGCACGGTGCAGACCACCAGTTCTGATCATAATCCGTTACTGGTGGAATTAACTTTGGCTACACCGCAGCGGTAATCACGATCTCCACTTTCCACTCAGGCACGGCAAGTTTGGCCTCTACGGTCGCGCGGCTTGGCGGATTGTGGCGATCAACCCACTCGTCCCAAGCGCGGTTCATCTCTGCATAATCTTGCATATCGGCCAAGAAAATTTGTGCATTTAAGATTTTGCGTTTATCTGATCCCGCTTCAGCCAGCAATTTATCAATTAAACCAAGCACTTCCTTGGTTTGCTCATAAGCATTGTCTTGCGTATTTTCTGGCACTTGCCCCGCCAAATAAGCCACGCCGTTATAAACGCACATTTCGGCAAGGCGCTCATTGGCGTGAAAACGTTGGATTGTTGTCATCTTTTTTCCTTCATATGAAATAAAAATAATTCGCAAGGATTATAGCGATTATGCGCAAAAATAGCTAAAATTCTTGGCAATTTTTCACCGCACTTATTCGTTATTATGAAACTGCTTATTTCCAATCAACACGGTGCTATCGTAATGGCACTGATGCCGTTTTTATACGGAATGTTGCTTTCTACACCGATCACGCTGCATTTATTTCTGTTATTGGCGTGGTTCGCCCTTTATTTGATGACCTATCCCTTTTTAAACTTATTCAAAGGCAGAAATCTTGAGCTTTATCGCAAATGGACGCTAATTTACGCCACCGCCAGCTTACTTTTCGCCTTGCCCGCCTTATGGCATAACTGGCATATTTTATATTTCTTGCTAGCAATGTTGCCTTTTGTCGCGGTGAATATTTACTATGTAAAACAAAAAGATGAGCGCGCATTGCTGAACGATTTTGCCGGCATTATCATTTTCGCCATCGCAGGAATGGCTGCGTATTATTTTGCTAATTCACAATTCGATCACAAAATCTACTGGGTTGCGCTCTACCCAAGCTTATTTTTTGTTGGCGTAACGCTATACGTTAAATCCGTAATGCGTGAACGCAAAAATCCACGCTATCTGTACGCGTCCAACGCATTCCATTTACTCTGCATTCTCTGCTTTGCCTTATGCCAGCAATATTTACTAGCCTTCGCTTTCATCCCCCCATTTATCCGTGCAATCTTGCTCCCCAAATACAAACTTTCCGTTAAACAAGTCGGAATGGCGGAAATGGCAGTATCCTTGCTGTTTTTTGTGATGTTGGTGTGGGGGAGTTTATAGGCTTGACAAAAAGAGAGAATTTATATAAGTTAAATCAAAAGTTACTAATGAACACTTGAAGGAGAAAAAGATGAATAAAATGAATTTAATGGAAGGCTGGGGTGGCTTTTAATGGGTACTTTAGCTGCAAACCAATTTTTAGGTGAGAGTTATGGCTTCTGGATACAAACAGGAGCCATAATTTTATCTATTCTTGTAACTGGTTATTATGCGAGAAAAGCGATTCTTTCTAATGGGAGGTCAGCGAAAGAAACCTTAAATCATAATCAAGAAGGGGCTGTCCTAGATAACTAGACTAAACTCCCTTTAACCAATTGTTTTAAAATAGAAATTTGACTTTTTATGTTGCTGTAATTAAAACACCATTCACATTCCTTTAAATAAAGCTCAAAATGCGCTTTTGGGATACCATTAAATTTGCGTAAATGGCGTTTTGCTTGGCTCCAAAAATTCTCAATTCCGTTAATGTGGTTATGATTTTCAGCAAAATGTGTGCTGTGATTGATACGAAAATGACTAAATTCACTCACATCAAGCACGTCATAACTACGATAATTATCGGTGTAAACAATACTATCAGGCTTTACCTGCTCCCGAATAATGGGTAACAAGGTGGCAGATTGCGTATTTGGAACCGCAACGGTATAAACCTTGCCATTGCGCTTGAGAAGCCCGAATACCGCAATTTTCCCTGCCGCACCACGACCACGTTTGCCTTTGCGAGCACCGCCAAAATAACTTTCATCGGCTTCAATTTCACCTTCAAACATCTCTAAGTGAAGGCTGTTTTGATAGATGAGTTGGCGTAAACGATGAAAGTAATATGCGGCAGTCGTTTTGTTTACATTGACTAACTCTGCTGCTGTCCTTGCAGTAACACCTGCAACAAATAGCTCAATGAGTTTATTTTGTTTGTGCTGACTTAGACGACTTTTTCTCATTGGTTCATTCTAACCTAAATAGATTTTTTAGTTGTTATCTAGGACAGCCCCATCAAGAAATGCAACGGCAGAGAGCAACAATCGATTTGTTATTACAAGAAAATCAAGATAAAGAACTGACGAATGCAATGTTGATTATTGCTAAATTACCGAAAAATGCTTCATTTTTGGATTATCTTGATGTGAGTGAAGAAGAACAAAACGAACATAAAAAAGCGACTAAAAATGCTATCCGAACATTGTTAAATCGTTATGAGTTTATTGCTTTAGGGATTAAGTATGGTGCGTTTGAAGAACGTATTTATAAAGAGTTACAATATTCTAATGTGATGAATGTGTGGATAAATGCAAAACCACTAATAATGGAATTACGCAGGAGAAAAAACAAAAATACCTATTTTCAAGAGTTTGAACAGCTTGCTGATAAATGGGGGAAAGATCCTCTAAAATCTCATAAAAATACATAGATTAAGGGCTGTCCTGACAGCCCTTAATTTTTTGAGTAATTAACTCAACGCCGCACCACTGAGATCAATAAAGAATCCAGCTATGGTGGCGCTCATTAGGTTGGCGAGTGTGCCCGCGATGACAGCTTTTAAGCCTAGACGGGCGATGTCGGATCGGCGGGTTGGCGCCATACTGCCAATTCCGCCAATAAGTACGGCAATTGCGCTGAAGTTAGCGAAGCCACATAAGGCAAAAGTGATAATGGCTTTGGTTTTATCGCTAAGTTGTACAGCCGCATCAGGTTGTAAATATTGGGCGAACTCTAAATAGCCCACAAATTCATTTACGGCTAATTTCATTCCGATCATTTGTCCTGCAATTTCAGCATCTTGCCAAGGAACGCCGATGATGAAAGCGATAGGTTGGAATAAATAGCCGAGTAGGCTTTGTAAGGTGAGATCGCCATAGCCAAACCAGCCACCGATTCCGCCGATTAAGCCATTTAATAAGGCGATAGAGGCGATAAAGGCGATCAACATACCGCCCACATTGATGGCAAGTGTTACCCCTGACGCCGCACCATTGGCAAGCGCTTCAACGATATTATTTGGTTTTTCTGTTTTGACGTTTTCTTCTAAGGTATCACTGAATTTTTCTGTTTGTGGATACATCAATTTGGCGAATAATAATCCTGCGGGTGCTGCCATAAATGATGCCGCGATTAAGTAGGTGAGTGGCACTCCCATACCAGCATAGCCAGCTAATACTGAACCTGCGATGGAGGCTGTTCCACCTACCATTACAGTAAATAATTCAGATTCTGTCATTCGGCTAATAAAAGGCTTAACTACAAGTGGTGCTTCGGTTTGTCCAACAAAAATATTGGCAGCCGCCGACATTGATTCTGCCTTTGATGTACCTAGTGCTTTTTGCAAGCCTCCGCCGATAATTTTAATTACCCATTGCATTACGCCGATGTAATACAGCACGGAAATTAAGGCTGAGAAAAAGACGATAATTGGTAGGACTTTGAACGCGAAAATAAAGCCTACATTGCTTGGATCGGCAAGGTTACCAAAAAGAAAGGCGATCCCTTCGTTACCATAATTTATCACTTTGCTCACGCCTTCAGCGGTGCTAAGCAGGGCATTTCTTCCCGCGGGTACATACAAAATCAGCGCAGCAAAGCCGATTTGAATGGCTAAGGCACCAAAAATAGTGCGGAAATTAATGGCTTTGCGGTTGTTGGAAAACAGCAAGCCAATGCCAAGCAGGACGAAAATCCCGACAATACTGATAATGAGATCCATAGTTACGCTCCTTGATGAATGAATTTAGGTAATTGTGGTAATTTTTTGTATTCCGCATTGTTTAGCAAATTCTGCCAGTGCCTGAGTTTCTTCCATAGTGGGAATAAAAGGGGTTAAACCCGTTTCATCTCTTGCCCCTTTGCTATGCACTCGAATAATTTTGAATAACACCTCGGGATAATCTCGTAGCAGTAGCGCCGCTTTTTCCACTAAGTGGTAGGCGTCAAAAAAATCTTTGATAAAAACCAACCGCACTTCTTCAATTTTATTGTGCGGTAATAATTTGGCGAGATTTTGCCAATTTCGGGTGAGATTTTCTGTTTTGATATGCTGCGTTGTGGGGATAATTTGAGTTGGCACTTTGCCTTGCTGATTGCGGCGTTCAAAACAGAGGGTCTGTAAGCCTAAGCCATCACCTTTGAGATCAAAGAGAAATTTATCGGTTACGGCAATTAAGGATTGTGTGCTGTCATAATCAAAAAATCCGCTGCTATCAAGATAACAAGTCAGACCCTGCTGACGAAGTGCGGTGAAAAGTGGTACTAATTTTTTATGATGAATGGTGGGTTCACCGCCAGAAACGGTGACGCCGCGAATAAACGGCACGGCGTTCATTACCTGATCATACAAATATTGCAAGCTGACCAGCTTTGCTTCGCTATTTTTTCTTGGAATAGTTTCTGGGTTATGGCAATAAAGGCAATTTAGCTTACACCCTTGCAGAAAAATGCTGGTGCGGTTGCCTTGTCCCTCTACATTGGAAAAGGGAATAATCCGATGTAGAGGAACATAAATTTCAGAAAGCGGAACTGGCTTAGTCATTATGAATTGGCACTTACGTTTTCTTCATCGCGCAATTGGCGATCAAAGACATTGGCGCAATCGTCTGTGCCAGAGCCATACCAAGTGGTATCGCGTAATACCGCTTCGCCTTTGCGATAACGCTCAACCTCGCTTTTCTTCACTAAATAGCCTGTTACGCGAATGAGATCGGTATTTTTCAGGTAAGTTGTAATGTAGCGATAGCCTTGCGCGAAAGCACCGTCAATAATATCCACCACCGCATCTAAATGATCAGTATAGGTTTGATCGAAAGCAAAGAGATCCCCTGTACCAGAAGGAAAGTATTTATGGAATGGGGCAGATTGTTTTAGATGTGCTAATAATGTCGGTTCTTCACCCACGCGAATACGGTGTGCTGGCGTATTCATCTTATCTTCTTCGTGGTTGCTCGCCCCCACTTGCGCGTGCAGTAAATAACGATTATTGGTACGTTCCACATAAAGCCCTTTATGTGCGTTATTGACCTCTTCCAATTTATCCATAATGAGTGTGGCGATCTCATCACCACGTTGGCTTTGCCCGAAGGTTTCATTAATGCCTTCTTGTTGTAAAAGATGATTGACCGCATCGGCTAATCCCACAATGGCGATCATACTGGTGAAGTTTTCACGCTTGATAAATTCTTCTTGTGCTAAGAAACTGCTTTCAAAGAAATTGCTTTCTTCGATCAAGAATTTATGCCGTTTATCCATGGTCGAAAGGGCTAGTTTTGCCACTTTAGGCAATAATTCATTCACCATTTCATTAACACTTGAGCAAGCACGTCCGATAGTACCTAATCTTAGGCGAGTCAGGGTATAAGCACCGCCACATTCAGGCAGGGCATTGTAACAACTGGCGATACCATATTGTTCTCCCAGATCTTCAATGTAATAAGGATCATTGGCAAAGGATGGTTTTGACACTAATAAACAGGCTTTAGCAGCAAGTTCTGCAAATTCACGCGAGGTTTTTTGTTTATCGTAGCGAATAGTCATATTTGGCGTGGTATTTTCTAGCTCAATGACCGCCTGTAAAATTAAACGCCCAGCTTTAGTGTCATAAGGGCCAATATTGGCGTGGCAGAAGGAATCTGCAATGGTTTTATCAATATGGTTTAAGAAACGTTTAATTTTGATGTAATCCTGGTTCTCGTCAGTAATAAAAGGATCGAGCAACTCATCTAAGCGTCCAATATAAACGGGATAAGTGGTAATGGACGGAACGTGGGAATAAAGAATGAGCAAGCCATCTAGCACTTCATCAAGATCTTTTGGTGGTGGCAAGTCAAGGAATTTACAGCCTTTTTGAATATAAACATTATAGTCAGGCAAAATATAACGCGGACGATAAATGGCATAGCCTTCACATAAATCACAAATCATATGATTTTGCAGATATTCCCATTCTTCTTCTGTGTAGCCTAATAAATCAATAGGGTTAAATAGCCGCTCAGCAATATTGCCTAAGCTCATTAATTTTTGATGATAGGTTAGATTTTTTGCTTTAACCACATCGAGAATATCTTGTAGTGAGGCTTGCATTGTTTGCTCCTTGTATAAAATCACGCTGAATTGACGCTGATTTTACCTAAGGAAAGAAAGAATTACCGTGATTTAGATCACAGACTAAAGGAATAACAGGACGTTAGAAAATAAAAGAGCTGAACAAAAATCTGTTCAGCTCTCAATATAACTTATTGATTTGGCTCAATCACTTCAATTTCTGCGCCACTATGCAAGCCCCTTGGTAGCTGGCTGCCTTTGCGGCCGCGCTCAGCACGGAAGCGTTGTAAATCTTCCGCTTTAAGGGTGATTTTACGTTTGCCTGAATGGAATACCAAGTTTGCTTGTTCGGAAATTAACAATAAGCGTACTAATAATTCGCTGCGATCTTTTGCGTTAGCCGCAGGGATAGAAACGATTTTGTTGCCTTTTCCTTTGGATAATTCAGGCAGATCTTGCACTGGGAAAATCAACATTCTGCCCGCAGAAGTGAGCGCCACGAGCAAGTTTTTATTTTCTTGTAAACTTAATGGTGGCAAGACTTGGGCATTTTCTGGCAAGGAAATCAAGGCTTTACCTGCTTTGTTACGCGCCACTAAATCGCTAAATTGGCAAATAAAGCCATAGCCCGCGTCCGATGCCATTAATAATTTTTGCTCATCATTTTCCATTAACACTTGGGAAACCGTAGCCCCGGCAGGTAAGGAAAGTTTGCCCGTGAGTGGTTCGCCTTGTGAGCGTGCAGAAGGCAAGGATAGCGGTTCTACCGCATAGCTGCGCCCTGTGCTATCAAGGAATACCACAGGCTGATTGCTTTTTCCGCAGGCGTGCGCCAGATAACCATCGCCAGCTTTGTAGCTTAGCCCTTGCGGATCAATGTCGTGGCCTTTAGCACAACGCACCCACCCCATTTGCGATAAAATCACGGTAACAGGTTCAGCTGGGATCATTTCGTTTTCAGCCATTGCTTTGGCTTCCGCACGTTCTACGATTGGTGAAAGGCGAGGGCTAGCAAAGGTTTTCGCATCTTGTTGAATTTCTTTTTTGATGAGCGTATTTAAACGGCGCTCAGATCCCAAAATTTGCTCTAAATTCAACCGCTCTTGTTCTAATTTATCTTGCTCCGCTTGCAGTTCGTGCTCTTCCAATTTGGCTAATTGGCGTAAGCGCAAGTTTAAAATGGCCTCGGCTTGCTCATCACTTAAATTAAAGCGCGTCATTAATTCCTGCTTTGGCTTGTCTTCGTTACGAATAATGGCGATCACTTCATCAATATTTAAAAAGGCAATCATCAAACCTTGCAAAATATGCAGTCGGTTCAGTACTTTATCTAAGCGATGTTGTAAGCGTCTGGTTACCGTGGTGCGGCGGAAAGTTAGCCATTCGGTGAGAATTTGCAGCAGATTTTTCACCGCTGGCTTGTTGTCCAAGCCAATCATATTCATATTCACACGATAGCTTTTTTCTAAATCCGTGGTGGCAAATAAATGCGCCATTAGGGCATCGGTATCCACGCGGTTGGAACGTGGCACTAGCACGATACGGATTGGGTTATTGTGATCTGCTTCGTCACGAATATCTTCTACCATCGGCAGTTTTTTCGCATTCATTTGTTCCGCGATTTGGCTGATGATTTTTGATGGCGAGGCTTGGTGGGGCAGTGCGCTAATGATGATTTCGCCATCTTCTTTTTTCCATACCGCACGCATTTTAATTGAGCCGCGTCCTTGCTCGTAAATTTTACGAATATCTTCTTTGCTTGAAATAATTTCAGCTTCCGTTGGATAATCAGGCCCTTGCAGCACGCTCATTAAATCATCTAAATTGGCTTTTGGGTTATCCAACAGCATTACCGCCGCATCAGCCACTTCATTGAGATTGTGCGGCGGAATATCCGTTGCCATTCCCACGGCGATCCCCGTTGTGCCATTAAGTAAAATATGTGGTAGGCGAGCAGGCAAATATTCAGGCTCTTCTAGTGTGCCATCAAAGTTAGGCTGAAATTCCACCGTGCCTTGGCCCAGCTCGCTGAGCAAAATTTCTGAAATTTTGGCTAAACGCGATTCGGTATAACGCATTGCCGCAAAGGATTTCGGATCATCAGGCGCCCCCCAGTTTCCTTGTCCATCAATGAGCGGATAACGATAAGAGAAAGGCTGCGCCATTAGCACCATAGCTTCGTAACAAGCGGTATCACCGTGCGGGTGGAATTTACCTAATACGTCCCCCACAGTACGCGCCGATTTTTTATATTTCGCCGTGGCATTGAGCCCTAATTCTGACATTGCATACACAATACGGCGCTGCACGGGCTTTAATCCATCACCAATAAAGGGCAATGCGCGATCCATAATCACATACATTGAATAATTCAAATAGGCACTTTCGGTGAAGTTTTGCAGTGGCATTTGCTCAATGCCTTCGTAATTAATTTCTGCCATAAATTTGTTTTTCTCTTATATTCGTTAAAATTAAAGTGCGGTGGTTTTTGGCGCGATTTTTAATGTTGAAATCCTGTGGACACGTCCGCATCAGGATTGCGCTTGGTGTAAGGCTCATCTTTTAATTTTCCACTGAAAATCTGTGGATTTTCTTCCCCACTTACCATTAACACGCCTTTCGCGCCTTTTTCGGTACGGAAAATAGAGTGATCCACGAAAGGATAAGGGCCGGGTACAGGAATGGTGGTTTCAGCCATCATCGCGCCGCCAGCAGGAATTAAAGTGGTTTGTACATTGTGATTTTGCAATGAACCACCTTCCACATACACTGTATCAAAAGGCTTGCCGATCAAATGGAAAGAGGACACCTTATTTGGCCCTGCGTTGCCGACATAAAAGCGTAATTTCTCGCCCACTTTGGCCTTTAACGCATTATCGCCGAGCATTGAGCCATAATGGCCGTTAAAGACCACATAGTCAGGCAGCTCATAGCTCGCTTTTTGCATACTAAAAACTTGCAAGCCCGCTTCGCCAAATTCCCCTTGGGTATAAAATTCGTTCTGTACAATATAAAATTCTTTATCCACTGGCGCTAAGCCTTCTTTTGGCTCAACCAACATTAAACCGAACATTCCCTTGCCGATGTGAGTCGGCGCACCGGGCATTGCGGCGCAGTGATAAAGATAAAGCCCAGGTGATAGCACTTTGAACTGATAAATACTGGTATGCCCCGGTGCGGTGTTGCTTGCCAGCGCTGTGCCTTCAGGGGCGGCGGAAGAGTGGAAATCAATGCTGTGCGGCAGTTTGGAATTGATTGGGTTGGATAAATGCACTTCCACCGTATCCCCTTCGCGCACACGAATGAACGGTGCAGGGGTTGAGCCGTTGTACGTCCAATATTTAAATTGCACTTTTGGCATAATTTCCATAATTTTTTCCAGCGCTTCCAGTTTTACCACCACACGCGCAGGATAATCGCGCGTAATCGGCGCTGGCACATTTGGCGCGGTGGTGAGTTCTGCCTCAATCACGGGAAGATCAGAAATTTTCACATTTTGCACAGCACTTTTGTTTTCAGATAAATTGGTATTTTCAGTTACATTAGTATTTTCTGCCGTATTCGTATTTTCAACCGCATTGGGCTTGGTTGAATGTTGTTCCGTGGAGATAACATTGCCGCTTAAAAGTGCGGTGAAAATTAAGGCTAAAAAGGTCTTTTTCATTGGTGTTTCCTTGCTTATTTGGTGGCGAGCTTATACGCTCAAATCCACTTGGTCGCCTTTGGCTTGTAACCACATTTTACGATCTTCAGAACGTTTTTTCGCCAACAGCATATCCATTAATTCAAAGGTTTCTGTTTCACTTTGTTCATTTTCTTGATCAAAGGTGAGCTGCACCAAACGGCGCGTATTGGGATCCATTGTGGTTTCACGTAACTGGCTTGGGTTCATTTCGCCTAGCCCTTTGAAGCGCTGCACGTTGATTTTGCCTTTTTTATTTTTTAGGCGATCTAAAATACCTTCTTTTTCCCCTTCATCAAGGGCGTAATAGACTTCATTGCCAATGTCGATACGATAAAGCGGCGGCATTGCCACATAAACGTGTCCTTCCGCCACCAGTTTCGGGAAGTGGCGTAAGAATAGGGCGCAGAGTAGGGTGGCAATATGTAAGCCATCAGAATCCGCATCAGCAAGAATACAAACCTTGCCGTAACGCAACTGGGAAAGATCGCTATTGTCAGGATCGATCCCCAATGCCACAGCAATGTCGTGGACTTCTTGTGAGCCAAGCACCTGATCGGCGGATACTTCCCAAGTATTTAGAATTTTTCCGCGCAATGGCAAAATGGCTTGGTATTCACGGTCGCGCGCTTGTTTGGCCGATCCCCCTGCGGAATCCCCTTCGACTAAGAATAATTCGGTTAGTGCTAAATCTTGTGAGCTGCAATCAGCGAGTTTCCCCGGCAGGGCAGGGCCGCTCACTTGTTTTTTACGCACGATTTTTTTCGCTGCACGCAAACGGCGTTCTGCCGAGCTAATTGCCATTTTCGCCAGTTCTTCGGCTTCTTGTACGTTTTGGTTGAGCCATAAGCTAAAGGCATCTTTCACTACACCGCTAACGAACACAGCACTTTGACGAGAAGATAAACGCTCTTTGGTTTGCCCGGCAAATTGTGGATCTTGCATTTTGATCGAAAGCACATAAGCACAGCGATCCCAAATATCATCGGCGGTAAGCTTCACGCCGCGCGGTAGCAAATTGCGGAATTCGCAAAACTCACGCATTGCATCGAGCAAGCCTTGGCGTAAGCCATTAACGTGCGTTCCCCCTTGGATAGTGGGAATTAAATTCACATAGCTTTCGCCGAGCAAATCGCCCCCTTCAGGCAACCAAATTAACGCCCAGCTGGCGGTTTCTTTTTCGGTTTCAAAATTGCCCACAAAAGGGGAGGCTGGCAAGGTGGTGTAGCCTTCCACGCTTTCTGTTAAGTAATCAGATAAACCGTCTTGATAGAGCCAAATATCTTCTGTGCCGTTAATTTTATCAATAAAACGAATTTCTAAGCCTGAACACAGCACTGCTTTGGCACGCAATAAATGGCGTAAACGGCTGACGGAAAAATTAGGGCTGTCGAAATATTTTGGGTTCGGTTTGAAATGCACTGTTGTGCCAGTAGTACGGCGACCGCAAGTGCCGATAACTTCTAATTCTTGCACTTTTGCCCCATTTTCAAAGGCGATTTTATAAACTTGTCCGTTACGCTTAATTTGAATATCCACGCGTTCAGAAAGGGCATTTACCACAGAAATTCCCACGCCGTGCAAACCGCCAGAGAAGGTATAGTTTTTATTGGAGAATTTTCCCCCTGCGTGCAATTTGGTAAGAATCACTTCCACCCCTGAAATGCCCTCGGTGGGGTGAATATCCACCGGCATTCCTCGTCCATTATCAATCACTTCAAGGGATTGCTCTTTATGCAGAATGACTTCAATTTTGGTGGCGTGGCCAGCTAGCGCTTCGTCCACGCTGTTATCGATCACTTCTTGCCCTAAATGGTTTGGGCGCGTGGTGTCGGTGTACATACCAGGGCGCAGCTGAACTGGCTCAAGATCTTTTAAAACGGTAATTTCATTGGCGGAATAATTTGTTGTCATTGGGAAAACCTAATTTCAAATCAAAAATTGGCGAAAGTGTAGCAAAAAAACGACCTGTATAAAATACCAGTAGGGTAAAATTAAAGTGCGGTCGTTTTTTTGTAAATTTTATTCGTTACCTAAAATGCCTAAATTCCAGTTTATGGCTTCTTTAGGACGTTTGTCTTGCAACAAGAAACGCTGGTTGGCTTTTGCTTGCGGTTGCACTACCGAGCCAGACGGCGTTGAGAAGGCGATGCCGCCTTTTAACAGTTGTTGCATTGATCCTGTATTAATGGATAAGCCAGTGAAGCCAAGCTCCATACCATAACCTGATGAGATCCAAAATTCTGAATTTTGGCGCACAAGGGCTTTGTGTTTATTGGCAATCACAATATGCACTAATACGCGATCGCCAAGGCTGTTAAGCTCTAAATTGCGAATTGTCCCCACTTCCACACCGCGGTACAACACCGGCGATCCCACCGTGATATTCATTGCGTTTTTGGTTTCTAAAATGAGTGGGAAACCATCACCATATTTGTTGGTGGTTGGCACGGATTGAGCCAAACGGAATTGACTGCGTGCTTTGCCGTTGCCCGCTTCCACATCAATATAAGGTTGTAAAAGGCTATCTAAATTTTCAATACCGCCCGCAGAGATTTGTGGGGAAATGAGGCGGAACTTACTATTTTCTTTCGCAATGATAGCCATATATTTCGGGTTAATTAACGCCGTGGCGAGAATTTTGTGATCGGCAGAAAGCTCAATGCTATCCACTTCACCAATATTTAAGCCCATATAACGCAACGGCATTCCTTTACTTAAATTGGTGGCATCGGAGGCGGTGAGCTTAATTACTTGTCCTGCGGATTTGGCACGCATTTCATTTGGGTAAAGAATTTTGTTACCAGAGCCACTGTTATCAAAACTAATCGCGCCTTTTAAGGTGCGAGCAATAGGCGTGGCTTGAATGCTAATGCCTTTCGGTGTGATGTCCACCTGTGCGGCACTTTCCACCCAGAACAGACTTTTGCTGGTGAGCAAATCGCGATGTTTCGGATAGATAAATACGTCCACGTCAAAATGATCTTTTTTCGGGCGGATAGCCAGAATTTTGCCCACTTCATATTGGCGATAAAGTACCAGAGAACCTTTATCAATGCTTGGTAGCTGTGAAGTGGTTAAGGTGATGGTTGGGGTGAGATTATTACTCACGATCCCTGCTTCAGCATTACTGAGATCACTGTATAACGGGAAACTTTCAGGCAATTTACCCGATTGATGACCTACCACAATGCGAATGCCTCCTTGTAGCCATTTTTCAGGACTTGCCGCTTGCATTTTCACGCCGTCAGTGCCAATGCTCACTTCAAAATTTGACGCAGCAATAAAGAGCGTATCGGGGTGAATTAAATGACGATATTGTCCGGCAATCGCTACTTTAAAGCGTACGGATTCTTGTTCGATGCGTTGACTCACAATTTCACCAATAGGGAAATTATTGTAGTAAATTTGCTGCCCTTCGCTGATGTTATAGGTTTCAGGCGCGGTTAAGGTTAAAACCAAGGTATCAGGCTGTTTGAGTAACAGTTCATTTTCTTTAATGACAGTAAATTGCGTTTGTTTTTCACCTGTACCACTGATGACATCAAAATATTCACCACGCAATAATTTTTGCGTGTCGCTCAGTTCGCTCAAATTGAATTTTGTGTTGCGTAGCACGATTTCAGTGTTGGTTTTAAACAGATTTTCAGCGCTTGGATCAATGAGTAATTTGCCTTGCAAAATTTCTTCATTATTTTCCACCGCACTTAATTCTGAAAGCAAACCGATTTGTGCATCTTGTGAATACACCGAGGTTTTGCCTGCGCGTAATCCCGCAATATTCGGCACGGTAACATTGATTTCAATACCGCGTTTGGCTGCCTGTAAATTGGCATATAAACGATAGCGTTCGTTGTTTTCAGCCTTTGGACTATTTTGCGGTGAATCAAATGCCACAGCGCCTTGCACCACGGAATTTAGGCTATCCATTTGTACGTTAATACCAGAAAGCCCAACACTGGCGTTAATGCCGCTAATGTTCCAGAAATGGCTATCTTTTTTCACGAATTGGGCATAAGGCTTATCGATCACCACATCAATTTCAATTTTCTTCTGATCTTTGGTGAAACGGTAATCATAGATTTTTCCCACGGGCATTTTTTTGAAATAGACAGACGCACCGATTGAGATTGAGCCTAAATCATCGGCAAGTAAATGAATGAGCAAATCGCCTTCAGTAACTTGGGCGATCGGGCCTTCACTTTCTGCTACAAATTCATCTTCATATTCACCGTCCCCAGGTTGTAGGGTGATGTAGTTACCCGAAACCAGTGCATCAATGCCTGAAATCCCTGCCAGAGAAGCACTTGGACGAACGAGCCAAAACTTGGTGTTTTCACGCAACACGGTTTTGGCCTCAGGATAAATATTGGCTTCCACTTCTACTTTTTTCAAGTCGTCAGTGAAATTTACTTTTTTCACCACCCCAATTTGCAAGCCTTGGTAACGAATCTGCGTTTTCCCTGCTACTAAGCCATTACCATTATCAAAGGTGATTTTAATGCTAATGCCTTGTTCTTGCACAATTTGAAAGAACAAAATCGCACCAATACATAAGGCAACAAAGGGTAACAACCAAAATGGCGAAATCCGTTTGTTTTTATGAATAGCGGCTTTTACCGCGTTGTAATTATCCTGAATGGACGGCGTTTTGTTGTTGTCTGTCATAAATTTTCCAAAGTAAACGACTGTCGAATTGCGAAGCTGAAATCATAGTTAAGAACACTGCAGCCCCAAAATAAAAGGCAGCAGGGCCTACGGAAAAATTGATGATTTGTCCGCGTGCAACCAAGGACATCATCAATGCGAGTACGAACAAATCTAACATCGACCAACGACCGACAAAATGCACAATATGGAATAAGCGCATTTGCCATTTTATGGATTGGCGAAGGTTGAAATGTACACAAATTAATAAATAAAGCAAAATAAAAATTTTGCTGATGGGGATAAAAATACTGGCGGTAAATACCACAAATGCCACGAAATAACTGCCCATTTCAACAAAGGTGATTACGCCAGACATCAGGGTATCGGCACTCGGTGCACCGTTGACATAAACCACCGACATCGGTAGTAAATTAGCAGGGAAAAGCATAATAATGCCCGCAATCAAGGTTGCCCAAGTGTGTTGCAATTTAATGTTTACTGGCACGTCTAATAGCGTTAAACAGCGTGGACAACGGGCTCGATGTTTGCTGTCTTGATAAGGCTCGGTAAACGTGTAATGGCACTCCAAGCAGACACAAGGCGGTTCATCAGGCATTTCAGTCAAAAGTCTATCTTGTGGATAAAAATCATTCCACAGCGCATTCAGATTGAGCTTAATAAACAGTAGCGTGGTTAAAAGTGCGGTGAAAATAAAAGCAATTAAATACACATCAAGGCTAAGGGTGGCGTATTCTCGCACCTTAAACATTGTTACGCCCAGCGCGACCAAATACACATCAAACATTACCCAAGGTTTAATATACCCCAGCGCGAGCAAAATATTACGCGGTTTAATGCCAAGCAGTTGCGAAAGACGGAGTAAAATCACCAAAATTGCAAAGGAAATGGGCATAAACACAGCACAGAGAAAAATGAGAAATGCCGTATAAGGATAGCCTTCCGTTGCCATTTTCCACACCCCTTGCCAAACCGAAGCGTCCACTCGAGTACCCAATAAATCAATGCTTAATAAAGGATAATTCAAGGCAAAAGGCATCAAAATTAAAATGGATAGGGCAATCATCGCGCAGCGATGCAAATTCCAACGGCTGCCCGAACACAGCATCTCATCACAGCGAGGACATTCCGCATATTGGTTCGCCTCCAACGTAGGCACAGACACCGTGGCATCGCAATGGGTGCAACGGGCAATATGCTGTTTGGCGTAATGTGTCGTTTTTAACGGTGTTGTCATCGCTTAGGTTCTACTAATTTTTCTCTAAAAGAAATTCAAAAGCGCTATTTTATATGGATTTGCGCACTTTTCAAAGTGCGGTGGTTTTTTACGGAAAATTTATCACAAAAAGCACCGCACTTTGCTTTTTTATTGAAACATCAGCTATAAACCCGATCAAAAAATTGCCATTTCTTACGAATTTAAGCTAAAATGTGCAACGTTTTTCTATTTAAAATTAATGGTATGTGAGATTACACAATGACAGAAGTTCAGAAATTAACCAATAATAAAGAAATTATCGCTTATTTAGCGGAAAAGTTTCCGCGCTGTTTTTTCCTTGAAGGTGAGGCAAAACCGTTAAAAGTCGGGATTTTCCAAGATTTGGCAGAAGCCCTTGCCGATGATGAAAAAGTAAGTAAAACCCAATTGCGTCAAGCTCTGCGCTTATATACGGCAGGTTGGCGTTATTTATACGCTTGTAAAGAAGGGGCTGAGCGCGTTGATTTACAAGGCAACCCAGCAGGCGTATTAGAGAAAGAACACGCAGAACACGCTGCACAGAAATTAGCAGAAAGCAAAGCGAAAGTGGCAGAAAAACGTGCAGCAGAGCGTGCGGCAAATCCGAAAGCGAATAAAAAGCCTGCGCGTCCAAATGCGAAGAAATTTGTAGCGAAAAAACCACAAAATAAACCTAATCTTGTCGCGGTAGATGTTGCAACCTTAGCACAAGGTGATGTGGTGAAAGTAAAAGCTGGGAATAGCACAAAGCGTGCGGTAGTTTTGGAAGTGGTAAAAGACAATGTGCGTGTTGAGTTAGAAAATGGCTTAACAATGTCGGTTACCGCAGAGCGTTTATTTGCATAATTCTCATTATTTCGTTAAGTAAGAAGTCATCATCGTGATATTTACTTTGATTAGGACATTTGAATGAAGTTTAACAAAAGAAAAGGCTACTTAGCTAGTTTGGTGCTAAGTGCCTTATTTGTTAATGCGGATCTTGCCGTTGCTATTGCACCTAAATTGAAGGCAACAGATATTGTCATTCCTGAGCCAACTGAAACGAACCAGTTGGTAACAAAGCGTGTCGCAACGCGTTTAACCCAATCTCATTATCGTAAATTTCAGTTAGATGATGACTTTTCGCAAAAGATTTTTGATCGCTACTTAAAAAATTTAGATTTTAACCGTAATACCTTTTTAGCTTCAGATGTCGCTGAAATGCGAGCTAAATATGGTGATAAGCTTGATGATCAGCTTAACCAAGGTAAGCTAGATATGGCGTTTGCGATCTATGATCTAATGATGAAACGCCGCTATGAACGCTATAAATATGCCTTATCGCTTTTAGACAAAGAGCCAAGTTTAACCACAGATGCGCAAATTGAAATTGAACGCAAAGACGCTGCTTGGCCAAAAACGGAAGAAGAAGCCAATGAGCTTTGGGCGCAGCGTGTTAAAAATGACATCATCAATTTGAAGCTCAAAGGTAAGAATTGGCGTGAAATTAAGAAAACCTTAACGAAACGCTATGATTTGGCAATTCGCCGTTTAACACAAACTAAAGCAGATGATATTGTGCAAGTGTATTTGAATGCTTTTGCGCGTGAAATCGATCCGCACACAAGTTATCTTGCGCCAAGAAGTGCAAAAAGTTTTAATGAAAGTATGAATCTTTCATTAGAAGGCATTGGGGCAACCTTGCAATCGGAAGATGGGGAAACCATTATCCGCTCACTGGTGGCTGGTGCGCCGGCCGATCGCAGTAAAAAAATTAAGCCGGGTGATAAAATCGTTGGTGTCGGTCAGGCAAAAGGCGAAATTGAAGATGTTGTTGGTTGGCGTTTAGATGACGTGATCGACAAGATCAAAGGGAAAAAAGGCACGAAAGTTCGTTTAGAAATTGAGCCAGAAAAAGGCGGAAAATCCCGCATTGTTACCCTTATTCGAGATAAAATTCGCTTGGAAGATCAGGCGGCGAAATTAACCGTGGAAAAGGTTGATGGCAAGCAAATTGCCGTGATTAAAATTCCAAGTTTTTATCTTGGCTTAGCGGAAGATGTGAAAAAACTGCTTGCAGAAATGAAGCAGAAAAATGCACAAGCCTTGATTATTGATTTGCGTGAGAATGGCGGTGGTTCGTTAAAAGAAGTGGTTGAATTAACAGGCTTATTTATTACCGATGGGCCAGTGGTTCAGGTGAGAGATGCTTATCAACGCATTCGTATTCACGAAGATCCTGATAACACTCAAGATTATGCAGGGCCGCTCTTAGTGATGATCAATCGCTTTAGTGCTTCTGCGTCTGAAATTTTTGCAGCAGCAATGCAAGATTATAACCGAGCGATTATTATTGGACAGAATACCTTTGGTAAAGGAACGGTTCAACAAAGCCGTCCATTGAATTTTGTGTTTGATTCAGAAGAAACCCCAATGGGGCTAATTCAATATACCATTCAAAAATTCTATCGTATTAATGGTGGAAGTACTCAGTTGAAAGGGGTTGCGCCAGATATTACGTTCCCATCATTGATTGATTTGAAAGAATATGGGGAAGAAAACGAAGATAATGCGTTGCCTTGGGATAAATTGCCACCAGCCCCTTATTCTGAGGCTGGGAAATCAAGAGAAGCAATTAATGCACTGGAAGCTCCGCATATTGCTCGAATGGCGAAAGATCCTGAATTTATTGCGCTTAATGAAGATCTTAAAGTGTTAGATGAGCGCCGTGAGCGTAAATATTTATCATTGAATTTTGCAAAACGCAAAGCAGAGAATGATAAAGATGACGCAAAACGCTTGAAAGATTTGAATGCACGCTTTAAACGAGAAGGTAAAAAACCATTGAAGAAACTTGATGATTTACCGAAAGATTATGAAGCCCCTGATTTCTACTTAAAAGAGGCAGAAAAAATGGCGGTAGATCTCATTAATTTTGATGAAAAACATCATCTTTCGGGTGCAGAAGTAACACCGAAAAAATAACTAAATTTCTGACCGCACTTTAATAAGTGCGGTGCTTTTTATTGTGATTTTTATATTTAAGGATTCTAGAATGTTAAAAACGACTTCATTTAAGTTAGCTACACGCGCGGCTTTATTGACGTCTTGTGCTTATGTGGGAACAGCTATTGCGGCAAACACTGCACCTGTGGTGAATGCAGGGCAATCCTCAACGCCGGCAATGGTAAAACTGACGAATGAACAGCTTTTACTCGAACGAAAAGCGATTGCTGAAAAAATCGCAACAGAACGTAAAGCGGAAGAAGATCGCCTCAATGCAGAACAGCAACAGCGTTCAGAACAGCGCTTAACAGATATTATTGGCACACAGCCGTTGATGTTTAAGTCAGCAGTTGCCAAAATTTATACGCAAAATGATTATGTGTTGCTGTGGGAAGATAAAAAAGCCGAGAAACAATTTTTACGCGAATATGCGGCATTGGTGGCAAGTGGTATTTCTCGCCAGTCGGCACAAAATTTAGATCGCATTTATAATGCGGAAGGCAAAGATCGTTTGGTTTATGATATTTTGCTTACTGACGCATTCCTTGATTATCTTTATTATTCACAAAATGCGCTGAAATCTGCGCAGAAATGGTTATATTCTCCAACTGCTTATAAAAGTGCAGAACCCTCAGAGCAAGAAATTCAGCGCTGGTTAAGTGCGGTGAAAAATAATCAAAATTTTGAATTTGTTGCACAACTTGCGGGTAAAAATAATTTATATCGCCAAACCTTATATCAGCTAGAAGCTTTAATTTCTTCAGGAAAAATGGATCGTAACCAGATCTATAAATTGGCGATCAACACGCAACGTTTAAGAATTTTGCCTGAGTTTACAAACGGGCTTTTTGTGAATATTCCAAGTTATCAGCTTAATTATTATCGTAATGGCAAACTGGTGATGAATTCACGCGTTATCGTGGGAAAACAAGCGCGCAAAACCCCTGTGATGTATAGCAAATTAAGTAATGTTGTGGTTAATCCACCTTGGACGCCAACGCCACGTTTAATCAATGAAGATTTAGTACCAAAAATTAAACGTGATCCAAGTTATGTGGCACGCAATGGTTATACCATTACCGACGGTTCAGGGCGCACCATTGATCCACATTCCATTAACTGGACGGCGATTGGCAGTAAATTCCCTTATCGTATCCGTCAAGCTCCGGGGGATAGTGCTTTAGGTAATTATAAATTTAATATGCCAAGTGCTGATGCCATTTACTTGCACGATACACCAAACCACAGTTTGTTTAACAAGAAAGACCGCGCATTGAGTTCTGGCTGTATTCGTGTGGAGCAATCCGATCAATTAGCAAGCATTTTGCTCAAAGAAGTTGGTTGGTCTGATGAACGTAAACGCAAAGTGCTAGGCAGTAAAAAAACCACTTCTGCGAATGTAGGGTCGGATAATCCTGTTTATCTTTATTATGTAACCGCTTGGATGGACGGTGGAAAATTATACACCTTGCCAGATATTTATGGTTACGATTCAGCACCGAATTTAAGCTATGTAAACTGGAATGCGGTGAAAAAATATTTGATGTAATGCCTAACACATTGAAAAGTGATTACTATTTTTAAATTTTTTTACTTTTTTATGAACTAATTAAAACGTACGTAGTCGAAAGTAAAGAATTGTAAATTTAGAGTAAAGAATTATTACTATGAGCGAGATTAATCAGCAACGCCGTAAATGGCTTTCCCTTGGTGGAATTGCATTGGGCGTATCCTTATTACCTAATACAGTATTAGCAATAGTTTCAACACCAAAACCACGTATTCTGAGCTTTAGAAATATCAATACTGGCGATCGTTTTGCGGGAGAATTTAACCCTGCAAAAGGATTTTCTACGGCAAGTTTGAGAAAGTTGGATTATTTATTGCGTGATAAACGTAATAACCAAATTCATCGAATGGATCCTAGATTATTTGCCAAGTTTTATCAAATTCAGCGTACTTTAGGCTTACGCAATACTGAAATCCAAATTATTTGTGGTTATCGCTCCCCAACAAGTAATGCGGCAATGCGTAGAAAAAGCCGTGGCGTAGCGAGTAATAGCTACCATATTCGTGGGCAAGCGATTGATTTCCGGATTGATAGCGTGCCATTGGCGAGTGTAAAACGTGCGGCGGAAAGCCTAAATAATGGCGGTGTAGGGTATTACCCAAGAAGTAATTTCGTACATATTGATACTGGTCCTGTTCGCACTTGGCGTGGAAGCTGATTATCCGCATTTCAAACATATAAAACCGCAAGCAAATTTGCGGTTTTATTCTTTTAATTTCAAAGAAATATTAATAAAGGACAAAAAATGAATATTGAGATTATTCCTGTTACCGCGTTCCAACAAAATTGTTCAATCATTTGGGACGATGAAAAAAATGCCGCTATTATTGACCCTGGTGGTGAGGCAGAAAAGCTCATTAAACGCATTGAAGAATTAGGCTTAAATTTAAAATTAATTTTACTTACTCACGGTCATTTAGATCATATTAGTGCGGCAGAAAAGCTGAAAAATCACTTTAATGTAGAAATTTGGGGTTCGCACGAAGCGGATCGCTATTGGTTTGAAGGTTTGCCGCAACAGGCAGAACGCTTTGGAATGCTATTTGAAACCAATGCCTTTTTGCCTGATCGCTGGTTAAATGAAGAAGGAGAAATCATCAAGGTGGGCGATTTTAATTTTGAAGTGTTACATTTACCGGGGCATACACCGGGGCATATCGGCTTTATTGAACATAACAAAAACATTGCATTTACTGGTGATGTGCTTTTTCAAAACAGCATTGGACGCACAGATTTCCCCGGTGGTGATCATCAAACCTTGCTGAACTCAATTAAAGAAAAACTTTATCCGTTACCTGACGAAATGATCATCATTGCAGGCCACGGAAATTACACGACCATTGGCAAGGAAAAGAAAAGCAATCCGTTTTTGCAGGGAATGTAGAAAAGATAAGGGGCTGTAGTAGATTAGCCCTAAATTTCACACCATTTTCGCAATATTTTTAACTGCTCTTTTGGTGTCCCAAAGTTAAACCGAAATTCACATTCCTTCAAGAATAAAGGAAAGTTTTTTCGGTTAATTCCATTATATTTTCGCAGTATCCGCTTCGCCTGATTCCAAAAATTTTCAATGCCATTAATATGATTTTGTTTCACCGCAAATAGCTCGGAATGATTGATTCGTTCGTGGTGAAATTCACTCACATCAAGAGCATCATAACTGCGATAAGTGTCCGTATAAACCCAGCTATCAGGCTTGATTTTTCTTTTAACAGGGAGTAATGTTTCACTCTTGGTGTTTTCAACCACAACAGTAAATACCTTTCCTTGTCGTTTTAGTAACCCAAAAACAGCAACTTTTCCAGCCGCTCCTCGTCCTCGTTTTCCCTTTCGATGACCACCAAAATAGCTTTCGTCTAGTTCAATTTCCCCCTCAAAAATCTCGTTAACTTCAAGGGATAAATGATAGCCAATCACAAGCCTGATTTTATGGTAGAACAAAGCGGCTGTATTCGGTTGAATATCTAGCAAATTTGCTGCCGTTCTTGCAGTAACTTCTGCGACAAAAAACTCAAGCAGTTTTTTCTGTATAGATTTCTTTAATTTACAATATGTTATCTTCATTTTTGTAGTATAGCATTGTTGCTAATCTACTACAGCCCCAAAGATAAAATTATTTTTTGAATAAATAAAAGGGAGGTACATAATGATTTTCTCCTTTTTTTATTTATATTTTTACTTCAAAACCAAAATCGGTTTTTTGCCGTAACGTGCCACTTTTACCGTATTGCTGCTTAAGCCTTTGGCGTTTGGTTTGCTGCTGGCGAGCATAATGATGAGATCCACTTCTTTTTCATCGGCAATACGGTTGATTTCTTCATAAATTGTGCCGTGGGCGACAATATGTTGTACTTTTGAGCCTTCTGGGAAGTGGGCTTTGGTGAAATCGTGTAGGGTTTTGTTGGCTTCTTCAATGACAGATTTGTCAAAGTTTTTTGGTAAGAATGCAGAGATAAAACTGTCATCAATGGGTTCGATAATGGTAGCAACACGGTAAATCGCGTTAGGATTGTGGTTGGTGAGCTGAAGAGCGGTGTCCACCACATATTTTGCGCTTTTCAGATTGCTGAGATCAATGGCAATAAGCAGTTTGTTGTACATAATAAGATCCTTTTATTGGGTTGCGGTTGTGCGTTTTATATTTTGCTAATTTCATAAAATTTTGACCGCACTTTAGGGGCTGTTGATAACTCATTTTGCATTTGAGCTGGTGGCTATTTTTTTGTGAGAACAAGGCGAATGGGGTGAAGTTTAGCCATTCTAAACGAACCACGTTCAACACAGTTATCACAAAAAATAGCCCCAGCCCTTCAGGTTAGCTTTAAAATTTGCGTACTCTTTGTTGCAGTTCTCACCAAGAGAACCACTCTTGGTTTTAAACTGCGCCGCGATTACGCTAATTTTAAACGATAACTCAAATGCAAAATGAGTTATCAACAGACCCTAACAAAGTGCGGTCAATTTTTTATTGTTTTTTCGCTCTACGGCGTTGATTAAATCCAACAAGGAGAATAATCAATAAGCCCGGAATGAACATCCATTCTTTGGCGATAGCCACTTTTGGTAAAGAAATATCGAGTAGGGTTTGATCCCAATTTAAGCCTGCTTTGGCGGCAGGGGAATCAATTTCAACCATATCAATAATGACTTTTGGTGTCGCTTTGCCATCAATTTCAATGCTTTCGCCTGTATTGAGCAAGGTTAAGCCGAGTTTATTTAGGCGCTCTTCACCGGTTTTTCCTTCTGGTACGCTGAGTTCAGAATAGAACTCAATTTGTTTTCCATAAGGATTGGTGCCGGCCACTTTGACGGTAATTTTTTCATCAACTGGCACTTTTTCCAACTCTTGTGCCAAATGCACTGGCTCAATGTGATAAGAGGTTGGCGAAATATATTCCATAAAGAAACCAGGGCGGAAAATAATAAATGCTGCAAAAATAAGGGCAACAGTTTCCCACACTTTGTTCTTCGTGATGAAGTAATTCATTGTGGCGGAAGTAAAGGCGAGTATGGCAATGGTGGATACCACCGCAACCAGTATGCCTTTTGCCCAGCCCACATCAATTAATAACAGATCCGTATTAAAGATGAACAAGAATGGCAAGATCGCTGTTCTTAGGCTGTAAAAGAATGCCACTAAACCTGTTTTGATTGGGCTACCACCAGATACTGCCGCAGCAGCGAAAGAGGCCAGACCCACAGGCGGCGTTACGTCAGCCATAATCCCGAAATAGAACACGAATAAATGCACGGCAATCAGCGGTACGATTAAGCCATTTTGTTTACCCACTTCTACAATCACTAATGCCATTAAAGATGACACCACGATATAGTTAGCTGTGGTTGGCAAGCCCATTCCTAGAATTAAGCTGAATATTGCCACAAGGATAAGCATAAGCAAGATGTTACCCATTGAGAGCATTTCGATAATGCCAGAGAGCTGTACGCCAAAACCAGTGAGTGAAACAACACCGACAATAATTCCTGCGGTTGCAGTGGCGATACCAATCCCGATCATATTACGTGCGCCTGTTTCTAAACCATCAACAAGGGCATCAACGCCTTGTTTAAACAGATCTTTCGTGATCGGTTTGTTACGGAAGAAGTTTAGTAACGGATGCTGAGTGACTAAAATGATCATCAAGGTAACTGTTCCCCAGAAAGCAGATAGCCCTGGTGAAAGCATTTCGACCATTAAGCACCAAATTAGCACCACAACAGGAATTAAATAATGCAAGCCTGCATTTACCGTTGGTTTGGCGGACGGCAGTTTTACCACTGGGGAATTAGGATCATCAATTTCTAAATCAGGGAATTGTGACACACGGCGAATTAAGGCGAGATAAATCAGCGCCAATAACACCGCAACGATTAAGAAACTATGATCCGGTGCAACGGTTTTCAACCAGCCTAAACCAAATTCCACGCCAATTACTAAACCGATCACTACTAAAATGGTGCTGACCAATTTTAACAAGGTCACTAAAAACGGATTTGGTGGATCGGTTCTTGGCAAGCCGTGCAAGTTCATTTTTAATGCTTCTAAATGCACGATATAAACCAATGCAATATAAGAAATCAATGCTGGCAGTGCCGCATAGGTGATGAGCTGGCTATATGGCATATTGACATATTCGATCATCAAGAAAGCCGCTGCGCCCATTACTGGTGGCATAATTTGTCCATTTACCGATGAAGCCACTTCTACCGCGCCTGCTTTTTCTGCTGAAAAGCCTACACGTTTCATCATTGGAATGGTGAAAGTTCCGGTAGTTACTACGTTAGCAATAGATGAACCTGAAATTAGCCCCGTTAAGCCTGATGACACCACTGCCGCTTTTGCCGGCCCACCGCGCAGATGTCCAAGATAAGCAAAAGCGGTTTTAATGAAATAGTTACCCGCGCCCGCTTTATCAAGCAATGCACCAAATAACACAAAAAGGAACACATATTTGGTGGAAACCCCTAATGCCACACCAAACACGCCCTCAGTGGTTACCCATTGTTGGTTCACCATTTGTGAAAGTGATCCTGAACGGTGGCTGATGATCCAATCTGTTGGCAGGAATTGCCCGAAGTAGTTATAAGCCAAAAATACACTGGCGATAATCACTAAAGGCAAGCCAAGGCTACGGCGACAGGCTTCTAACAGCAATAACACGCCTAGACAGCCAGCAATAATATCTTGCGTATTGGGTGCGCCGAAACGTGTGACTAAACCTTCATAAAAGAAAATGTAATAGGCACCTAAAAATGCTCCAAGGGTGGCAAAAAACCAATCTAACAGCGGAATACGATGTTTTGGTGAGGTCGCAAAAGCAGGAAACGATAAATAGGCCAAGAACAATGCAAAGGCAAGGTGGATCGAGCGCGCCTTGGTGTCATCGATCACCACATTAATATCTAGCCCCCAATTGCGAACGACTTCTTGTAGCCAAAATGGCACAGGGGAGGTGTAATAAAGTTGAAAAACCGACCATAAAATCGCGGTAATTACGATCAGTTTTCTGCTTGCACCAGTAGGATTTCGTCCGCCTGAATCATTGGAGGCGACCATATCTTGCAGATCATCGTAATCCATTTTTTTTGTGGATTCGGACATAAAATCTCCCGAAAAATTTGAAATAATGAAAACGGAAAAAGGCAGGGCTAAGCCTGCCTAAATAATAAAGATGAGATTATTGTAACCAACCGCGTTCTTTATAGTAACGCACTGCACCTTCGTGTAATGGCGCAGAAAGTGCGTTTTTAATCATATCTTCTTCTTTAAGATGAGCGAACGCAGGGTGTAAACGTTTAAAACGATCGAAGTTATCAAATACCGCTTTAACTACCGCATAAACTTTGTCATCAGGCACATCTGAAGATGTTACTAAAGTGGCATATACCCCGAAAGTATCTACTGGATTATCTGTACCACGATATAACCCACCCGGAATAGTCGCTTTCGCATAGTAAGGATTTGCCGCCACTAAACGATCAATCGCTTCACCAGTTACAGGAACAAGATGAGCATTACAAGAAGCCGCTGCTTCTTTCAACGCACCATTTGGGTGACCAACGTTATAGGTAATTGCATCAAGATTGTTATCACACATTACTGATGCCATTTCAGCAGGTTTTAATTCAGATGCCACTTTAAATTCTTTGTCTGTCCAGCCTTTCGCTGCCAAAATTACATTCATTGTTGCGCGCGTACCAGAACCCGGATCGCCCACATTCACACGTTTACCTTTCAAATCATCAAAAGAATTAATATTTGAATCATCACGCGCCATTAAAGTGAACGGCTCAGGGTGAATTGAGAATACTGCACGCAATTTATCATTTTTCTTACCCGCAAAGGAGCTTGTACCGTGGTAAGCGTGATATTGCCAGTCTGATTGCGCAATGCCCATTTCCATTTGATCTGCCGCAATTGCATTTAAGTTTGCTACAGAAGCACCAGTTGAAGGCGCGTTACATTTAATATGAGTTTTTGCGGTATCACGATTCACTAATTGACAGATTGATTGCCCAACCACATAGTAAACCCCAGTTTGACCACCTGTCCCGATGGTTACAAACTGATCTTCCGCTTGCACAGAAAAAGAGGTGGCTGCTACACCCGCGATAAGAGAGAGTTTTAATAATTTTTTCATTTTTACTCCTTTACTTTTCAGTTTATAGAAAGGCTTAACCGCTTTAGAACAAAGCTTATGCCTGAAAGATGTTGTGTTGCCCTAAAACTTTCACAAAAGTTTTTACAAAAATTTTACAGACGAACAAGATATACCCTAGATTGCCTCTTGTTGCAATCATTTTTTACACTAGTGCGGTATTATTTTGACGGATTTTTATCCATAAAAATAAAATTTAAGGAACTTTTCCACGAAAAAGGAAACTAATAGGGGAATTCACGGGAAACCATTCCCAATCACCCCCGCAAGGGAATAGTCATTAACCTAAGGAGTTAAAATGAAAGCATTAAAATCTGTATTAGCATTAAGTTTAGCAATGGCAGTATCATCAACCGCTTTTTCAGCGGAAAAAAACGTTGCAACTGACGCTGTAAAAAATACCGTTCAAACAATGAAACAAGACACGGTAAAACAAGGTAAAAATCTTGTGACAGAAAAAGCCAGCAAAGCAAAAGACAAAGTGCTTGATACAAAAAGTGCGGTAGAAAATAAAGCAAAATCTACCAAAAAATCAGTAGAAGATAAAGCTACCTCAATGAAAGAGAGCGCAACAAAAGCCAAAGATAAAATGGCTGACAGCAAAAATACTGTTGAAAGCAAAGCAAAATCTGCCAAAAAAGCCGTGGAAGATAAAACCACTTCAATGAAAGAAAGCGCAATAAAAGCCAAAGATAAAATGGCAGACAGCAAAAACGCCATTGAAAGCAAAGCGAAATCTGCCAAAAAAGCAGTAGAAGATAAAGCTACTTCAATGAAAGAAAGTGCAACAAACGCCAAAGATAAAATTGCAGACAGCAAAAATACTGTTGAAAGCAAAGCAAAATCTGCCAAAAAAGCAGTAGAAGATAAAGCTACTTCAATGAAAGAAAGCGCAACAAAAGCCAAAGATAAAATGGCAGACAGCAAAAATACTGCTGAAACCAAAGCTAAAAACAGCGCCAAATCAGCCGCTGAAAATGCAAAAAACAAAGCATCAGAAAAAGCAAAATCTTTGAAAGACCAAGCTAAATCTTATGCTGGCGAAAAAATCAACATCAATAAAGCAGACGCAAAAACCTTACAAAATCTTTCTGGCATCGGTGAAGCAAAAGCGAATGCGATTGTTGAATATCGTAATAAAGTAGGCAAAATCAAATCTGTTGAAGAATTATCCAACATCTCAGGCATCGGCGAAGCCACCATCGAAAAAATCGCCCCTTACTTAAGTTTCTAAAAACTTGCAAAAAAAGACCACACTTTAAGTGCGGTCTTTTTTTATAGATTTTATTCCTTACCCTCTAGTGGCGTAAATGGGCGTTCTGTGTGGCCTGTGTAAAGCTGACGTGGGCGGACGATTTTCATATTGCCTGGCTTGAACATTTCTTTCCAGTGGGCGATCCAGCCGACGGTTCTTGCCAGTGCGAAGATAACGGTGAACATTGACGTTGGAATGCCAATGGCTTTAAGAATAATGCCTGAATAGAAATCGACATTTGGATAAAGCTTGTGATCAATAAAGTATTGATCGCTTAATGCGATACGCTCTAGTTCCATTGCCACGTCGAATAATGGGTTATCAATATTTAACTCTTTTAGCACTTCGTGGCAGGTTTGACGCATTACTTTCGCGCGTGGGTCATAATTTTTATACACGCGGTGGCCAAAGCCCATTAAGCGGAAAGGATCGTTTTTATCTTTCGCGCGCGCAATATATTCAGGAATACGATCAATCGTGCCGATTTCTTCAAGCATATTAATACAAGCCTCATTTGCACCACCGTGTGAAGGCCCCCATAAGGAAGCGATACCCGCAGCGATACAAGCAAACGGGTTAGCGCCTGATGAAGCAGCGGTACGCACTGTTGAGGTAGATGCATTTTGTTCGTGATCTGCGTGCAAGATAAAAATACGATCCATTGCGCGTTCTAATACAGGATTAACCACATAAGGTTCACACGGGGTGGCAAACATCATATATAAAAAGTTGCCTGAATAAGAAAGATGATTCTGTGGGAACATAAAAGGTTGCCCAATCGAATACTTATAACACATCGCCGCGAGGGTTGGCATTTTGGCAAGCAGACGAATTGCGGTGATCTCACGGTGTTCAATGTCGTTAATGTCCAAGGAATCGTGATAGAACGCCGCTAATGCACCGCTTACCCCACACATTATTGCCATTGGGTGAGAGTCGCGACGGAAACCGTGGAAGAAACGGGAGATTTGTTCGTGAACGAGTGTATGTTTACGTACCAACTGAACAAAATTCTCATATTCTTGCTTGTTAGGGCGCTCACCGAACAGTAATAAATGTGCTACTTCAAGATAAGTTCCATTTTTTGCTAATTGATCAATCGGGTAGCCACGGTGTAATAAAACGCCCTCATCGCCATCAATGTAGGTTATCTCTGAAACGCAAGATGCGGTGGACATAAACCCAGGGTCAAAGGTAAAAAGTTTATTTTTGACTAATGATTGCACATCAACAACGTCATAACCTAAAGTACCTTGTCTTACAGGCAGTTCCAGTTCACGTCCATCACTTAATGTTAATTTTGCGCTTAATTCGCTCATAAACACTCCTCTTGTAGTTATCTGGTTGAGTATGAAGTTAGTTGTCTAATAATGTTGTGTATAGTTGTGTATAAATGATTTTAGAATTGTTTTTCACTTCACTATAACCTTTTCTCTCTAAACTGTCTTTATAATTAGCAAAAAAATCCTGTTAAAAAAATGTTATTTTTTCAAAAATGAGATAAAGATCAAAAAATGAAAAAAATGTTAATGTTTTGTTAAGTGGAACAGTTGCTTATTTTGGCAATTTGTTTTTAAACTAATCAGCAAAATAGAGAACGTGAAAACATAGCGGTTTTGTTGTATAAACCTATGTATAATAGAAAAATTCTCACTCTATTGTGTATGTTTAATAAATCAAATCAGGTGATTTTAATGAAACAAATGAGCCCAATCAGTGAATGGTTAGCCTCTAGCTCTTTAAACGGAGCAAACCAATCTTATATTGAAGAACTTTATGAAAACTATCTCCAAGATCCCCATTCTGTCGATGAAAGCTGGCAACAAATTTTTAATACATTGCCAAAACACACTGAAGTTGAGCAAGCGCACACCCCAATTCGTCAATATTTTAAACGTTTAGCACGTGATAATGGTGCTGATGGGGTAAGTGTCATTGATCCTAAAGTGAGTGCAAGATTAGTTAAAGTATTACAATGGGTGAATGCGCACCGTAACCGTGGACATTTGCACGCTGATCTTGACCCACTAAAAATTTGGCAGCGTATGGATGCACCAACTTTAGATTATAAATTCTATGGTTTTAGTGATGCCGATCTTGATGAAGTGTTTGATATAGGTGGCTATGTTTACAACAAAGAACAAATTAGCTTACGTGAACTAACCACGTCATTAAAAAACACTTATTGTGGTACGATCGGCTTAGAGTTTATGCACGTTAATGATCTGGAAGCAAGAACTTGGTTACAGAAAAAGTTAGAAAATTGGTTAAATCAACCTTTATTTAGCAAACAAGAACAGCTTAAATTCCTTGAAGAACTCACCGCCGCAGACGGTTTAGAACGCTATCTTGGGGCAAAATTCCCAGGGGCAAAACGTTTTTCTCTTGAAGGCAGTGATGCGTTTATCTTGCTAATGAAAGAAATTATCCGTCAAGGGCCCAAAAACGGCATTAAAGAAATTGTAATGGGAATGGCACACCGTGGACGTTTGAATTTATTGGTGAACGTGCTAGGCAAAAAACCGGCGGAATTATTTGATGAATTTGCAGGAAAACATCAGGGTAACGGAACGGGTGATGTGAAATATCACCAAGGTTTTTCTTCTGATTTTATGACCAATGATGGCTTAGTGCATTTAGCGCTTGCGTTTAACCCATCTCACTTAGAAATTGTAAACCCAGTGGTACTGGGTTCAGTGCGTGCTAGACAAACCCGTATTAACGATGTAGAACGCTCGCAAGTGTTGCCGATTACGGTACACGGTGATTCCGCAGTAGCAGGGCAGGGCGTGGTGCAAGAAACATTGAATATGTCGGCAACCCGTGGTTATAGCGTAGGCGGGACGATTCGTATCGTGATCAACAACCAAATCGGTTTCACCACCTCGAATCCGCACGATACCCGTTCTACTGAATACAGTACCGATATTGCGAAAATGATCGAAGCGCCAGTTATTCACGTGAATGGTGATGATCCTGAAGCCGTGGCGTATGCGGCACAAATGGCGGTGGAATTTAGAACCAAATTCAAGCGTGATATTTTTATCGATCTCGTTTCTTATCGTCGTCACGGACATAACGAAGCCGATGAACCTTCGGTTACCCAGCCGTTAATGTATGAGCGCATTAAGCGCCATCCAACTCCACGCAAAGTGTATGCCGATCGCTTAATTGCTGATAATGTGATTGATGAGGCTTACAGTTTAGCGTTAATGAATGATTATCGTGATGCCTTAGATAATGGTGATTGTGTTGTACCTGAATGGCGCGAACGCGATGTGGAAGCCTCTGATTGGATGAAATTCCTCAGCCAAGAATGGTCAGATTATGAAGGCAGTTTTGATGAACAACGTTTCACCGATTTAGCTCTCAAAGTTTGTGAATATCCAGAAAATCACCCACTTCATTCACGGGTGAAAAAAATCTATGATGATCGCCGTCTAATGGCAAAAGGCGAAAAACCATTTGATTGGGGAATGGCAGAAACAATGGCTTACGCCACCTTGTTGGACGAAGGCTATAACGTTCGCTTATCTGGTGAAGACGCAGGGCGTGGCACATTCTTCCACCGTCATTCTGTTTTACATAGCCAAAAAGATGCCACAATTTATACCCCACTTACCCATTTGCACAATCAGCAAGGGCATTTTGAAGTGTGGGATTCCGTGCTTTCAGAAGAAGCGGTGCTGGCTTATGAATATGGCTATGCCACAGCGACACCAAAAACGCTCACCATTTGGGAAGCACAATTCGGTGATTTCGCCAACGTCGCGCAAGTGGTGATTGACCAATTTATCAGCTCAGGCGAACAAAAATGGGGCAGAATGTGTGGTTTAGTGATGCTATTACCTCACGGCTATGAAGGGCAAGGGCCAGAGCATTCATCTGCCCGTTTAGAGCGTTATTTACAGCTTTGTGCGCAACAAAATATGCAAGTTTGCGTGCCATCAACTCCAGCACAAATTTATCATTTATTACGCCGCCAAATGTTGCGTAAAGTGCGCCGTCCATTGATTGTGATCACACCAAAATCCTTACTGCGCCACCCACTTGCGGTGTCCAGCAAAGAAGAGTTGGTAAACGGCACTTATCAAAACGTGATTGGCGAAATTGACAAGCTCGATCCAAAACAAGTGAAACGTGTGGTAATGTGTTCGGGTAAAGTGTATTACGATTTATTAGAACAACGCCGCAAAAATAACCAAACCGATGTGGCGATTGTGCGCGTGGAACAGCTTTATCCTTATCCGCACGAAGAAATGAAAGCGGCGCTTGCCCCTTATCATCAGGTTACTGATTATGTATGGTGTCAAGAAGAACCGCAAAACCAAGGTGCGTGGTATTGTAGCCAACATAACTTTGTCAGTTCATTGCCAGAACATGGCAAACTGCGTTATGTGGGCAGACCGGCTTCAGCATCGCCAGCGGTGGGCTATATGTCGTTACATAATGAGCAGCAACGCGCCTTAGTGAATGAGGCTTTAGAATAATTTGTAAGCAAAAAGTGCGGTCAAAAATCACCGCACTTTTGTACAACCGAATGCAAATAAAACGCAAACCAAAGAAGGAACAGAAAAATGAGCGATTTTGAGATTTTAACTCCCGTGCTACCTGAATCTGTGGCAGATGCAACGGTTGCCACTTGGCATAAAAAAGTGGGCGATGAAGTAAAACGTGATGAAGTTTTAGTCGAAATTGAAACCGACAAAGTCGTGCTTGAAGTGCCAGCGGTTGCTGATGGTGTGCTAGAAAGCATCATCGAAGCCGAGGGAGCAACGGTGATTAGCAACCAAGTGTTAGGTAAAGTTTCAGCCTTAGCGGCGGCAGGCAATGCCACCAAAGAAAGCGTACAAAAAGTGGAAAGCACGCCAGCGGATCGTCATTTAGCCAACTTAACATCAGAACCGACTAACGCCGATGTAGTTAGCCCAGCGGCACGCCGTTTATTGGCAGAAAACGATCTTAAAGCAGAAGAAGTGCAAGGTACTGGCGTGGGCGGACGCATCACGCGTGAAGACATTGAACGCACTGTAGCACAAAAAGCGGCGCAAAAAACCGCGCAAGCGCAATCTCAGCCACAAGCGCCTGAAGCACCGGCATTAAATATATCAGGGCGTGATGAAAAACGTGTGCCAATGACCCGTTTGCGTAAGCGCGTGGCAGAGCGTTTATTAGAAGCGAAAAACAGCACGGCAATGCTTACTACCTTCAACGAAGTGGATATGCAACCGATTATGCAGTTGCGTAAAAAGTATGCAGAGAAATTTGAGAAATCTCACGATACTCGCTTAGGCTTTATGTCTTTCTATGTGAAAGCCGTAGTGGAAGCATTAAAACGCTATCCAGAAGTGAATGCGTCTATTGACGGTGATGACATTGTGTATCACAACTATTTCGACATCAGCATTGCCGTTTCCACCCCACGCGGTTTGGTCACCCCAGTGTTACGCAATTGCGATAAGCTGAGTATGGCGGAAATTGAAAAGCAAATCAAAGTATTAGCAGAAAAAGGTCGTGATGGTAAATTAACGGTGGAAGATCTCACTGGTGGAAACTTCACGATTACTAACGGCGGTGTGTTTGGATCACTGATGTCCACACCAATCATCAACCCTCCACAAAGTGCGATTTTAGGTATGCACGCCATTAAAGATCGTCCAGTGGCAGTGAATGGTGAAGTGGTGATTCGCCCAATGATGTATCTTGCTCTTTCTTACGATCACCGCTTAATTGACGGACGTGAAAGTGTGGGTTTCTTAGTCACCATTAAAGAAATGTTGGAAGATCCAACGCGTTTATTATTAGAAGTGTAGTCTTAACATAGGGCGATAAGGGATCTTATCGCCTTATTTTTATTCATTGATATGCGGATATGATGAAGCATATAGCGATAAAAGGGAGAAAGATAAATCTATGAATTTACACGAATATCAAGCAAAACAACTTTTCGCCCAATACGGCTTGCCTGTTGGTGAGGGCTATGCGTGCGAAACTCTAGAACAAGGATTAGAAGCCATCAAAAAATTAGGTGGCTCAAAATGGGTGCTGAAATGCCAAGTTCACGCAGGCGGACGTGGCAAAGCGGGCGGCGTGCAAGTGGTTAGCTCAGAACAAGAAGTGCGGGCGTTTTTTGACAAATTTTTAGGCAAGCGTTTGATTACCTTTCAAACCGATGCCAAAGGGCAGCCTATCAATCAAATTTATGTAACAGGTTGCGTGGCGGTTAAAAAAGAGCTGTATCTCAGCGCTATTGTCGATCGTAGCTCGCAACAAATTGTCTTTATGGTTTCCACAGAAGGTGGCGTGAATATTGAAGAAGTGGCGGAAAAAACACCGCACTTATTACATCGCACCAGCATTGATTTATTGGTTGGCGGAATGCCATATCAAGGCAGAGAATTAGCTTTTAAACTCGGCTTAGAGGGCAAACAAATCAAGCAATTTACTGATCTATTTTGTCAGCTCAGCCGCTTATTTATTGAAAAAGATCTGGCATTATTAGAAGTGAATCCATTGGTGATTTTAGACAATGGCGATCTTGATTGTCTTGATGCCAAAGTGGTGGTGGACAGCAATGCCTTATATCGCCACCCAGATTTGCTTGCAATGCGCGATCTGAGCCAAGAAGATCCTCGTGAAGCCCAAGCAGAAAAATGGAATCTCAACTATGTTGCCTTAGATGGCAACATTGGCTGTATGGTTAATGGCGCAGGGCTAGCAATGGGAACAATGGATATTGTGAAATTATACGGCGGACAGCCAGCCAACTTCCTTGACGTGGGCGGCGGTGCAACCAAAGAACGTGTGGCAGAAGCCTTTAAAATCATCTTAACCGATCCTTCGGTGAAAGCTATTTTAGTTAATATTTTTGGTGGCATTGTACGTTGTGATCTCATCGCCGAAGGCATTATCGCAGCCAGTAAAGAAGTGGGCGTAAATGTACCTGTGGTGGTGCGTTTAGAGGGAACCAATGCGGAGTTAGGCCGTGCAATGCTGGCAGAAAGTGATACCAACATTATTTCAGCACAAAGTTTACAACAAGCGGCAAGCGAAGTCGTGAAAGCAGCAAAGGGAGAATAAAATGTCAATTTTAGTGAACAAAGATACCAAAGTGATTTGCCAAGGCTTCACTGGCGGACAAGGCACATTTCATTCAGAACAAGCCCTTGCTTATGGCACAAAATTGGTAGGTGGTGTTTCCCCAGGGAAAGGCGGTACAACCCATTTAGGCTTGCCAGTGTTTAACACCGTGCGCGAAGCCGTTGAACAAACCGGTGCAACAGCAAGCGTGATTTACGTTCCAGCGCCATTTTGTAAAGATGCCATTTTTGAAGCGATTAATGCAGGATTATCCTTAATCGTCTGTATCACCGAGGGCATTCCTACGTTGGATATGCTACAAGTGAAACAAAAACTGAATGAGACGGGCGTAGTGATGATCGGGCCAAACTGCCCCGGAATTATCACTCCTGAAGAATGTAAAATCGGCATAATGCCAGGCAATATTCATAAAAAAGGGCGTATCGGCATTGTTTCTCGCTCAGGCACATTAACCTATGAAGCGGTTAAACAAACCACCGATGAGGGCTTTGGACAATCCACCTGCGTTGGCATTGGCGGCGATCCAATCCCCGGTTCAAGTTTTATTGATATTCTCAAACGCTTCCAACAAGATCCCGAAACAGAAGCCATCGTGATGATTGGCGAAATCGGTGGCAGCGCGGAAGAAGAAGCAGCAGAGTTTATCCGTCATAACATAACTAAACCTGTGGTGGCGTACATTGCTGGTATTACCGCACCAAAAGGTAAACGAATGGGACACGCAGGCGCGATTATCAGCGGCGGAAAAGGCACCGCCGATGAAAAAATCCAAGCCCTCCAACAAGCAGGCGTAACCACCGTAAAAAGCCTTGCAGAAATTGGGACGGCGTTAAGATCAATCTTGAAGCAATAGGCCATTTTTAAAGTGCGGTCAGTTTTTTGTGATTTTTTATAACAATGAAAACGTAGAGATGAATAGTATTCATTTTTATGATGAATAATTCAGATTTGCGAACCCAATGGTGCTATGTCAAAATAGCGCCATTTTTATATAGAAAGGAAAGACAATGCAAAAAAATATTATCACCACAGCAATTTTGCTCTCATTTTCTACCGCACTTTATGCCATAGAAAATGCAGCACAAAGCGAACAGCTCGCACCAATTTATGTTTATTCCGCTTATGCCGAGCCTGTAAGCGAAGAGCAAACGGCGTCATCAGTAACGGTTTTAACCGAAAAAGATTTCGCTGAACGCAACGCCAACTATGTTTCTGATGTATTAAAAACCGTGCCAAGCGTGGCATTGGGTGCATCAGGCGGACGCGGTACATTAACTAGCCTTTATCTGCGTGGCGCAGATCCAAATCACACTGCGGTGATTATTGACGGCGTGAAAGTTAATCCTGTGTCAGGTTATGGCTATGATTTCGGTGGATTAAGCCTAAGCAATATTGATCGCATTGAAGTGTTGCGTGGTGAACAATCGGCATTATGGGGTAGTGATGCAATGGGCGGTGTGGTTTATATCACCACGAAAAGCGGGCTTTATAAGGATAAACCCTTTAATGTGGACTTTGATTTAGGCACAGGTTCAAAAGGCACTTATGACGGCTCACTGACTCTTTCTGGTCAGCAAAACGGCTTTTATTATAGCTTGCACGGTGATAGCCATCGCACAAAAGGCATTTCAGCTTATAGTTCAGATCGCTTCCATTACACAGCGGAAGATGGCAGCCGCGTGAGTACGGGCGGCGCAAAAGAGCGAGATAAATTCCATCGTGATGCGTTATCATTGCGTGTGGGCTATGATGACGGCGAAAAAGGTATTGATTTTTTAGCTAGCCATTTTAGCCAAACAGCACATTTTGATAATAGTTATGCCGCAGAAACAGCCTTTGATGATTATACCCACACTCGTGAAACCACCTTTAAATTAAGCGGTTATGTTGGCTCGGAAAAAGAGTTGTTTAAGCACAAAGCAAGCGTTAGTCATCAAAAAACCGACAGCGATACACTTGGTTCGTGGGCAAGTGGTTATGATGCCAAAAAGCTAAATGCAAACTATCAGTTAGACATTAATTTTGATCGAGAAGGTGAGTTGCAACAAGCGTTGAGTTTGCTTACAGAGTATCAACGTTCTACCTATGATTTTGGTTCTTCGGCTAACCGTAAAAAGCATTTAACCGAGAAAAGCGTAGCGGCGGAATATCGTCTGTTCAGTGAAAATGAGCATAGCTTAAGCCTAAGTGGACGTTATACCGATAGCAATCATTATGATAATAGCTTCACTGGACGTATTGCGGGAACTTATCGCTTATTGCCGAATGTGAAAGCACACGCAAGTTTTGGTACAGCCATTCAAAATCCAACAATCACTGAGTTTTATGGTTACAACGGCACATTTTTACCTAATCCAAACCTTAAGCCTGAAAAAAGCAAAGGTGGGGATATTGGTTTGCTTTTTGAAACCACAGATAAACGCCATAGCTTAGATGTAACTTATTTTGCGCGCAATGTGAAAAACTTTATTAGTACCGCTTATTTGCCTAGTGGGGTTTCACAAGCGGTAAATATGAATGGTTCAACTAAAATCAAAGGGGTTGAAATTGCCTATAATGGCAAAATTACCGATGATTTAAGCGCTTATGCCAACTATACTTATACCCAAACAAAAGATAGCAAAGGGCAAACCTTACTTCGCCGTCCAAAACATATGGCAAATTTAGGTTTAGCCTATCAAATTACTGAAGCACTGGGTACGAATGTGAATGTAAACTATGTGGGTAAACGCGTTGATACTTACTTTGATGAAACGACTTACGCTTCTTCACGAGTAAAAATGCCGTCTTACACCTTGGTTGGCCTTGGCGCGAATTATCAAGTTACGTCAAACTTAAATGTGTATGCGAACTTGAATAATCTGTTTGATAAAAAATATGAAAGCGTTGCAGGCTATGGCCAATATGGTCGCACCTTATATGTGGGCTTGAAAGGCAGCTTCTAACGTATAAGCAGATAGGCTTTTGTGAAAGTGCGGTGTAAAATTAATAAAATTTTTACCGCACTTTGTTTTTTGGGGCATCATTTTCTAATGCAAAAAATTCGCGTATTTTTCACCGCACTTTTCTTTTCCGTTCCGCTTTGGGCGCAAGAGCAATTTGTGTCGCTCACCCTATGCAGTGATCGCTTGTTGGCGGAATTAGCTCGCCCTGAACAAATTGCTGCACAATCTATTTATTCCACCAATCCCTTGATGATGTTGGATAAAATTAATCAAAATAAACCCGCACTTAACGCGCGATTAACGGATTTATTGCCTTATTTGGATAAAACTATTCTGCTTAACGAGCAGTTTTATCCCCTGTTGGTGGCAGATCTGAAAAAACTCGGGGTAAAAATTTTGCCTATTAATGACAGCCCACAGACAGCAGAACAGCTTTTCGCCTTGATATTGGAATTAGGCAAACGCTTTGGTAACGAAACCCACGCCCAGCAGTTAGTAGAAAAGCTAAAAAATAGCGATTTTCAGCTCAATCAAAGGAATACGCAAACCTTAATTCTTTCCGATACAGGCGTAGTTGAACCGATTTTTCCACAATACCAAGCCTTGCTAAAATTGCTCGGCTTAACGCCGCTTGAAAGCACTATTACGGCACAAAATTTTTCCCTAGAGAAACTTTTGCGTGCGCAGCCAAATTGGCTGATTTCCATTAGTGATAAACAAGGTTATAACGAACAGGCGGAAGTGCTGACGCACCCTTTGATTGCCAATATGTTCCCTGCGCAACGAATGGCGACAATGCCACTGAAATATGGTTATTGCTTTGATCAGGGCGTTTGGCAAGGCGCGGCGATGATTTATCGCCAACTGAATAAGAGAGAGCAAGCAGAATGAAACGATTAAACCTTTCCCTTTTGACCTTATTGGTTTTGTTGATTGCCTTTGCGATTTTTCATCAGCTGGGGGATTTCGCTTATTTACGCAATGCACAGGGGATCGCCACCGATATGCGATCTTTAGTGTTATGGGATATTCGCTTGCCACGTCTTGGTTTAGCTATTTTAACGGGAGCAAGCCTTGCACTGGCAGGTAATGCAATGCAGGGGTTGTTTCAAAATCCCTTGGCTAGCCCAGGGTTGTTGGGAGCAGCAAATGGCGCAACCACGGCGAGCGTGTTTTTGCTCTATTATTTTTCCGTGCCATTGTCCCTGTTGCTGTTCGGCGGGATCGCAGGGGCATTAGCCAGCTTTTTATTAGTCTATGCCATTGCAAAAAATAAAGGGGCGACAATGATGATCTTGGCAGGCGTTGCGGTGAATATGTTGCTCGGCTCGGCCATCGCCTTATTGCTTTCCAACGCACAAAGCCCTTGGGCATTAGCAGAATTATACCGCTGGTTGCAGGGATCATTAATGTGGGCAAAAATCGAACCGCTCTTGCTTTCCTTGCCTATCGTGGTGGTGGGCGTAATCTGTTTATATTGCCAACGCCGTTACCTCGATTTACTCACTTTCGGGGAAGAAACAGCTAGCACGATGGGCATTGACCCAAAACGTAGCTTTTTTATCACCACCCTTGGTGTGGCGTTGTTGGTGGGCGCCACCATTCCGCAAACTGGCACAATCGGATTTATCGGCTTAATTGCCCCGCACTTTGCGCGCATCTGGCTGAAAAAACGCCCTTCACAGCTTTATCTAACTAGCGGGCTAATTGGTGCGTTACTTTTGTTACTTGCCGATCTTGCTATTCAATATGTGCCGTTTTTCTCGCATATTTATATTGGCACGCTCACCGCCATTATCGGCGCACCTTGCTTGATTTGGATTTTGCTTACTCAACAACGGAGATTAGCCCGTGATTAACTTGCACAATGTAAGCCTTGCTTATGGCGTTAAAAATATCAGCGCGCAAATTCCCCAAGGTAAATTAGTGGGCATAATGGGCGGCAATGGCGCAGGGAAGTCCACTTTGCTCAAAGCCATTGCGGGCATTTTACCACTCGAAACAGGCTCAATTTTATTGAACGACAAACCGCTCACTGAAATGAGCTTGACTGAAAAAAGCCAAACGTTGGCGTATTTTGCGCAAAGTACTAATATTTATTGGGATTTATCTGTTTATGACGTAATTGCGCTCGGCTTGCCCGAAACACAGCTTATCCCTAAGGAAAAAGTGCGCTCAAAAAAAGACAAATTTTTTGACCGTTTATTTAATTCATCACACCAACAATGGCAGCAAGAAAAGATCCAGCAAGCCGCGAAGCAATTTTCTGTTCAACATCTATTAGAACAACCTTTCCAACAGCTTTCAGGCGGCGAAAAAGCCCGTGTTCAGCTTGCCCGTTGTTGTATTAAAAACGCACCAATTTTATTGGCAGACGAACCCATCGCTCCCCTTGATCCTTATTATCAAATTGATATTTTAGAGCAATTAAAATCACTCACCCCAAACACCACCTGCGTTGTCGCCATTCACCACCTTGATCTTGCCTACCGTTTCTGCGACGAAATCATCTTGCTCCACCAAGGTAACTTACTCGCCCACGGCAACACGCAAAACGTCCTAACCGCAGAAAATCTAGCTATTGCGTTTGGTGTGAAAGCGGAGATTGATTGTATAAATCAAAATATCTTAAAAATAGAAAAGTATGAATTTTAGATTTTATTTAATAAAATAATTTAAAAGTTCAATAGGTTTATTAAGTATCTCTATATATTTTGCAATAAATTTTATTGAGTTTTCAGGGGTTAAATATAAGTATAAGGATGAAAAAACTAATGCTAAATTACATATAATCTTAATGTAGCTAAATTTACTTTCATCTCCTTTTGATATTTTATAAAATGAAATAACTAAAATTGTATTTGCTAAGAGTAGTGCTATTGTAATAGTTATATTTATTAGAAAATAGAACACAAGTATTCTCCAATAATTATCTAGGTTCTTCCAAAATTGGGTTATTGACATATTCTTTGCATAAGAAGATAAATTTAGAAACTCCTGAATTGAAAATATGTTTTGAGAATAAAAAATCACTCCTGTACTAATTGTTATAACTATAAAATATACTATGAGCCTATAGTCGTAATTTCGATTCTTAAAAAATGTAAATAAAGGGAGGAGTAAAATCATCCAATAATATTTGATTAATGTTAAAATAAGTGTTGGATATTTAAGTAATAAGATTGGTAAAAAGAATATAAGTGTTACTAGTATTATGGAAAAAATTATAAACTCTCCTGTGTCATCTCCATTTATTTTATTTCTTGGGATAAAGTTGTTATTAATTGTTGTATTATTACTGTTGTTAAGGTTGATGTTACCTGTTTGATTAACATTATTACCATTTCCAGAAATATTAGTTTTTCCAACTTGTGCTTTAATTCTATAGCTCATATATATTTTCTCCTAAAAAATTTCATTGGTTATATTAAAAATACTATTTTAATTACTTCATCGAAACCCCAAGCCATTTGTGCATTTCTTTTTCGTTCCAGCCTTTGCGTTGGGCGTAGTCTAAGGCTTGGTCTTGGTCAATGCGGCCTAGCGTGAAGTAGTTGCTGGCTGGGTGGGTGAAGTACCAACCGCAGACGCTGGCAGCGGGCCACATTGCGTAACTTTCGGTGAGTTTCATTCCAATGCGTTGTTCCACTTCAAGTAAATCCCAAATCAGTTGTTTTTCCGTATGTTCTGGGCAGCTTGGATAACCCGGTGCAGGGCGGATACCCACATAATTTTCTGCGATCAGATTTTCGTTATTGAAGGTTTCATTGGAATAGCCCCAAACCTTTGTGCGAAGTTCAAAGTGTAAGTATTCTGCCATTGCTTCGGCTAAGCGGTCGCCAACGGCTTGCAGTAGAATTGCGTTGTAATCATCGCCAGCGGCTTTGAAGCCTTCTACTAAATCGTGCTCTTCAATTCCTGCGCACACCGCAAACATTCCGAACCAATCTTGTTGGCCGCTTTCGCGATCAGCAATAAAATCACTTAGAGCAAAATTGTAAGGGCTTTTGCTATTTTTCCCTCGCTCACTTTGTTGGCGTAGGTGATGTGCCACGCCTGCCACAGAAGTGCGGTCGGAGTTTTGATAAATTTCAATATCATCGCCTTTACGATAGGCTGGGAAAATGCCCATAATTCCACTTGGTTTGAGTTTGCCGTTTTGCTCAAATTCATCAAGCATTTGTTGCGCATCATTATAGACTTTGCGCGCTTCTTCGCCGCCCTCTGGGTAATCAAAAGCATCAGGGTAGCCCCCCATTAATCCCCATAAACGGAAAAATGGCGACCAGTCAATAAATTGGCGTAAGGTGGAAATGGGCACATTTTTGTATTCCACAATGCCTGTTTGTTTTGGTTGTGGCACTTGATAATCCGCCCATTCGCCAGAAAACGCTGGGAAAGCGTTAGCACGCGCTTCTTCAATTGGAAGTTGTTGGCGCAGAGGTTTACGGTTAGCAAAGCTATGCTGAATTTTTTCATATTCTTTTTTGGTTCGTTGCCAAAGTTCCGCTTTGCTTTCTGGGTTCATCAATGCGGCACAAACCGTTACAGCACGGGACGCATTGGTGGTGTAGATCACTTCGTGCTTGTATTTTGGATAAAGTTTGATGGCGGTATGTTCTTTTGAGGTGGTTGCGCCGCCGATAATCACAGGCAAGCTCAAGCCAAGACGGTTCATTTCACCTAAGAAATATTCCATTTCATCTAACGATGGCGTGATCAAACCGCTTAAACCGATAATATCGGCTTTTTCGTTGATTGCCGTTTCAATGATTTTATCCGCTGGCACCATCACACCAAGATCGATCACTTCAAAGTTATTACATTGCAGCACCACGCTGACAATGTTTTTGCCGATGTCGTGTACATCGCCTTTTACCGTGGCGATCACCACTTTTCCGCTTGATACACCTTGCTGTTTGGTGGCGTTGATAAAGGGTTCTAAATAGGCGACCGATTGCTTCATCACGCGCGCAGATTTCACCACTTGTGGTAGGAACATTTTACCGTCCCCGAATAGATCGCCGACCACGTCCATTCCCGCCATTAATGGGCCTTCGATCACTTCTAGCGGTGAGCTAAATTGCAGACGCGCTTCTTCCGTATCTTCAATAATATGGCTAGTAATGCCTTTCACTAAGGCGTGTTTTAGACGCTCTTCCACCGGCCAAGTACGCCATTCTGCCACGGCATTATCGCTACTTTCACTGGCTGAACCTTTGTATTTATCCGCAATATCAAGCAGGCGATCGGTGGCATCTGCACGGCGATTTAGCACCGCATCTTCGACAATTTCACGCAGTTCAGGATCAAGATCATCATAAATTGCCAGTTGCCCTGCATTGACGATCCCCATATCCATACCTTGTTTGATGGCGTGATAAAGGAAAACGGCGTGAATGGCTTCACGCATTGGATTGTTGCCACGGAACGAGAAAGAAACATTGGACACACCGCCAGAAATTTTAGCGTGGGGGAGTGAGCGTTTAATGCGTCCTGTGGCGTTAATAAAATCTACCCCATAGTTATTGTGTTCTTCAATCCCTGTGCCAATGGCGAAAATATTCGGGTCAAAAATAATGTCTTCTGGTGGAAAGCCCACTTCATCAACCAAAATATGATAAGCACGGGTACAGATTTCCACTTTGCGTTCTTCAGTATCTGCTTGTCCCACTTCATCAAACGCCATCACCACGGCGGCGGCACCGTAACGGCGGATCAATTTGGCTTGCTCAACAAATTTTTCTTTACCTTCTTTCAGGGAAATGGAATTTACAATCCCTTTGCCTTGAATCGATTGCAAGCCCGCTTCGATCACTTCCCATTTAGAGGAATCGATCATCACTGGCACTTTCGCTGCATCAGGTTCGGTTGCCATAATATTAAGGAATTGAACCATACATTTTTCGCTATCGAGCAAGGCTTCGTCCATATTTACATCAATCACCTGAGCGCCATTTTCCACTTGGTCAATGGCAATCTCAATGGCTTCGGCATAGCGATCTTCTTTAATTAATTTTTTAAATTTGGCTGAACCCGTAACATTATTACGTTCGCCCACGTTTACAAAGAGGCTGTTTTCATCAATGTTTAAGGGTTCTAAGCCTGATAAACGCATTGCCACAGGCAAATCAGGCAAGGCTCTTGGCGGCACGTTTTTCACCACTTCTGCAATGGCGTGGATATGCTCAGGGGTTGTTCCACAGCAGCCGCCCACAATGTTCAGCCAGCCGTTTTGCGCCCATTCTTGAATATAAGCGGCCATTTCTTCTGCGCCTAAATCATAACCACCAAAGGCATTTGGCAAGCCTGCATTCGGGTGAACGGAAACAAAGGTTTCGCAGATTTTTGACATCACTTCCACATATTGACGCAATTCTTTTGGCCCAAGGGCGCAGTTTAATCCAAAGCTCAATGGCTTAACGTGGCGCAACGAGTTATAAAAGGCTTCCGTGGTTTGCCCTGAAAGGGTACGCCCTGAAGCATCGGTAATCGTGCCTGAAATCATAATTGGCAATTTGATGTCAAGTTCTTCAAACACTTGATCAATGGCGAATGCTGCCGCTTTGGCATTGAGCGTATCGAAAATAGTTTCGATCATAATGAGATCCGCGCCGCCTTCGATTAATCCTTTGGTGGCTTCTGCATAGGCATCAACCAACTGCATAAAGGTGATATTGCGGTAAGCAGGATCGTTCACATTCGGCGAAATAGAGGCGGTGCGGTTAGTCGGCCCAAGCACGCCTGCCACAAAACGTGGTTTTTCTGGCGTGCTATATTTATCCGCCGCCAAACGCGCCAATTTCGCGCCAGCAAAATTCAGCTCATAAGCAATGCTTTCAAGGGCATAATCCGCTTGCGCAATGGTGGTGGCTGAAAAGGTGTTGGTTTCGATAATATCCGCCCCTGCGGCAAGATATTTTTCGTGAATCGCTTGAATCACCAAAGGCTGAGTAAGCGTGAGTAAATCATTATTGCCGCGTAGATCGATGGTACTGTCTTTCAAGCGCTCACCGCGGAAATCTGCTTCGGTGAGTTTATATTGCTGGATCATCGTCCCCATCGCCCCATCTAAAATAAGAATGCGATCTTTAAGGGCTTGTTGGATAAGAGAAAAAGAAGGATGTTGTTTCATTTTGTTACGACTTATTGTGATGACTTAGATTTAATAATAACAGGCATAATAGAAATAAGGTGGGGTTGTGTCAAACCTTATCTCATTTTCTTAACACTGGATTCCGATCTTACAGGGAAACACTTAATCTGATAAATAACAGTTTTATAGTATAGATAAATTTTCTTATTTTAGTTTATGCACATTATTTTTTAAGTGCGCTATTATTTTAGTTAAAAAAATGATACCAAGATCACATTTTTAGTTAAATTATTTTAACTTAACTAAAATTGAGTAGTACAATATCACTATCTAAGCCAAGGAGTGATATATGTCAGTTAAATTAGCCAAAACACTTTCTCAATCCGATCAGAAAATACTTTCTTCTTACTTTTCATTAGCGGATTTAATTGCTAATTTGTTGGGGGAGTTTGCGGAGATCGTCATTCACGAACTCAGTGAGCTAAGCTGTTCGGTGGTTAAAATTGTCAATGGCTTTCATACAGAACGTAAGGTTGGTTCACCGATTACGGATAAGGCATTAAAAATCTTAAAAGCCTACCAATCTGATCCTGCTTATTTGGAGCAAAGCTATTTTTCTACTACGGCAAATGGCAGTGTGATGAAATCCACCACTCACATAATTATGGGAGAGCAAGGGCAGCCCATTGGCTTATTTTGTATTAACCTTAATTTGTCTTATCCCTTCCATTCAATTGTGCAATCCTTTCAATTACCAACAGAAACTCATACCAATAATGAGGTTTTTGGGGTCGATGTTGAGCATCTTGTTGAGCAAAGCTTAAAAAAGGCAAGAGTGCAACTTGATTGTCAGCATAATGTTACTCCAAAAAATACAACAAAGTTATTGATTTCATTATTAAATGAGAGCGGTATTTTTGAGTTGAAAGAGGCAATTAATGTTACAGCGGAAAAATTAGGGATCACCAAACACGCAGTGTATAAACATTTGCGTGAATTAAAATCAAATGAATAATCATAAACGAAAGGAGACATATTATGGGTACGCCACTTTCTAAACAAGAAATGAAGCAAGCTATGAAATTTGATTCCACCGATTTCGGTTGGGTGATTATGAGCATTGGTATGGCGATTGGGGCAGGGATTGTGTTTTTACCTGTACAAGTTGGATTAATGGGAATGTGGGTGTTTTTGCTTTCCTCCATTATTGGTTATCCCGCGATGTATTTATTCCAACGGCTTTTTATTAATACCTTGGCAGAATCACCAAAATGCCAAGACTATCCCAGTGTGATCTCGGGCTATTTGGGTAAAAACTGGGGCGTGTTATTGGGGTTGCTTTATTTTGTGATGTTAATTATTTGGATGTTTGTTTATTCCACCGCAATCACTAATGACAGTGCTTCTTATTTACAGACCTTTGGGCTGACAGATGAGCTACTATCAAAAAATCCATTTTATGGTTTAATGATTATTTGTTTTTTAGTAGCGATTGCTTCACGCGGCGAGCAATTATTATTTAAACTGTCGAGTTTTATGGTGCTTACTAAACTTTTCGTGGTGATTGCACTAGGTTTTTCAATGATCGGTATGTGGCACTTGGCGAATATCGGAGCCTTGCCTGAAACAGGGCTATTAATTAAAAATGCCATTATTACCTTGCCTTTTACGCTTACTTCAATTTTATTTATTCAAACACTCAGTCCAATGGTGATTTCGTACCGTTCCAGAGAACAAGATCCTGAAATTGCTCGCCGTAAAGCGTTGCGTGCGATGAATATTGCGTTTTTGGTTTTATTTACCTCTGTGTTTTTCTATGCCGTTTCTTTTACTCTCGCAATGGGGAAAGAAGAAGCACTCAAAGCTTATGAACAAAATATTTCGGCATTAGCCATTGTGGCTCAATTTTTCCCTGGTTCCTGGGCAACTTATGTTGGAATGATTTTAAATATTTTTGCTGTAATGACCGCCTTTTTTGGCGTATATCTTGGTTTCCACGAAGCAACACAAGGTATTGTATTGAATATGCTACAGCGTTTTATGCCTGCTGAAAAAATTAATCATAAATGGGTTGCGAAAGGCATTATGTTGGCGGCGATTTTACTTGCTTGGGGAGCGATTGTATTGAATGCTCCAGTATTGAGTTTCACCTCAATCTGTAGCCCGATTTTTGGTTTAGTTGGTTGCCTTATTCCAGCTTATTTAGTGTACAAAGTGCCAATGTTGCATAAATATAAAGGAATAGGGCTTTACATCATTATTATTACTGGTATTTTATTGTGCCTTTCACCATTCTTAGCATTAATGTAGGAGCTTATGATGAACGAAAAATTACGAAATTTTGAGACTGCACTAATTAATATTGTTCAACAAGATGTGGTTCCTGCTTTAGGCTGTACAGAACCGATTTCATTGGCGTTAGCTTCAGCAACTGCCGCCCAACATTTAGGGCAATATCCCGAAAAAATTGTTGCGAAGGTTTCACCTAATCTAATGAAAAATGGTTTAGGCGTTGCCGTACCGGGAACTGGAATGGTTGGGTTACCCATAGCCGCAGCAGTGGGGGCACTAGGTGGTGATGCCTCTGGGGGCTTAGAAGTGTTGAAGAAAATTACCCCAGAGCAAGTTGAACAAGCAAAACAACTACTTCAGCAGCATAAAGTAAAAGTAAGCATTAAGCAGACCGACCAAATTTTGTATGCAGAATCCACGATTTATGCGGGTGAAGATTGGGTGAGAGTGGTTATTCAAGGGCAACATACGAATATTATTCTGATTGAAAAAAATGGTGATGCGTTGTTTAAAGCGGAAGAAAGCCAAGCACAGCAGATCGATCCTTATGCAATGTTTAACCAATTAAAAGCCAAAGATATTTTTGATTTTGCTACACAAATTGAATTAGAAAAGATCAAATTTATCCACCAAGCGGAAAAACTTAATGCGGCATTATCAGCAGAAGGGCTTCGCAATGATTACGGTTTACATATTGGACGCACGCTACAAAAACATATTGGCGATGGCTTAATGTCAGATGACTTGCTTTCCCGCATAATGATTAACACCACCGCCGCGTCCGATGCCAGAATGGGCGGAGCAACACTTCCCGCGATGAGTAATTCAGGATCGGGAAATCAGGGGATTACAGCGACAATGCCTGTGGTTGTGGTTGCCGATCACATTCAAGCTGATGAAGAGAAACGAATTAGAGCATTATTTTTATCGCATCTAATGGCGATTTTTATTCATAGTAAATTGCCGAAACTTTCAGCGCTTTGTGCGGTAAGCACCGCTGCAATGGGAAGTTGCGCGGGGATTTCTTACCTACTCACCAATAAATTTGATACGGCAGCAATGGCAATCAGCAGTATGATTGGTGATATTAGCGGAATGATTTGTGATGGTGCAGCGAATAGCTGTGCGATGAAAGTTTCAACCAGTGTGACTTCAGCCTATAAATCCGTGCTGATGGCAATGAACCAAACCGGTGTTACAGGAAATGAAGGCATAGTGGATCACTGTGTGGATCAAAGTATTGATAATTTATGTGCGATCGCTTGTAAAAGTATGCAACATACTGATGTACAAATTATTGAAATAATGGCGAGTAAGCCACAGGATTAAGTGATCATTTTTCATTGATTAGCCAGGATAAAAGTCGAGCACTTGTTGTTTGAAACGTTGAGTATATTTAGTCATAAAAAATCTGCACCTTAATCAATTGGTTGTTTAGTCCAACTTTTGGGGTGCAGATCATTTTCACCGCACTTTTTTTATGTTTATTATCTATACTGCGTTAAGACCATAGTACGGTGAAATTGGAAAGCAATTCAGGGGGTTAGATAAAATTCTGAAAAAATCCCACCGCACTTTGAAAGGTTTCGCCATAAAAAATCAGTGGAATGCGGTTGCGTTGCCAAACGGGGATATTATGGGCTTGCCAGCATTTTTTGATATCTTGGTTAATGCCATTTAGGTTTCTCACTTTGCCTGAATAGGCGAAGCGAATACTAATAGGGGCTTCAGGTTTAGGCAGGGGCTGAATGTAATCTTGCCACATTGCTTGCACGCCCGTTGGGGTTTCCGTTAAGCAAATTTGCCCTAACTTGTCGGGCAAAGTTATAGGTTGGTTGAGGGTTACGGGCAGGCTAAGCTGGCGGAGATCGGCAAAATGCTCGGTGAGATACAACCGATGTTGATAACGGCGGAGCATTTTATCGCCAAGCTGAAATTGCGGATTGCGATCCATTTCGGCAAAAATCACGTCTTGAATTAATTGTTCCAACTGCTTGGTGGAGGGCATTGGCTGCTGCAAGGTTTCCAGCCATAAGCGGAGTAGGGCTTTTTGTTTCAAATCAGACCATTGCGAGAAATCCGTTAAATCAAAAGTGCGGTGTGTTTTGTCCAAATATTTTTCCAACTCTGGCTGTAATAATTCGGCTAAAAGCTGTTGTTGCTCGGCACAATGGGTGGCACTGCGTTGCACTGCTTGATCGAAATACGTCCAGCGTTCACGCAGTTGGGGCAAAATTTGATTGCGTAAAAAATTGCGTTCGTACTGGTTATTTTGATTGCTTTCGTCTTCAATCCAGCTTAGCTGATTTTCAATGGCATATTGATGAAGTTGCTGGCGAGAGAAGGGGAGCAGGGGGCGAAAAATCGTGAAATTAAACACCGCACTTTGCGTTTTCATCGCTGATAATCCGCTGACACCGCTACCTCTTTTCAAGGCAAGAAAAAAGGTTTCGGTTTGATCTTGTTGATGATGGGCAGTAACCAACATTTCTTGCGGCAAAATATGGCGTTGAATGGCGTGATAACGGGCTTGGCGAGCGGCAGCTTCAATGCCCATTCCTTGTGTCAGCTGAACTTTTTCCACGATCAAAGGAATGGAAAATTGTTGGCAAAGCTGTTGGCAGTGGCGCGTCCAATCATCAGCATTTGGGCTTAAGCCGTGGTGAATATGGATCGCGCGCAGCTGGAAGTGCGGTTGTTTTTCGCGTAATTTTGCTAAAAGCGCAAGCAACACGGTAGAGTCCAGCCCACCGCTTAAGGCAATCAGAAAATGCGAGTGGGGCTGGCGTTGTAATTGCTGTTGAAATTGCTCAATTAGCGTCATAGCAAGGGCAATGTTAGGCGATTTTCACAGCGTTAAATTGGCTCACAGGGCGAACAATCTGTTCACGCGCAGCCACAATTTGCAGTTCATAATTATCCTGCTGTTGCGTTACCGTCATTACATCATTCACGGCATTGGCGGTATGCTCAAAGGCTTCCACGTCCGTTTTGCCATTAAGCAGATTCGCCATAAATAGCCCCGCGGTTAAATCGCCCACGCCCACAGGTTCTTTAGCAAATTGGTGCAGCGGACGGCTGATGTGCCAAATGCCTTGCTCATTGGCGAGGAGCATTTCAAACTGGCTTGGATCTTGCCCCACTTTGCTAAGATGTTTCACCAGCACTTTTTTCGGCCCTTTGGCTAAAATTGCTTTTACCGCTTCAATGGCTTGAGCAAAGTTTTCTACTGGCAAACCGCTCAGCTCACGCAATTCCACTAAATTAGGGGTGATGATATCGGCTTTTGCCATTGCAAGGTTGATGAGATTTTCTTTCACACCATCAGCCACAATACAGCCTTTGTCGGGGTGGCCCATCACAGGATCGCACAAATAAACGGCGTTAGGATTGCGAGATTTCACTTTTTGCACCGCATTAATGATTTCTTCCACTTGCTCCGCCGCACCAATATAACCTGAAATCACCGCATCACATTGATGTAATTGACCAATATTATCAATGCCTTGCACGATTTCGCCAATTTGTGCTGGTGGCATTACCATTCCCGTCCATTGGCCATATTGAGTGTGATTGGAAAATTGCACGGTGTTCAATGCCCACACATCAATGCCGAGTAATTGCATTGGAAAAGTGGCAGATTTATTGCCCGCATAACCGTAAACGACGTGAGATTGAATGGAAAGAAGATGTTTCATTTTGCTATCCTTTATGCTTTCTAATAACGCTTGAAAGTAAAAGTGCGGTTAAAAAACCGCACATTTTTATTTAGCAATAACCGTAGCTCATTAGGCGTTGGTAACGGCGTTCGAGCAGTGTATCTGGATCAAGAATTTCTAAATCCGCTAAATCTGTCAGTAAACGCTGTTTAAGATTTTGCGCCATTTGCTCATAATTGCGATGAGCACCGCCCAATGGCTCAGGGATAATGTTATCGATAAGTTGTAATTTTTGCAGACGATCTGCGGTTAAACCCATCACTTCTGCGGCGGTAGAGGCTTTGTCGGCACTTTTCCATAAAATGGAAGCACAGCCTTCAGGGGAAATCACTGAATAAGTGCTGTATTGCAACATATTGACTTTATCGCCCACGCCAATGGCTAACGCGCCACCAGAACCGCCTTCACCAATTACTGTACAAATAATTGGCACTTTTAGCATTGACATTTCACGCAAGTTGCGCGCAATGGCTTCTGATTGTCCGCGCTCTTCCGCGCCCACACCAGGGTACGCACCTGGGGTGTCAATAAAGGTGATGATTGGCAATTTAAAACGTTCTGCCATTTCCATTAAACGTAACGCTTTGCGATAGCCTTCAGGGGCTGGCATACCAAAGTTACGTTTCACTTTCTCTTTTACCGTGCGTCCTTTTTGGTGGCCAATCACCATAACGGGCTTGCCGTCTAAACGAGCTAAACCGCCCACAATGGCTTTATCATCTGCAAAAGCACGATCGCCTGCGAGTTCTTCAAACTCGGTGAAAATTTGTTCGATGTAATCTAAGGTATAAGGACGATTTGGGTGGCGAGCCATACGAGAAACTTGCCACGCATCTAAGTTGGCAAAGGTTTTTTTGGTTAATTCTTCGCTTTTTTTCTGTAAGCGAGCAATTTCATCATCAAGATTAATTTCATCATCTTGCCCCGCCACTGCTCGCAAGGATTCAATTTTTGCTTCAAGTTCAGCAATCGGGAGTTCAAAATCTAAATATTCTTGGCTCATTTGTTATTCCTAGTATTTTCGGCAAAATTAGTACGCACTTTAGCAATATTTTACTTAGGGTGCAAATCTACCGAATATTTTATGCGTTTTTTACAAAAAAAGTAGTGTTTTTTGCAGTTAGCTGGTTAGATGACTTATTACGCTTTCAAATTACACGCTATTTAGATTTTGTTGTGTTTAAATGTGATGTGTTTTCAGCATTCTTTTTTGCCTGTTGATAAGCTAAGCGTGATAATTCCATCGCTTGACGTTTAAGCTCTGCGGCCGTGTATTTTTGCTCTTTCATTATCTTGCTCCATAACGTGGGGTTTTGACTATAAAGCAGTCTTGATTATGACCTAATTTTGTGATTGCTTGAAATTCATTGAGAATTGGATGACGATTATCGCACATTTTTTGATACATTCGAACTAAAGAAGGTCTTTCAGCAATGAAAAAATAGCATTCTGGTTGATATTGTAAGTAGTGATAATAAAGCAGTGATTCAAGTTGTTCTTTGAGTTCTTTTATGAGATTGCGAGAGAATTTTTGTCCTTTAGGCGCAGCGTATAACTCGATGTCTGCTTGAGTACTTTCATAATATTCTTTTACAGCAAATTTTATGGTATAAGTTTGTTTGCCATTGATTAAACTTAAAATTTCTTGGTTATCTGTAAGATTTGTTAATAGGTCAATATCATTTGAAAAGTCGATAATGTAATCAATTTTTCCTACTTTAAAGTAGGCAAACTGATGGGATATATTTTGGAAATGATCTTCTAAAAATTCAACCTGCATTGTTTTGAGTATGTTTTATTTTAGCTGCTCTTAGCATAGGAAAAAGGGTTAATTTAGGCGACAACGATAAATTAGTTTTGCGATCCAAATTCCAAAAAAATAGCTCAATATGTTATTGAGCTATTGTTTACTTATTAATCTTTATCAGGAGTAGGCACTTCTTCCTGACAATGTGGGCAGGTCATTAGGTGTTTCTGATTGTTATGCACGATGAAATGGCCCATTTTTTTCGCTTTGGTGTCTAAATATTCCGTGTTGTAGCGGTTTTCGCCTACGTTTAACGGAACGCGTTCCACCACGTTGATCCCCGCTTTTTTCATTGTGTCGATTTTGTTAGGGTTGTTGGTGAGCAGGCGAACTTGCTTTACACCGAGTAGATCAAAAATATCCGCACAAACTTCAAAATTACGCTCATCTGCGGCAAAGCCCAAAGCAAGGTTGGCTTCAATGGTATCCATTCCTTGATCTTGTAAAGAATAAGCACGGATCTTGTTAATTAAGCCAATGCCGCGGCCTTCTTCGCGGTGATAAATCAGCACGCCACGGCCTTCTTCACTAATTTGACGTAGTGCGGTGGCAAGCTGAAAACCGCAATCGCATTTCAGGCTATGCAACGCATCGCCCGTTAAACATTCTGAGTGAATGCGTGCCAAAACTGGCTCATCTTGATTGCTAATATCGCCCATTACCAAGGCAACGTGTTCTTTTTTGGTGTCGGGAAACTCAAAGCCCACAATGCGGAATAAACCAAATTCGGTCGGTAAATTTGCTTCCGTAACCCGTTGAATTTTTGTCATCGCTAAATCCTTCATTCTTTTTTTATTGAATAATGCTAAAATACGCACTCAAATTTATGGAGTGATTAAAATGTTAAAACGCTTATCATTATATACCTTATTGCTTTGTTGTGTGCCTTTTTTTGCGTGGTTAATTAACTGGCATTGGCAAGGGGGTACAAATTATACACAAATTGATACGTTGCTTTATTTTATTACCGAAACAGGTAGTGTGCCTTATGCCATTATCACTTGTGGCGTGTTTGCTGTTGCGTATTTTTTCTGTATTGCAGATAAAAAACAAGCCCTTGCGGTGATTGCAGTGATGGCGATTTCTGTTGGGGTAACCCAAGGGGTGAAATCGGCGCTCAAAACGGTGTTTGCTGAACCTCGTCCTTTTATTGTGCAATTAACAGAAAAATCAAGCGTTAGCCCTGACTATTTTTACGATCAACCTCGCAAAGCGCGTGAACAAATCGTGTTGGATTATTATGCAGATAAACAAGTTGATGCCCATTTGGTGCATCACCGTAGCAAAGAAACAGGCTATTCTTTCCCATCTGGCCACAGCATTTTTGCCGCCACTTGGCTAATGCTTGCGGTAGGATTTGGGCAGCTGCTTGGACGTAACAATAAAGGAATGAAATATCTCACCGCAGGCATTGCTATTTGGGCGGTGCTAATGCTAGTCAGCCGTTTACGTTTAGGAATGCATTACCCGATTGATTTATTGGTTTCCGTGTTGCTGGCGTGGGTGTTTCATTGTGGATTATTCGATTGGATCAAAAACAAACCGATTTTCAACTGCACTTTGCAAGATAGAGCGTAATAAGAAAGCGCGGTCAGATTTTTAATTATTTTTTGAGGTGAACAATGTTATACGGATTTGATATTGGCGGCACAAAAATTGAGCTTGCCGTATTCAATGAAAAATTGGAAAAACAATATTCCGAACGGGTGGATACGCCAAAAGAGAGTTACGAACAATGGCTTGATACCATTGTGAATTTGGTGAAAAAAGCCGATGAAAAATTTGGCGAAAAAGGCACAGTAGGGCTGGGCTTACCGGGTTTTGTGAATCACGAAACAGGCTTGGCGGAAATCACCAATATTCGCGTGGCAGACAACAAACCTATTTTACAAGATTTAAGCCAGCGTTTAGATCGCGAAGTGCGGGCAGAAAATGACGCAAATTGTTTTGCCTTATCAGAGGCTTGGGCAGAAGAAAATCAGCAATATCCAAGCGTGTTAGGCTTGATCCTTGGCACAGGTTTTGGCGGCGGTTTAGTGGTTGACGGCAAAATCTACTCAGGACAAATCGGAATGGCGGGCGAACTGGGGCATATGCAGCTGAATTACCACGCCTTAAAATTGCTCGGCTGGGACAAAGCACCAATCTACCCTTGCGGCTGCGGCAATCAAGCCTGCTTAGACACCTATCTTTCAGGCCGTGGATTTGAAATGCTGTACCGCGATCTCAAAGGGGAAAGCCTATCAGCCAAAGAAATTATCCAGCGTTTTTACGCGAAAGATCAAAGTGCGGTGGAATTTGTGGAAATGTTTGTGGAACTCGCCGCCATTTCTATCGGCAACATCATAACAGCCCTTGACCCGCATTTAATCGTACTCGGCGGCGGTTTATCCAATTTTGATTATCTCTACGAAGCACTACCAAAAGCCCTGCCTAAACACCTAATGCGCAGCGCCAAAGTGCCAGTGATCAAAAAAGCCAAATACGGCGATTCCGGCGGCGTCCGCGGTGCTGCAGCATTGTTTCTTTCGAGATAGTGTTTGATTTTTATTTTGCGCCCTAAGGAAACTCGGGACGTTTTTGTTTTAGTTGGGTATTTGCTCGAATCTTTTTTATATTTGGAATATGGAAAGTGGTTATTGAATTAGCTAGGGGAATCATTTTACCTTTTTCAATCGCAACCATTTGTTCTGCGCTTTTGATTAAGCGATCGAATATTTGTTTCTTCATATTATTTTTATGCACAGTTCGATAGAACAATAAATAACATTCTAGCAAAGAGCGGTGATTTTTACAGCAAAATTTATGAGGTAAGTAGCAAAGGTAGAAATAAAAAATGTAGAAGATCAATCTTCATCTTCTACATTTTAATTTAATGAATGATGTAATAATTACATTGCATCTTCTTCGGCGAATAAGTCACGGTCTTTAGTTTCAACGGTATTGTAAGTTGTGAATACAGTGATCATCATTAATAAGCTCATAAAGATAGCTACAGCTTGCCATCCCCCGAAATAGGCTAAAATAATGGATGAGAACATTGGTACCAATCCACCACCAATAGCCCCAATTTCACGCGCAACAGTTAATGCACTGTAACGATAGCGAGAACCGAAAATTTCTGGTAGTTGAGGGCTTTGTACACCCATAGCGCCTTCTGCTGGGAACCAGAAACAGAAGATCATAATCAAACCGATTAAGATTGGTTCACCTGTATTTGCCATCATAAAGGCGAAGAATGGGAAGATACACATTATGATGGAGTAAATTAATCCTGCTTTACGGCGTCCAATTTTATCAGAGAGCCAGCCGCCGAATAGTCCACCAAAAATTCCAACTACTGCACCAATTGCTGTGGCAGTTGAGAAAATTGCTCCACCATCTGAGCGGACATAGTTTACAATATAGCCACCTAAAAATGCTTGGTACATAAATGAATGTCCAACACAAGGAAAAGTGAAACCGAAAACGCGTAGCATATTTTTACGAGAATGTTTCCACGCTTGAACAAGAGGCATTGCTTGTTTGGCACGTTCTTTGAACTCTTTCTGTTTTTCGACAAAAACAGGTGACTCGTGCAATTTTAAGCGCATCCAAATAGCGAAAACAGTTACAAAGATCGTTAATAAAAATGGAATACGCCAGCCCCAAGCAATTAAATCATTACGATCAAGGCTAACAAGGATAACTGTCCATACTAAACCACCAACAACTGTTCCTGCACTCGCGCCAGCCCATACATAGCTTGCCGTAATACCACGTTTGCCAATTGGTGCGATTTCAGTAAGATAAGTTGTGCCAGATGTATATTCAGCACCAACAGCTGCACCTTGTACACAACGGCAGATAATCAAGAGTATTGGCGCCCAAATTCCAATGCTGTCATAAGATGGAATTAAACCAATACTAAATGTCGCTAATCCCATTAATAAGACGGTTGTGGATAATACCCATTTACGTCCACGAGTTTCACCTAAATGAGAGAAAATCAATCCCCCAATTGGTCGAACTAAAAAGCCTACACCATAAATACCAAAAGCTGAGATTAAACCAATAATAGGTGATGCGTTAGGGAAGAAAACTTGGCCAAAACATAATGCCGAAGCGAGAGAGAAGAGAGTCATTTCCATCTGGTCGAGAGAAGTGCCGATGGCTGCACCGAATTTAGCCCGCCGAAGTTGTTTATTAAATTCTGGCGATGAGGCTTGTACTGCATTTTGATTATTCATATTTTCCTCCTATTTAGTCCGTATGAATAATAAAAAAGGTGCGGGCTGAAGACCCACACCTATAAGCAATTTACGGCTGTTTACCAATATACGCCAAGATACCGCCATCAACGTATAGAATATGCCCGTTGATGAAGTTTGAGGCATCAGAAGATAAGAACACTGCAGCGCCTGCGAGATCTTCTGGGGTTCCCCAGCGAGCAGCAGGGGTTTTGGCGATGATGAATTGATCGAATGGGTGGCGTGAGCCGTCTGGTTGTCTTTCGCGTAATGGTGCGGTTTGTGGGGTAGCGATGTAACCTGGGCCGATACCGTTACATTGAATGTTCGCTTCACCAAATTCTGAACAGATGTTTTTGGTTAGCATTTTTAAGCCACCTTTTGCAGAAGCATAACCAACCACGGTTTCACGACCTAATTCACTCATCATTGAGCAGATGTTGATGATTTTACCGTGTCCTTTTTTGATCATTGAAGGTAATACGGCTTTTGACATAATGAACGGGCCAGTTAAATCGATGTCGATAATTTTACGATAATCCGCCGCGGTGGTTTCTAACATTGGGATGCGTTGAATGATACCAGCGTTGTTGACCAAAATGTCAATCACGCCTACTTCGTTTTCGATTTTCGCAACGTGTTCTTTTACCGCTTCTTCATTGGTTACATCAAATAAATAACCGTGCGCATCAATGCCTGCTTCTTTATAAGCGGCAAGGCCTTTTTTCAAGTTTTCTTCATTTACATCGTTGAATACGATTTTTGCGCCCGCTTGGCTTAATGCGGAAGCGATGGCAAAGCCGATACCGTATGATGCGCCTGTTACTAAGGCGATTTTACCTTTTAATGAGAATTGATCTAAAATGTTTGACATAGTTGCTCCTTAAACTTGTTAAATTAGGTTGTCATTGAAATTTATCATTCAGGTAAACTAATTTTAAAATTATTAAACCATAATTTCAATTTAATTTTAAGCGTTTATTAAAAATAGAATGTGATATAGCTCACATTTTTGCAAATTAAAGGCATTTTCCACTCAGCGTGTTTTGCTGTGAGGCGATCAACAGCATAGATTAAAACTGTATCGTTTTTATGGATTATGAATAATTTTTAGTTTTTTACGGGGAGTATGCTCACTCTTTTTAGTAAGTGCATTAAATATAAAATAATAAACTGCGGTTATTTTTTGAAAAGTTTCTACTATTTGATACTTTATTGAGTTTTTATTCTTATTTTTATCCTGATTATTCTCTCTTTATATAAAATCTATTAAAATGCCTGCTTTCATTATGAGGAGAAGTTTATGATTGAGCAAATTATCAGCAATGTGGAGCAGGCTCTAACGTGGTTTGTGGAAACATTTGATGGCCCACTTTGGGATATTACCGTAATCACTTTATTAGGCGTGGGTATTTTCTTTACGCTCACCACAGGATTAGTGCAGTTACGCTTATTTCCACAAAGTTTGCGTGAGATGTGGTTTGGACGTGCCTCTACGGGGGATTCTTTAACGCCATTCCAAGCCTTTGCGACAGGCTTAGCCAGCCGTGTGGGCGTGGGCAATATTGGTGGGGTAGCCACAGCGATTGCCATTGGCGGTGAAGGCGCGGTGTTCTGGATGTGGGTTACGGCGTTGATCGGAATGTCCAGTGCGGTAGCGGAATCTTCTCTTGCTCAATTATATAAATTAAAAGATAAAGATGGCGTGAGCCGTGGTGGCCCTGCTTATTATATTGTGCAAGGCTTAAAATCTCGCTGGTTGGCAGCCTGCTTTGCCATCGCATTAATCTTTACCTTTGGTTTTGCTTTCAATGCGGTGCAATCCAATGCGATTGTTGAGGCAACAGGCAATGCGTGGAAATGGAATCCAAGTTATGTGGGAACGGGTTTGGTGATTTTAACCGCCTTGATTATTTTCGGCGGTGTGAAGCGTATCGGTAAAGTTTCCGCTAAAGTTGTGCCAACAATGGCGCTGTTTTATTTAATTATGGCAGCGATCATTATGGGAATGAACATTGAAATGATCCCAACTGTAATCAGTAATATTATTCATAGTGCGTTCTCTTTTGACGCAATGGCTGGCGGTATGTTCGGGGCGATTTTCTCTAAAGCAATGTTAATGGGAATTAAGCGTGGTTTATTCTCGAATGAGGCAGGTATGGGTTCTGCGCCAAATGCTGCGGCTTCAGCCGATGTTAAGCACCCAGTAAGCCAAGGTTTAATCCAAATGCTTGGCGTGTTTGTGGATACCATTATTGTGTGTTCTTGTACGGCTATCATCATTTTGCTATCAGACAACTACGGCGGCGAAATGCTGAAAAGCATTTCTCTGACGCAAAATGCGCTACAATATCACGTTGGTGAGTTTGGCTTGCACTTCCTTGCTTTCATCTTATTGTTATTTGCATTTTCTTCCATCATTGGTAACTATGCCTACGCAGAAAGCAATATCCGTTTCCTGAAAAATCGTCCTGTGGTGGTGTTTATTTTCCGATTAGTGGTGCTATTTTTCGTGTACTTCGGCGCAGTGAATTCAGGCAATGTGGTGTGGAACTTTGCCGATACCGTAATGGCGGTGATGGCGCTAATTAACTTGGTGTCTATCGTGCTACTTTCACCGATTGTTTGGACGTTATTAAAAGATTATCAACGCCAAATTAAAGCTGGTATTCGTGAGCCAGAATTTAAAATTGAAGAACATCCAGAGCTACTTAAACGTGGCGTGAATCCTGATGTTTGGAAATAATGATTAAGTAAAAATGAGGTTGTTTGATGTCGGCACAAAATAGTGAATTTCAAGAAAAGGTACAGGCCTTGCTTAAACAGCATAAAGGCGAACGAATAGTGAGCTTTGATTATGAAAATCAACGCTACTGGCTCAAACAACCTGAACAACTTAAAGGCGTGTGGCGTTTACTTAAACCGCAACCGCAAAAGGCCTTTCAAAATGAATTGAAAACCTTACAATTTTTAGCTGAAAAAAATGCCCCAGTGCCAAAATTAATGGCATTTGGCGAAGATTTTTTAGTACTAAAAGATGCAGGCAAAACCATCAGTTATTGGGTGGATAAGCCAGATCTCAGTTCTGATGGAAAATTGGCTATTCTAGCCGACGGCGCAAAGGCCTTAACGGATTTGCATAAAAAAGGCTTGGTTCATGGTCGCCCAGCACTGCGTGATATGGCGTGGAATGAAGGAAAGGTGCAATTTATTGATTTTGAATCCCGTTCTAATCACGCCAACCTAAATTGGCAAAAGGTACGAGATAGCTTGATTTTTATCCATAGTCTTGGGCGTTCTGATTGCATTTCTGATGAACAAATGCGTTTAACAGTAGAAAAATATCAGCAATATTGTGAGCCAGAAATTTGGCAACAAACACAATCCTTTATTGCCAAAAATCGCTGGTTATATTATTTATTATTGCCTTTCAAACCTATTGCAAGAATGGATTTAATCGCCATTTATCGCTTGTTTGAAAACACGCCAAATAAATAAGTGCGGTAGTTTTTTTGTAAGTTTTTTTGATAAAGCCTTGCTATTTGTTTTTCTATGCGTATAATACGCTGCATATTTCGGACGCGGGGTGGAGCAGCTTGGTAGCTCGTCGGGCTCATAACCCGAAGGTCGTTGGTTCAAATCCAGCCCCCGCAACCAATTCATAACAAGTTCAGTAGAAAGAACCCCAATTTTGGGGTTTTTTTGTACGAGCAATTTAGATGTAGAACTGGGCTGATTAGCCCTTTTTTTACGTCCTGAGTTTGATTAAGGAGGTTGTTTTGGCAACTTTAGAAGAGAAATTATCAGATTTATTAAAAGGTTCTATTGAAGATTTAGGCTGCGAACTTTGGGGCATTGAATGTCAGCGCGCAGGCCGTTTTTTAACCGTGCGTATTTATATCGATAAAGAAGGTGGTGTGAGTGTTGATGACTGTGCAGATGTAAGCCGTCAAGTTAGCGCCATTTTAGATGTGGAAGATCCGATTGCGGATAAATATAACCTTGAAGTGTCTTCACCGGGCGTAGATCGTCCATTATTTACCCTTGAACAATATCAACGCTATATTGGCGAAGAAATTGTGGTGCATTTGCGTATTCCTGTGTTAGAACGCCGTAAATGGCAAGGTAAATTGGAAAAAATTGAAAATGATATGATCACCTTGCTCGTAGATGGGCAACCGCAAGTATTGGTATTTGGCAACATTCAAAAAGCCAATGTGGTAGCAAAATTTTAATTTTAGATAGGAAGAATAAAAATGAGTAAAGAGATTTTATTGGCGGCAGAAGCCGTATCAAATGAAAAATTATTACCACGCGAAAAGATTTTTGAAGCATTAGAAAGTGCCATTGCCCTTTCTACTAAAAAGAAATACGAGCAAGAAATTGATGTGCGTGTGGTGATCGATCCAAAAACTGGTGAGTTTGACACCTTCCGCCGTTGGTTAGTGGTGGACGAAGTGACTAACCCAACAAAAGAAATCACCCTTGAAGCGGCACAATTTGAAGATCCAAATGTGCAAGTGGGTGATTATGTCGAAGATCAAATCGAATCGGTGGCCTTTGACCGTATTACAATGCAAACCGCACGCCAAGTGATCAGCAGCAAAATCCGTGAAGCGGAGCGTAATAAAATCGTTGAACAATTCCGTTCTAATGAAGGCGAAATTGTTACGGGAACGGTGAAAAAAGTAAACCGTGAAAATATTATTTTAGATTTAGGTCAGCAAGCAGAAGCGGTGATTTTGCGTGAAGATATGTTACCGCGCGAGAATTTCCGCCCAGGTGATCGTGTGCGTGGCGTGTTATATCGCGTTAGCCCAGAAAGCAAAGGCGCACAGCTTTTTGTTACCCGTGCAAAACCTGAAATGATCATTGAGCTTTTCCGTATTGAAGTGCCAGAAATTGGTGAAGAGCTAATTGAAATTAAAGGTGCAGCCCGTGACCCAGGTTCGCGTGCCAAAATTGCTGTGAAAAGCAATGATAAACGTATTGATCCAGTGGGTGCTTGTGTGGGTATGCGTGGCGCGCGTGTGCAAGCTATCACCAATGAATTAGGTGGTGAGCGTGTGGACATCGTATTGTGGGACGACAACCCTGCACAATTTGTGATTAACGCAATGGCACCAGCCGATGTGACTTCTATCGTGGTTGATGAAGATAACCATTCTATGGACATTGCCGTTGAAGCAGAAAACTTACCACAAGCCATCGGACGTAATGGTCAAAACGTGCGTTTAGCCAAACAGCTTACAGGTTGGGCGTTAAATGTAATGACCACAGAAGAGCTAAATGAAAAACATCAAGCTGAAGATAACAAAGTGTTGAAACTCTTTATGAACGCCTTAGAAATTGACGAAGAATTCGCGCAAATTCTGGTTGAAGAGGGCTTCACTAATTTAGAAGAGCTAGCTTATGTACCAGTGAGCGAACTTACTGCGATTGATGGCTTAGAAGATGAAGATTTAGTGGAAGAATTGCAAACCCGCGCAAAAGATGCACTAACAGCCGCTGCATTAGCGGAAGAAGAAGCGTTAAAACAAGCGCATATTGAAGACAAGCTACTCAATCTAGAAGGAATGAACCGTCATATCGCATTTAAACTAGCAGAAAAACAAATCACCACCTTAGAAGAATTAGCGGAGCAAGGTGTTGATGATTTAGCCGATATTGAAGAATTAAGCGCTGAGCAAGCAGCGGATTTAATTATGGCAGCACGCAACATTTGTTGGTTCAGCGAAGAATAAAAAGGGGTGTAAAATTATGGTAGATGAAGTAAAAAAATCGGATGCACCGAAAAAATTAAGCATACAGCGCCGTACGAAAACCACGGCAAGCACCACAACCAGTACAGGTAAAAACAAAACTGTACAAGTGGAAGTGCGTAAAAAACGTACTGTGCCAACGGAAGCAGCTATCCGTGCGGAAGAAGAAGCACGCTTAAAAGCAAAACAAGAAGCGGAAAAGAAAGCGGCGGAAGAGAAAGCAGCCGAAAAAGCGAAAAAAGAAGCGGAAAAAGCTGAACAGGCAAAACGTCAAGCTGAACAAAAAGCGAAAGAAAAAGCAGAAAAATCAGCAAAAGAAACTGCCAATAAAGCGGTTGATGAAGAAAAAGAACGCTTGAAAGCGGAAGAGGCAGAGTTACGCCGTAAAGCTGATGAATTAGCTCGTCAAAAAGCGGAAGAGCAAGCACGCAAAGCCGCAGAAGAAGCAAAACGTTATGCAGATCTTGCAAGTGCGGATGAAAAAAATGAAAATTCTGAAGATTACTCAGATTATCATCTCACTTCAAGCTATGCCCGTGAAGCGGAAGATGAAGAAGAACGCCGTAATGAAAATCGTGGACGTGGCAAAAATAAAGTAGCCAAAGCGAAAAAAGGCGGACGCGAAGACGATAGCAACAAAAACGAGCGTGAATCCAATCGCCGTAACCAAAAAGATGCTAAAGGCGGAAAAGGCTTTAAAGGTAAACAAGGCAAAAAAGGCAGCAGCTTACAACAAGGCTTTACAAAACCTGCCGCACCAGTAAACCGTGATGTGGTGATTGGTGAAACCATTACAGTGGCGGAATTAGCCAACAAAATGGCAGTGAAAGCCACCGAAATCATCAAAACAATGATGAAAATGGGCGAAATGGTAACCATCAACCAAGTGATCGACCAAGAAACCGCACAGCTTGTAGCCGAAGAAATGGGACACAAAGTGATCCTGCGTAAAGAAAATGAGCTAGAAGAATCTGTATTAGGCGATCGTGATGTGAATGCGGAAAAAGTAAATCGTGCGCCAGTGGTTACCATTATGGGACACGTTGACCACGGTAAAACCTCTTTACTTGACTACATTCGTAAAGCCAAAGTGGCAGCGGGCGAAGCGGGGGGAATTACCCAGCATATCGGTGCATATCACGTTGAAACAGACGATGGCAAAATGATCACCTTCTTGGATACACCGGGACACGCAGCCTTTACCTCAATGCGTGCGCGTGGTGCAAAAGCCACAGATATCGTAGTGCTTGTGGTTGCCGCTGATGACGGTGTGATGCCGCAAACAATCGAAGCGATCCAACACGCGAAAGCGGCAGGTGTGCCAATTGTGGTGGCAGTGAATAAAATTGATAAACCTGAAGCCAACCCAGATCGCGTAGAGCAAGAATTATTGCAACACGAAGTGATCGCCGAGAAATTCGGGGGCGATACGCAGTTCGTTTACGTTTCAGCGAAAAAAGGAACGGGCGTTGATGAATTGCTTGATGCGATTTTATTGCAATCTGAAGTATTAGAACTCAGTGCGGTGAAAGACGGAATGGCAACGGGTGTGGTGATTGAATCTTACCTTGATAAAGGCCGCGGCCCAGTGGCAACAATCCTCGTTCAATCCGGTACATTACGCCGTGGTGATATTGTACTTTGTGGCTTTGAATACGGCCGTGTGCGTGCAATGCGTGATGAAAACGGTAAAGACATTAGCGAAGCTGGCCCGTCAATTCCAGTAGAAGTGCTAGGTTTATCTGGCGTGCCTTCTGCCGGTGATGAAGCCACCGTGGTGCGTGATGAGAAAAAAGCGCGCGAAGTGGCATTATATCGTCAAGGTAAATTCCGCGAAGTGAAATTAGCCCGTCAGCAAAAAGCGAAACTGGAAAATATGTTCAGCAATATGGCAGAGGGAGATGTGGCAGAGTTGAACGTTATCGTTAAAGCGGACGTTCAAGGTTCGGTAGAAGCGATCGTTCAAGCCTTACAAGAGCTTTCAACCCCAGAAGTGAAAGTGAATGTGGTTGGTTCTGGCGTGGGCGGAATTACCGAAACTGATGCAACCCTAGCCGCTGCATCTAACGCGATTATTGTTGGCTTTAACGTTCGTGCCGATGCTTCTGCACGCCGTATTATTGAAAATGAAAATATTGATTTGCGTTATTATTCAATCATTTATGAACTACTTAACGAAATCAAAGCGGCGATGAGCGGTATGCTCCAACCTGAATTCAAGCAAGAGATTATCGGTCTTGCTGAAGTGCGTGATGTGTTCCGTCATCCGAAATTTGGTGCAATCGCAGGTTGTATGGTGACAGAGGGCGTGGTGAAACGTAATAACCCAATCCGTGTATTACGCGACAACGTGGTAATCTTTGAAGGGGAATTGGAATCGCTCCGCCGCTTTAAAGATGACGTTGCTGAAGTGCGTAACGGAATGGAATGTGGTATCGGGGTGAAAAACTACAACGATGTCAAAGTCGGCGACCAAATTGAAGTCTTTGAAGTGGTTGAAATTAAACGCTCAATTTAATGGCAAAAAGTGCGGTGTTTTTGACCGCACTTTTCCTTATTAATAAAAAATTAATCACACAAATGTAAATAGGATAGGATTTTCGCCGTAGGCTAAATGCCGCGCGATCACATCATTATCCTGTTTTTATTTATAGGAAAATAAAATGGCAAGAGAATTTAAACGCTCCGACCGCGTCGCACAAGAATTACAAAAAGAAATCGCGGTGATTTTACAACGTGAAGTGAAAGATCCTCGCATTGGAATGGTAACCGTATCTGATGTGGAAGTTTCCCGCGATCTCGCTTATGCGAAAGTTTTCGTAACTTTCTTATTTGATCAAGATGACAGCGTTATCGAAAGCGGAATGAAAGGGCTGGAAAAAGCCTCGCCTTATATTCGTTCTTTACTGGCTAAAGCAATGCGCTTGCGCATCGTGCCAGAGTTACGCTTTGTGTATGACAAATCCTTAGTGGAAGGAATGAGAATGTCTAACTTGGTGAGCGAAGCGATTCGTGATGATGAAAAACGCTACCAAGGTGATGCAGAAAGCCACGAAAACAATAAAGAAAACAGCAAAGAAAACAATGAGTAAGGCAAAAAATAAAGGCCGTCATATTCACGGCATTTTTTTGTTAGACAAACCGCAAGGGGCGAGTTCTAACCAAATTATGCAACAAGTAAAACGGCTTTTTCAGGCGAATAAAGCAGGGCATACTGGTGCGTTAGATCCCCTTGCCACAGGAATGTTGCCCATCTGTTTAGGCGAAGCGACCAAGTTTTCGCAATATTTATTGGATTCCGATAAGCGTTACTTGGTTACCGCAAAATTGGGCGAACGCACCGATACTTCTGATGCGGATGGACAAGTGGTGCAAGTGCGTGAAGTGCGGTCAGAAATTTCGCAAATTTTAACCGCACTTGAGCAATTTCGTGGTGAAATTATGCAAGTGCCAACAATGTTTTCAGCCCTAAAACATCAGGGAAAACCGCTTTATGAATATGCTCGCGCTGGGATCACTGTAGAGCGCGAAGCACGTCCAATTACCGTTTTTGAGCTGAAATTTATTGATTACCAAGCGCCTTATTTAACCTTGGAAGTGCATTGCTCAAAAGGCACTTATATTCGCACGTTAATTGATGATTTAGGCGAAGTGCTAGGCTGCGGCGCGCACGTTACGATGTTGCGCCGTCTTGCGGTGGCTGATTATCCACAACACGCAATGATGAGTTTAGAAGCGCTTAAAGCCTTAAGCGAACAGCAAGATTTAAGCCTGTT